>DALZNT010000034.1:0-29362 GCA_032005505.1 Clostridium sp. | reverse complement strand
AATAAATATAAAAATAAGAAATATCAAAAGAATACTAAGGAAAGGATAGAGAGTTTATGGAAAAACGAGAGGAAAGCTCACAGAAGAAAAAACATAAATTAAAGATTGAAAATTGGAAAGCCTATGGATACATTTTACCCTTAGGAATTTTACTTTTTAGTTTTTATATAGTTCCAATAATTATGTCTACATATTTTAGTTTTACAAAATATAATATAATGACACCAGCAGAATTCATCGGTCTTGAAAACTATAAAAGACTACTGACAGATAAAACCTTCATGATATCTATATGGAACACTATAAAGTTTGCAATTTTTGTAGTACCAATACAGACTGTACTTGCTATAATATTAGCTGTTTGGATTAACAGTAGAAAAGAAACATTCATAGGAAAGTTTGCAAAGGCAGTTATTTTTATTCCAGTAATAGCTTCCATGATATCTGTGGGAATAGTCTGGAAAGCTATGCTCAGTGGCTCGACTTCACCGATAAATCAACTATTAGGAGTATTTAATCTAGGACCGGTAAACTTTCTAGGAGATGTAAAGCTAAGCTTATACACTTTAATGGGAATTAGCATATGGAAAAACATAGGATATTTTATGGTTATATACACAGCGGCACTTATGGATATTCCACAAAGTTATTATGAAGCTGCAAAGGTAGACGGAGCTAATAAGTTTCAGCAGTTTAGAAGAATAACTCTTCCACTTTTAAAGCCTGCTACTATAATGGTAGTTTTTTTAGGATCAATCTGGTCTTTACAGGTTTTTGATTTAGTGTACTCATTAACAGGGGGAGGTCCAGGAATGTCGACTATGACCATGGTAATGTATTCCTATAATTTAAACTTCAAGAACTTTAACTCAGGGTATGCCATGGCAGTGGCTAACGTATTGTTCCTTATAATTGCAATAATAACCATAATGCAAAAGAAATTCATTAAGAGGGATAGTTCTATGTATTAAACTTGAGGAGGAGGAAAATATGAAATCTATTAGAAGAACATTATTAGATTTACTTTTATTAATAATAGCTTGTTGTGCTATGGTACCATTTTTATATATGCTGATAACGTCTTTAAAAGTAACTTATTCAGCCTATGACTTTGGCATAACTTTAGATGAAGTAACACTACAAAATTACATAACTATATTTACAGAAACGGAATTTGCAAGGTATTTTATAAACACTACAATTATAGCCTTCTCAGGGGTATTGCTTAATTTAGTTTTTAGTAGTTTGGCAGGATATGCCTTTGCAAAATTGAAGTTTAAAGGTAATGATAAATTATTTTTATTTATGGTAGTAACCCTTATAATACCATCTCAAGTAACCATGATTCCTCTTTACATAATAATGAGGCAGTTAGATTGGATTAATACTTTCTGGGCGCTAATACTACCTATACCAACAGCCTTTGGAGTTTTTATAATGAGACAGAGTATATTAAATATTCCAGAGGACCTTGTGGAAGCAGCAAAGCTAGATGGCTGCTCTGATATGAGGGTATTTTTACAAATAATTCTACCTCTTATAAAACCAGCAATTCTTACTTTATCAATATTTACATTCATAGGTGCATGGAATGAATTCTTATGGCCATTAATAATTTCTACAGATGATAGTGTAAGAACCTTAACAGTTGGTATGTCAACGCTGCAGGCTCAATACACACCTAGCTATGGACTGAATATGGCTGCGGCAACTTTAACATTCTTACCACCCTTTATATTTTATTTAATATTACAAAACAAATTTATTGAAGGTGTTACGGCAACTGGAATAAAGGGATAGTTGCAGAAAAATAATAAGGGTAGGAGAATCAAGATGGAGAAACCTAGAGGAACACGAACAGAGGAAGTTGAAAGAGTAGTGGAGCTTATAAATAGGATTTTTAGAATAGATCAAGGTCATGAACCAACTATACAGCAGGAATTTCCACTGCTTTTAACCAAGTCTAATGCAGAGAATATGAGAATCATAGAAAAGGATAACAAGCCTGTTTCATGCGTGAATTTTGTAGAAAGCAATATACTTATTCAAGGAGCAGAAATTTCAGTAGCATCTGTAGGGGGTGTGTGTACTGAAAAAGAATATAGAGGCAGAGGATATTCAAGTTTAATCCTTGATGATGTGGAGAATAAGATGCTTCAAGATGGTGTAGATTTAGCACTTGTTTCAGGCACTAGAGCTCTTTATCAGAGGAGAGGCTATACATTAACAAGGAATTTTATAAGGTTTGATATTAAGGGTGAGGAGTGTAAGTTGAACTTTGATCTTAAAGAATTTAGGGGAGAAGATTTAATAGAGATTATGAAGCTTTATAATACTTCCTCCACCAGATTTAAGAGAACTGAGGAGGAGTTTAAAAAGCTGATAAAGGCAGCACTTTTTCCTTGGGGAAATATAACCTATAAATCATATATAATTGAAGAAAACAAAGTCATTGTGGGATATATATTTGTTAAGATAGTTAATAATGAAGAAAAAAGTGGAAGAGTTGTAGAAGCTTTTGGAAACAATGATTATATAGCTAAAGCTTTAAAGTACATAGCTTTTGAAAATCAAATGGAAAACATAGAATACAGAGTTCACATAAATGATAAAAGGAATTTCTTGAATACTTCCTATGACAGTTCTATTGACTACCAAGAAGGAAGCGTTAAAATAATAAACTTCGAGAAATTTATGGAAAGCTTAAAACCATATTTTTCACAGTATGTAGATGCAGAGTTACTGGATAAAATTCAGTTTGAAGCTAGAAGTAAAAAAGGAATAAATGGAGTGAATACAGAAGAATTAAACATAGAAGAAGTAAATGAAAAAGATTCAAATGAAAAATATATAGATAACGAAGACAGATATGCTGAAGACCTAAAAAAGAAATCAACTAATAAAACAAAAATCTCATATTGTCCTAGAATGGAAAATAAAACTGGTACGATAGAATTTGATGGATTCAAATTAAATGTATCGGAGGATATTTTAAATCATATAGACACTATAAATAATGATAGTGTTTATACATTTATATGTGGTGATGAAATCTTAGAAATAGAAGATGTAAGAACATTAAACAAGTTAGTTTTTGAGGGGAAAGACAGCTTGAATATTAACTTAACCGATAAAGAGAATTTAGAAACATTTATAGACAGAGTATTTCCTATTCCATTTATTTATGTAGGGAATTTGAATTATCAGTAGAATGAATGGGAGAGTATATAGATAACTTAGCAACCGAGGTCAAGAAATAGAATTCACTATGAAATATAATTTAACTATAGGAGGTGAGGAAATGAATGAGGTAGAAATAATTAAGTGTGTGCAGCTCATGCAGGAGTATATTGATGAAAATATTAATGGGAAAATAACTCTGAAGGAATTGGCTGTGGCAGCAAGATATTCACCCTGGCATGCTGCAAGGATATTTAAAGAAGTTACAGGTAAAAGTCCTTTTGAATATATGAGAGCTTTGAGATTAACTAAAGCAGCATTAGTATTGCGTGATGCTGATGAAAAGATTTTAGAAGTAGCAATGGACTTTGTATTTGATTCCCACGAAGGCTTTACACAGGCATTTTCTAAAGAGTTTGGCATGTCACCAAGTAAATATAAGAATAATACACCACCAATAAAATTATTTATGCCTTATAAGGTTTTCGACACCTATAAAGTGTTTCATAGAGACCAGCTAATTATAGTCAAGTAAAAAGTTGAAAAAGTTATTTCCTTAAAAATTGGCATGGCAAAAAGACCATTTTGAAACACGAATGGTTACAAAATATGGGATATTAAGCAGCGTCAGCTAACGCTTTGTTTTCTAGAAACATTTGTTTATGAATCCTGGGGTCTCTTAGTTCAAACGGCTCTTGATTTCTAAGCACTGCAAAAATATAGTTTAGTATTTTATGAATTATAGCAACTAAGGCAACTTTTGCTTTTTTACCATTAAGGTTAGTTTCGTAGTAATCTAGTAAAACTTCATTGATAGGAACTCCGTTACGATTTTTTCTTATGGATGCTAGTGCGACAGCATATAGTGCTCGCCTACCAATTCGAGTTCCGCGTTTAGAGATTTTATTTTGATTACCTTTAAACTTTCCAGATTCATTAACAGAACTATCTATTCCAAAGAAAGCAACAAGGTGCTTAGGCTTAATAAAACCATTGATATCACCTGTTTCAGCAACTAAAGTTATAGCAGTTAATTCACCTATCCCTGGAATTGAATTTAAAAGTTCTATATTAGTTCTAACTTGCTAATGAAAAATTATTAAAGGTTGAAGCACTTACAGGAGAAGTAACAGCTTATAGGCTTACAGGAGAAGTAACAGCTTATAAGAGTGAAGTTTTAAGATATCTTAGATTTTTATATAAAAAAACATAACTTTGGGTAAATTAAGTCTAAAGAGATTAATAAAAATACAGCTTGAAAAAGGAGATACGATGAAAGAAAAAGGTTTTAACTTTGAGAATAGCTATACAGAGCTTCCTAAAATATTTTATTCTAAACATAAACCAAGCCAGGTGCCATCACCAAAATTAGTTGTCTTAAACTTTTCATTGGCAGGAGAATTAGGGTTAGAGGTAAAGGAATTGGAAAGTTCAGAGGGATTAGAGATACTTTCAGGGAACGAACTTGCAGAAGGAAGTATACCCATTGCCAAGGCTTATGCAGGTCATCAATTTGGACATTTTACAATGCTTGGAGATGGAAGAAATGTGCTTATTGGAGAGCAGATAACACCTAATGGAAATAGAGTGGATATAGAGCTTAAAGGAGCAGGAGAAACGCCATATTCAAGAGGTGGTGATGGAAAGGCATCCCTTGGACCAATGCTTAGAGAGTATATTATAAGTGAAGCTATGAAGGGTTTAGGGATTCCAACTACTCGTAGTTTAGCTGTAGTCACAACTGGTGAAACAGTATATAGAGAAAGAATGTTACCAGGAGCAATATTAACTCGTGTTGCTTCAAGTCATATTCGTGTTGGAACTTTCCAATATGCTTCAAGATGGGGAGATATTGAAGACCTTAAAGCATTAGCAGACTATACTTTGGAAAGACATTATAAAGAGGGCTTAGATTCAGATGACAAATATCTTTACTTACTTAAAGAAGTAATAAAAAGACAGGCAGAACTTATTGCAAAATGGCAATTAGTTGGCTTCATTCATGGAGTTATGAATACTGACAACATAACAATCAGCGGAGAAACCATCGATTATGGACCTTGTGCCTTTATGGATGCCTATGATCCTGCTACAGTATTTAGCTCAATTGATAGGCAGGGCCGTTATGCTTACGGCAATCAACCTAATATTGCAGCTTGGGACCTTGCAAGATTTGCTGAGGCATTAATACCTTTATTACATGAAGAACAAGAGGAGGCTGTAAAATTAGCTCAAGGTGCTATCTCAGAGTTTTCTAAGATTTTCGAGGCACACTGGTTTGCAGGAATGAGAAGAAAGCTTGGTCTATTTGATGAAGAAGAGCAGGATAAATATCTAATTGAAGGACTTTTAAGCACTATGAATAAGTATGGTGCAGATTATACAAACACCTTTAGAGCATTAACCATGGGCAATGCTGAAGATACTGGAATGGTTGGAAAAGAAGAATTTGATAAGTGGTTTGAACTATGGAATGATAGATTAATCAGGCAGGGTAAATCAAAAGAAGAAGTAATAGAACTTATGAAAAAAAATAATCCTGCAGTGATTCCGCGTAACCACAGAGTAGAGGAAGCTTTAGAGGTAGCTGTAAACAAAGGTGATTACAGTGTGATGGATAGACTTATGGAAGTTTTAAAAAATCCTTATGAGTACTCCAAGGAGCAAGAGGCGTATGGGAAATTACCTGAAGGCAGTAAGGGTGTTTATAGGACTTTTTGTGGGACTTAATTTTTGAATGGTAAGTTAGAGGATTAGAAGAATGTAGTCATAGATAAATATACCAGTTCAGAAATTGTGAGAGACCATGGGGAGACCATAGGTTGATAAATAAAGGTTTTAATAGAATATAATAATTTTGTACTAGAGCATCTCAAAGGCTGAGATGCTTTTTATTTATTGCAAATCTTATGGTACAATTGATATAAATGGAAAAATAAAGTGAATTGGGATTTAAAGAATATTTAAAGGGTTAAAGTAGAGTTAATGGAGATTTAAAGAAGATTTAATAGGGGGAGAATAGGGGATGGATAAAAGGAAAATTGTTGCGATGTATTTTAGTGCAACAGGAACAACAGAAAAAGTTGTAGACACTGTAGCTACAGTGCTTGCGAATATTCTTCAGACTGATATGGATAATATTGATTTTACATTACCTGAGGCAAGGGGAAAAGAATATACATTTTCGGAGAAGGATTTAGTCATCTTTGGAACACCTGTTATAGCAGGAAGAGTACCAAATGTGCTTTTGAAATTTCTTGATACTATAAAAGGGTGTGGAGCTTTAGTAGTGCCAATAGTTGTTTATGGAAATAGAAACTATGACGATGCTCTAATTGAGCTACGTAATATTTTAGAAAGGGATGGATTTCATACAGTTGCAGCAGGGGCATTTATTGGGGAACACTCATTTTCTAAGACATTAGGTGCAAACAGACCAGATGTAGAAGATTTATTAATAGCTAAAAGTTTTGCAGAGAAAATTGCGAAGAAGCTCCAGAATGAAGATTTAGGTAATGAGCCTGTGGAAGTAAGAGGAGAAACACCTTTAAGAGGATATTATCAGCCAAGAGACAGGCAAGGTAAACCAGTTGATATTAGAAAGGTAAAGCCTAAAACTAAGGATAACTGTAATAAGTGTGGGCTTTGTGCAAAGGTTTGTCCAATGGGTTCAATTGACACTGAAAATCTAAATGAATTTAAAGGTATATGTATTAAATGTGGTGCGTGTGTGAAAAAATGCCCACAGCAAGCAAAGTATTATGATGATGCAAATTACTTGTATCACAAAGATGAACTGGAAAAAGAGTTCGGGAGAAGATCTGACGTGGAGATTTTTTTATAATGAGAGATTAATTTATCAATCAAAATTAGTAAATGGAATTCATTATGAAAATTTCTAAACCTCTGGGGTGATACTGAGGGAACTTGTGACTGAAGTTGTTAATAAAAGAGCCGGTAAGCAAACAAAGAGCCGATAAGCAAACAAAGAGAATAAATATACAAAACAAGAAAGAAAATTTAAAAAAGTGTTGCAATGTAAAAAATACTGTGATAGAATCAAAAACAAGTTAAGAATAAACGTGTTGAAGAGGAAAGTAGATTTAGGATGACTCATACAGAGAGCTTTGGTAGCTGAGAAGAAGCGGAGGATAGTAAGTTGAAAATGGCCTTGGAGTGGTGCAGGCGAGATTCGAGAGAATTAAGGTTGCAACAGGTTCGCCTGTTATAGCGATAGAGTATAATCATGATTTTTTATGACGTACTTGAAGAGGTTTATATTGTAAAATATAAATGAAATAGAGTGGTATCGCGATAGCTTTTATAGCCTCGCCTCTAGTTAGTTATTATAGACTAACTGGAGGCGGGGCTTTTTGATTTGTTAGAATGATGAATTCTAGGAGGAGGTATTATGATAAAGATAAAAAACATCAATAAAATATTTGGACAAGGAGAGCTAAAAGTAGAGGCTTTAAAGGATGTGACATTATCCATTGAGGAGGGCGACATCTTTGGAATCATTGGATATAGCGGAGCGGGGAAAAGTACCTTGCTAAGATGTATCAATGGTCTTGAAAAACCATCAAGTGGTGAAGTTAATGTTTTGGGTAAGGATATTAACACATTGGGAGAGAGGGAGTTAAGACTCCTTAGAAAAGATATAGGTATGATATTTCAACATTTTAATCTTTTGGGTAGCAGAACTATTTATGACAACATAGCATATCCCCTAAAAGGTAAAGAGATGAGTAAAGGGGAGAGGCAGGAGAAGATTAAAAACTTACTTAAGTTGGTGGGACTTGAAGATAAGGAAAAGGCTTATCCATCAGAGTTAAGTGGAGGTCAAAAGCAAAGGGTTGCCATAGCAAGAGCCCTTGCAACAGAGCCAAAGATTCTGTTATGTGATGAAGCAACATCAGCTCTTGATCCAATGACAACACATTCTATATTACAACTCCTAAAGAAAATTAATGAGGAACTGGGCATAACCATAGTGCTGATTACCCATCAAATGGAAGTAATTAAAGAGATATGTACTAAAGTATCTGTAATGGAAAATGGAGGTGTGGTAGAGAGTGGTACCTTAGTGGAGGTCTTTACAAATCCAAGGAGCAACATAGCTAAAGAATTTGTAACAAGGCACTTCCATTATGAGAAGTTTGGCAGTACAGCATCAGATAAAGTTAGTAAGCTGCTTCAGCTTAAGTACATAGGAGGGCCAGCAAGTGAACCGCTTATATCAGTGATTTCTCAGAAGTTTGGTGTAACAGCCAATATAACCTTTGGAAATATAGAGAAGCTGCAAGACACCTATTTTGGAAATTTAGTGGTGGAGCTTCAGGGAACTGATAAGCAAATTATAGAGGCAATGGAATATATGAAAGTAAAGAAAGTAGAAGTGGAGGTTATAGAGGATGAACGAATTATTAATAAAAGTTATTCCTAATGTTGTTGAGTATTTTCCAGAATTAATTAAGGCTACAGGTGAGACGTTTCAGATGGTGAGTATAGCAACTCTTATTTCGGTCCTGTTAGGAATTCCATTAGGAGTATTTTTGTTGGTCACTGCGCCAGGGCATATTTTAGAAAATAAAGCTGTATATAGTTTTCTTAGCAAGGTTACCAATGCATTAAGGTCTATTCCTTTTGTTATTTTAATTGCGGCAGTTAGACCAATTACTAAGTTATTGGCTGGGACAACAATTGGCACAAGGGGAGCTATAGTACCTCTTGTCATAGGAGTCACTCCCTTTATAGCAAGGCAGATAGAGGCAGCGCTTAAAAAAGTAGACCAAGGCGTTATAGAAGCTGCAAAAGCTATGGGGTCAAGCCCAATGGAAATTATATATAGGGTCATTATTAGAGAAGGATTATCGGGGATAATCTATGCCATTACAATATCTATCGTCAGCCTTATTGGTTACTCAGCTATGGCAGGAACAGTAGGCGGTGGTGGTCTTGGGAACTTTGCTATTCAATATGGATATCAGTATTACAAGATGGATATCATGATTGTCACTGTTATTATGATGATAGTTATGGTTAGTGGAGTACAAAAAATAGGTGAATGGGCAGCAAACAAGTTTATTCACTAGTTAGTGCAAAAGGCTAAAGTGTTAAAGTGAATAAAAAAGGTAGAAGAAATAGAGAAAATATCAAGTGAAATAGACTTAATATTAAAAATATTACAATAATAAAAGGAGAGATAATCATGAAAAAAGTAAAAGGATTAATATTAGCAGTTTTAATAGGAACATTATTAGTAGGTTGTAGCAGTGATAAAGGGGCTGGAGCAGGAGAGGAAGATAATACTATAAAAATAGGCGTAAACGGAACAGATTTCAGGGTATGGGATTATGTAGAAGAGGAGTTGGCCAAGGAAGGCATAGATTTAGAGGTTGTTAGTTTTGCAGATTATATTCAGCCTAACATGGCATTGTCAGAAGGAGAGATAGACATCAACTCTTTCCAAACACAAATTTATTTTGATCAGTTTAAAGCAGAGCATAATTTAGACTTAGCTTCTATAGGGAATACCGTATTTGCACCAATGGGCATATATTCTGAAAAACATACAGAAGCAAGTGGCATAGCAGAGAAAGGTAAAATTGCGATACCTAATGATGCATCTAATGGAGGAAGAGCTCTTATATTATTAGAAAAAGCAGGAATTATTAAATTAAAAGAGGGGGCGGGTGCTACACCAACTGTTAAGGATATTATAAGTAATCCAAAAGAAGTAGAAATTATATCTATGTCAGCGCAACAAATTCCAATGTCCCTTGGAGATGTGGAGTTAGGTGTTATTAATAGCGGGGTGGCAGTAACAGCGGGCTTAGACCCAAAGGAGAAATCTATATATCTAGAAGATCCAGAGGCAGAGGGAAATGAGAATTACTATAACATCTTTGCGGTGAGAAAAGAAGATGAAAATAGTAAAAAGCTTAATAGATTAGTAGAAGTTTATCAAACAGAACCTGTTAAAGAAATTTTAGATGAAATGTACAATGGAGCAAACATACCATTATTCTAAGGCTTGAAAGAATTGCTTAATGGCATCAATAAAGCAAAAATACATTTATTTTAGGAGTGCATCCTGCTCTCAGAAGAGTGACAGAGGCCTTATATTGGCGGCTAAAGCATTGGCTTTAACAGGATTAGAAGTGATGAAGAATCCAACGGGAATTGGGAGAAATGGAAAGTAATTTAGAAGTAGAAGTAGAAGAAGCTTTAGAGGCAGCAGTAAACAAAGGTGATTTCAATGTGATGGATAACTCTATAATTTATAGGGTTATCTATTTTTATTTTTCAAAATCAGTTATTAATGATAAAATTAGTTTAATGAATATTATGATTAATAGATTTTAAAAGAGAAAGGTTGATATAATATTGTATATAATGAAATTGAAAAAGTTAAGATTTATGTTGTGTCTAATGAACTAAAGTTTATAAGTAAAAGGATGAAGTGCAAATGGCAAAAGTTATTAATGTAATCGGAAAAGGTTCTAACGTTGGAAAAACTATTCTTATGGAAGGACTTATCAAAGAGTTAAAGAATCGAGGATTAACTGTATCGACAATTAAACATGATGTACATGGATTTGATATAGATAAAGAAGGTAAAGATACCTATAGGCACAGAGAGGCGGGAGCTGAAACTATAGTAATTTCATCAAAAAATAGATTTGCAATGATAAAGGAACTAGATTGTGAAATTGATTTAGAGGATATTATAAAAATGGTAAATGATAAGGATATAGTTCTTGTTGAAGGATATAAAAAAAGTAAATTAAGAAAAATAGAAGTTTTTAGAACAGGAGTTAGTAAGGATATTATAACTCCTAAAGAGAATCTAATTGCTATTGCTAGCAATGAGCAAATTACCTATTATGATATACCAGTAGTTGATAAGCAGGATTATAAAACTTTAGCTGATTTAGTTCAAAATGAAAAAGAATTTAAATTTGAAAATTTGAAGTGAAAATTAAAAGATAAAGAGCAATAAAGAATGTAGTTACTATAATTAAATTATAAGAGATAACACAGATTATTCAATGTTAACAGAATTACAAATTATTGTGAATTGAATAATTTCAAGGAAAATGCATATTATAATTTTAATGGAAAATAAATTATTGAAGAGTTGGAAAAAGAGAATTCCTATGGGGTTCTCTTTTTTCATTTCAAAAGATGAAAATTGATAGAAGTTTCAGTTTAGTTATAAAACTCACTCAAAACTGATAAGGTTAATTAATTATCAATAAAATAAAGTGGTAAATATCCCCGAAGAACAAATAAAACGTTAAAATTCGACAAAAAACCTGAAAAATATATAAATAAAAACTTTATAAGAATATATTGACTTTTTAAACAAAAGTTGAAATAATAAACTTGTTAAAGATTAAACAAAGTTTAAGCGATAGGTAAAGAAATTTTAAGGGGGGAACGATATTATGTCTAAGAATTTTCTGGAAAAAGATATGTCTAGAAGAGATTTTATGAAACTATCTGGTAAAGGTATAGCTGGATTAATGGTATCAGCTAGTTTTTTATCCCTAGTAGGATGTACTAAAAAAGATGTAGAATCAGGGAAGGTTAGCTTTGCTGTTATACCAACAGGAGTACTTGTTTCATATAGAGATCGTTGTGTAGGTTGTCAAAGATGTGAGATGGCTTGTTCTTTAATGAATGATGGAAAGGTTCAAACATACTTATCAAGAGTGAAAGTTGGACAATCTATTCAATTTGGGGATAATGGAGCAGGTATTGATTATCAAACGGATGATGGAATGTATGGTAACTTTACATTTACTCAAAATACATGTAAGCAATGTGAGAAACCATCATGTGGAGAAGCATGTCCACAGAAAGCTATTTATGGCGATGAGAAGACTGGAATAAGAAAAATTGATAGCAAAAAGTGTGTAGGATGTGGAGCGTGTACAAGTGCATGTCCATGGAATATGCCAACTATTGATGAAGAAACAAAGAAATCAACTAAGTGTATATCTTGTGGTGAATGTGCAAGCGGGTGTCCAACAGGAGCATTAAGAATAGTAACTTGGGAAGAAGCACAAAAAGTATTAAATTAATAATGGAGGTAGAAAATAATGTCTAAAGTATATGGTTGGGCAGGTAAAATATTAAGAGTTAATTTAACAACTGGAGATATTACAACTGAAGATACAGCAAAGTACACTAAGCTGATTGGTGGTATGGGAATTGGTTATAAGGTTATATTTGATGAAGTTCCTGTAGGGACAAAGCCTTATGATGAAGCAAATAAAATAATATTTGCAGTAGGTCCATTAACTGGTGCAAGCGTACCATGTGGTGGTAGAACAAATATTACTTCATTAAATCCAGTAATGAAAGGAAATCATGTAGCTGACTCACATATGGGTGGAGATTTTGGACCTAAGTTAAAATATGCGGGATATGATGCATTAATTATAGAAGGAAAAGCTGCTACTCAAACTTGGTTAAACATCCAAGATGACAAAGTAACTTTAGAAAGTGCAGAAGAACTTTGGGGTAAAGGAATTTATGATACGACTGCAATGATTTCAGATTTAACAAATACTTCTACTTGTGTAGCTGCAATAGGGCCAGCAGGAGAAAATCTTGTTAATATGTCTGTACTTATAAATTCATTTAACCACTCAGCAGGTGTTGGACATGGTGCTGTATTAGGTTCTAAGAATTTAAAAGCTATCGCTGTTAATGGAACTGGTTCTGTATACATAAATGATCCTATGAAAGTTAAAGAGTTAAATGATTATATGTTAAGTGAAGTAATTGGATCTAACAATAATCACGTTGTACCTAGCACAGAGCAATCATGGGCTGAATTCCATTCACCATCATCTAGATGGACAAGTGGAAAAGGTAGAAGCTGGGAATTAGCTGAAGGTGGTCCTGTTGAGACAGGTGAAACTCCTCCAGGAAATAAAAATACTGTAGGATATAGATGTTTAAAATCAATAGCTGACTTAGGTGAAGAAGCAACAAAATATACGGTAAAAATGACTGGTTGTCATGGATGTCCAATACGTTGTTATTCTGCTTTAAAGGTTGATGGACTTGAAAATCATGGAATGACACCATATGCAGGTAACACTTGTGTTGCTAATATGTACAGAAATAAAATCATGGTTAAAGGTGTAAAGGATGAAGTTCAAGAAGGAGACGCAGTATTCGTTTCTAACATGGTAGGACAAAAAATGGCTGATAACCTTGGAGTATGGTGTAACTATGCTCAATTAGAAAGAGATTTCGTTTGGTTATTCAATAATGATAAATTCAAAGAATTCATACCAACTGAAGAATATAATGAAATTCCATGGCATTATTTAGATGAACAAAATCCTGATTTCTTAATTGAAGTATATGAGCGTATAGCACATAAAACAGGTGAGTTTGGAAGAATTATGGGATTAGGTTCTTACGAAATGGCAGAAGAATTAGGCCTTGGAAATGAATATTGGGGAGATGCTTCAAATAATTTATGGTCAAACTGGGGATTCCCAAAACACCACTCAAACGAAACAGCAGCACAAGTTGGAGCTTTAATCAACTGTATGTTTAACAGAGATTGTATGTGTCACTCTCACGTTAATATTACAGGATCAGGTTTACCAATAGATCTACAAAGAGAAATATTAGGAGAAATATTTGGATCAGAAACAGCTTTAGACTATCCAAAGAACTACACTCCAATGAATGAATATAAAGCTAAATTTGCTAAATGGTCATTAGTAACTAACTGTTTACATGATGCTATAACTTTATGTAACTGGGTATGGCCAATGATGTTCTCTCCAACTAAAGCAAGAGAGTACAGAGGAGATTTAGATTTAGAAGCTAAATACTTCACTGCAATAACAGGAGAAAATGCTGACAGAGAAGCTATCTATGAAGCTGGTGAAAGAATAATGACTATGCATAGAGCACTTCAAGTTAAGCAAATGGGAACTATAAACTTAAGAGAAGAACATGATTCTCATATGAACGATTGGGTTTTCAAAGATAAGGATGGATTAGCTCCATTTACTGAAGGTACAATAGTTATGGATAGAGATGATATGCAATTAGGTTTAACAATGCTTTATAAAGAATTTGGTTGGGATGAAAAAACAGGAGCTCCAACTAGAGAAACTTTAGAAAGATTAGATCTTGCAGAAGTTGCTGATGATTTAGAATCACTTAACTTATTACCATAATATAAGTTATGAAATAAACATCAGATGAATAACATGGAGGTTATGTTGTGGAAGATAATAAAATAAAAGATATAGATGAGGAGCAAGCTGAAGAAGTTGTTAAAACAGAAGCAGAGCTTGCCTTTGAAAAAAAAGTTGATGGCTTAGCTAAAGAAATTAGAATGAAAAGTAAGAAAGAAATACTCTTTACAGAAGCGATGGCATTAAAGAAACCTCTAGAGTTTTCAAAAGAAGAAATAACAGAAGTATTTAATGGGCTGCAATGTGAAGAGTATAAGGATATTTGTTTAGTAGTAGGCGCAAAATGTACCTACTACTATTCAACAGAAAGTATGACTGGAAACTTTGCTAAAACACTTTCACTAATAACAGATAGAGATTTATATCGTTTATTTGCAGAAGTCATTAGAAAAGATTCAAAGCTTTATAAAAGAACAACAAATCCAAGGTTTTTTCATGAAGAGCCGTATAATCTTACTAAGCTTCAATTAAATGATATACAAAATCATATTCACTTAAGAGAAGAGTATGCTGTTATAAAAACTGTTACAGCGTCTAATAACGTAATAAATTTTTATTCAGAAGAATATTTATCTAAGGTTTATGCAAAATCACTATGTGAGTGGCAAGAAGTTGAAAGATTTGAGTGTCCGTGATGTGTGAGGTGTGTAAATGAATAGTAATATAATTTGTGTAGAAAACAACGTTAAAATGGTAGATGAAGCTCTTGTTGAAGTATATATAAATACTGATAAAAAAGTATTATTTATGTGTACTCCTCAAAATATAAAGGAATTATCAGTGGGGCATTTAATCGCGAGAGGGATTATAAAGTCCGTTGACGAAATAATAGATGTAAAAGTTATAGAAGAGAAGTTACAGGTTTTCATAGAAGTGAAAGAGTATAGTGAAGAAAAATATAGTGTTCCTAATATCATATTGAGTGGATGTAGCTCAGCAACATTTAGTGAAGAATACTATAATATGAAGGCTGTACAATCTAATTATTCAGTTGATATTAAGGAAATTGTAGAGTTATCCACAAGATTAGTTGAAGAGGCAGAGCTATATAAACTAAGTGGTGGAATTCATGGGTGTGCAATAGAGACCAAGGATAAAGGGTTTTGCCTTAGAGAAGATATAGGAAGGCACAATGCTGTAGATAAGGCCATTGGAGTTATGCATATGAATGGATATGACTTAAATAACTCGGTTATTGCGTCTACAGGGAGAATATCTTTAGATATGATTTTAAAAGCTGTAGCAGTAAATGCACCGATAGTAACCTCCCTAAGTGTTCCTAGTAATCTAGCTGTTAAATTAGCAGAGAGGCTTGGAATTACCATAGTAGGAAGAGTTAAATCTAATAAACCTGTAGTTTATACATGTAAAGAAAGAATAAGAATTTAAAGGAGAATATATATGTTTGGAAGAATAGGATTACCAGAATTATTAGTTATTTTTATGATATTACTTTTAGTAGTAGGACCTAGTAAATTACCAAAGGTTGCTCAATCAATTGGACAAGCAATTGGAGAGTTCAAAAAAGGAACGAAAAATATTGAAAAAGAAATTAATGATATAGCTAAGGATGATAAGGGAAGTGACGCATAATAAGTAAACTACTATTAATCCGAGTTAAGGATAAAAGAGAGTGAGGGTTATTAGTGAGTAAGAAGGATACGGAATTAAAGAAAAATACTTTTTTAGAACATTTATCAGAATTCAGAAAAAGGCTATCCATAGTTGCAGTGGTAAATGTAATTGCTATAATTATTTGCTTCCAATTTGTAGATATATTAATTACATATACATTGAGTGTTAATCCAGGAATGAATTTAGTTTACCTAAGTCCATCAGAATCCTTAATGGTTCTCATTAAGACTAGTGTGATAGTTGCAGTAGCATTATGTTCACCAATAACAATTTATCAGATATGGGCGTTTATTGCTAAAGGATTATATAAAAGTGAAAAAATATGGATAGTAGTTTCACTAATTATTGGAGTGATATTTTTTATAGGTGGAGTAGTATTTGCATATTTTGTTGTATTACCTATAACATTGCACTTTTTTATGCGAATGCAATTAAGTATGATAGAGTCAATGATTTCATTTGATTCATATATAGCATTTATAAATTCATTTTTATTTGCTTTTGGGCTAGTGTTTGAATTACCGATAGTCCTTGTTATATTAGCTAAATTTAAGATAATAAGCTATAAGACATTAATAAAGCATCAAGGAATGATTATAGTAGGTATATTTGTAGTTGCAGCAGTTATAACACCACCGGATGTTATTTCTCAATTGTTATTAGCAGTACCTATGATGGGATTATTAGAGCTATCAATTGGTGCGTGCTTCCTTATAG
Source organism: Clostridium sp. (assembly GCA_032005505.1). Lineage (GTDB taxonomy): Bacteria > Bacillota > Clostridia > Clostridiales > Clostridiaceae > Clostridium_J. Next base: position 12,587 of record DALZNT010000034.1, on the reverse strand, counting down.
AAAAGACGAGAATAAGAAAAGAGAAAAAAGCATTAAATGCGAGTTAACCTGTTGTAGTAAATGTATTATTGAGAAGAATTAAATTAAAAAATGAATAAATTTATTTTCTAGAGTATAAATTCCTAAGGGTGAGAATCTATGGATATTATATCGATTATAGGGTAGTATTTGAAAAAATATTGTCTCCACGTTTTGGGAAGGAAAATGAGTTATATTAAGTAGAAATATTTATTAAGCTTATTATTTTACCCCCAAAGGTATAAATAATAAGCTTTTATTATGTTGAATTTAGAAGAAGAAAAGAGGGTTGCTTATGAAGTCTTTTATAAGTCTAGAGGAAGCTATTGAGATATTAAATGACAATGTAGAAACTTTAGAAATTGAAGAGGTTTCGTTAGTTGAAGCAATTGGTAGACAAGTAGGGGTGGACATTTATTCGGGTATGGATAATCCGCCATTTAATAAATCTGCTATGGATGGTTATGCAATTGAAGTAGGCAATTCCCATAACCATAGAGAAAAGTTAGAGGTAATAGATACTCTATTTGCAGGGCATGTATCAGAAAAGTGTGTAGCACATGGAACTGCTATAAGAATAATGACAGGAGCTATGATTCCTGAGGGAGCAAATGCAGTAGTAAAGCAAGAAGACATAACAAAAGAAGGTAAATTTATTATATTAAATAAAGACTTAAAGGAAAATGAGAATATTTGCTTTAGAGGGGAAGACGTAGGAGTAGGTACTCTTCTAGTTAATAAAAATAAAAAGATAAATTATGCTGATTTAGGAATTTTGGCAAGTGCTGGAATTAATACTGTTAAGGTTTATAGAAAACCTAAGATTGCATTAATAACTACTGGTGATGAAGTTATAGATGTAGATAAGGAATTAATTGGAGGCAAAATTTACAATAGTAATAAATATACTCTTCTTGGAAGAATAGCAGAATTAGGATTTGAAGTAAATTACATAGAACATGAGGGAGATAGCTTTGAAGAAATAGGCAATAAGATAAAAAAAGCCAGTGAAGTAGCGGATTTGATATTGACTACAGGAGGAGTATCTGTAGGAGAGAAGGATCTACTTGATGAAGCTATCAATTATATAAATGGAGAAATTTTATTTTGGAAGGTACTCATAAAACCTGGATCAGCAGTATTATGTAGCAAAGTTAATTCTAAGTTAGTAATAAGCTTATCAGGTAACCCCACTGCAACATTAACTACATTTGAGTTAATAGGAAAAACTTCCCTGGAAAAGCTAAGTGGCAGCCATAGTATAGAAATAAAGAGGGAAAAAGCTACATTAACTAATTCATTTACTAAACCAAGTATGCAAAGAAGATTTTTGAGAGGCATGGTTAGTGCTGACGAAGAAGGACAGAAAGTTACTATAACACAAGTAAAAAGTGGGAATGGAATTTTAAGTTCAGCTTTAAACTCAAATTGTCTAATTGAAATTAATAAAGGAAACAGTGGGATTAATGCAGGTGAACTAATAGAAATTATTAAGCTTTAAGATATAAGTTAGGTTTAGAAATATAAATGATGATTTAATACATAGTTAAGTTTCAAGAGATAAATTAAGATGTAATACATAAATTAAGTTTTATAATGAAAATTCAGTGGGTTTTATGATTAAAATCAAAAAGGGGGGCTTTAGATGTATACTGTTGGAATCGTTACAAGTAGCGACAAAGGATATGCTGGAGAAAGAGAAGACAAAAGTGGAGCTGTAATAAAAGAGATATTAGAAGGTAATGGTTTTGAAGTAAAAAGATATGTAGTATTACCAGATGAAAAAGAAATGTTAGCAGAAGAATTTAAACATATGGCTGATGATTTAGGCGTTAATTTAGTTTTAAGCACAGGTGGGACAGGGTTCTCAAAAAGAGATATAACTCCAGAGGCTACAAGGTCTGTAATAGAAAGAGAAGCTCCAGGTATATGCGAAGCTATAAGATATTTTAGTCTACAAATAACAAAGAGAGCAATGCTTTCAAGAGCGGTTTCAGGAATAAGAAAAAATACTATTATAGTTAATCTTCCAGGAAGTCCTAAGGCTTGCAGAGAAGCACTAGACTTTGTATTAGATGATTTAAAGCACGGAATTGATATTTTATTAGGGGAGGTTAAAGAATGTGCAAGAAAGTAACTGCAATATTATTACTTATGATTAGTGTAATCTTTGTTGGATGTAGTAATACAGTCAAAGATACTAGAGAAATAAACATAAGTGTAGCAGCAAGTCTTCTAGAGCCAATGACAAAGATATCAGAAATATATGAGAAGGATAATGACGTAAAGATTAATATTAATTCAGGTGGATCAGGAACCTTAAAGAAGCAGATAAGTGAAGGTGCTGATATTGGATTATTCTTTTCAGCTAATGAAAAATTCGTAGATGATTTAATAAGTGAAGGGTTAGTGGTAAAAGACAAAAAGCTAAGTCCAATAACTAACTCACTTGTTATTATAAAATATAATGATGCAAAAGAAGAAATAAATAATATTGAAGAGTTAGTAAATCTTCAGGGGAATATAGCCATAGGTGAAGTAACCACAGTACCAGCTGGAGAGTATACAAAGGAAACTTTAACTAGTCTAGGTATATGGGATGAACTAGAAGATAATATAGTCTACGGTAAAGATGTCACAGCTGTAAGGACTTATGTTGAAAGAGGCGAAGTAGAATACGGGTTTATATACAAAAGTGACGCAATATCATTAAAGTCCAGTTCAATTATGGCAGATATAGATGATAGTCTTCATTCAGAAATTAATTATGCTTTAGCACCTATAGAAGGATATAAATATAGTGAAGATTGCAATGAAATTATAGAATTAATTCTTTCAAAGGAAGGTAAAGAGATATTCGAAGAATATGGATTTAGAGTAAGGGAGTAAAGATGGTATTAGATGCAACCTTAATATCTTTAAAGGTGGTTAGTATATCCGTTGTAATAACGCTTTTTATATCTATTATAGCTGTATTTATAATAGATGATTGTAAGAAAACATGGGGTAAAGTTTTGAATTTTTTTATGATACTCCCTATGTTTATACCACCGGCAGCAATAGGATATTTAATATTAATTATTTTAGGTAGAAATGGTTTTATAGGAAAGATATTAAGTAAACAATTTAGTGTTTCCATAATGTTCACCGTATCAGCGGCTATAATAGCATCCATAGTAGTAACCATTCCTATTATGTATCAAAGTATAAAATCTGCAGTAATGTCTGTAGATCCTGAAATAAAAAATGCTGCAAAGATATGTGGAGCTAGCAATCTTGTTATATTTACTAAAATAGTATTACCACTTTCCAAAAGAGGGATATTCAATGGAGTATTACTGTCTTTTGCAAGAGCTTTTGGAGAGTTTGGAGCAACTATTTTAGTAGCAGGTAATATACCGGGAAAGACTCAAACACTTCCAATGGCACTTTATTATGCCATGGAAAATAATAACAATGTAGAAGCAACAAAAATATTGATAATAATATTAGTTGTAGCAGTGTTTTTAATGAACCTGTATAGTTTTCTGGCAAATAGATGAAAAGTTTCCTGATGAAATAGGAAAGGTCACTTTATGAGGTGAAAGTTTTGACTTAGTCAAAAAAATATGCCTTAGTAGTGAAAAGGTATGGGAATATTAGGTATAATTAAATAAATGAAAATTATAGAGGAGGATGTTAAGTATGAAGATGATACGTGTTGAGGATGCGATAGGATGTATTTTATCACATGATGTTACTCAAATCATCCCAGGCGAGTTTAAAGGTAGAGCTTTTAAAAAAGGTCATATTATAAAAGAAGAAGATATAGAAAAATTGCTTTCGATAGGGAAAGAGCATATTTATGTATGGGAGCCTAAAGAAGGTGAACTTCATGAAAATGATGCAGCTATAAGAATATCAGACTTAGTAAAAGGTGAAGGTGTAGCTATATCAGAAGAGATTAAAGAAGGGAAAATTGACTTCTTTGCGGATAGAGATGGAATACTTAGAGTAGATAAAGAAAAGTTATATACAATTAACTCTATAGGTGAAATTATTGTAGCAACACTACACAATAATACGCCTATAAAGAAAGGTGAAAAGATAGGAGCAACAAGAGTTATTCCTTTAATAATAGAGGAAGAAAGAATATTAACTGCAGAAAAGTTAATAGATGATAAAGTTATTTGGGTAGACGAAATAAAGCCTAAGAAATGCCTTCTTATTACAACTGGTAATGAAGTATACAAGGGAAGAATTAAAGATGCTTTCTTACCAGTAATAAAAGCTAAGCTTGGATATTTCGGAAGTGAAGTTTTGGGACAAGTAATTTTACCAGATGAAAAAGAAAGAATAACAGAAGAGATTCAAAAGGGATTAGCTGAAAATGTAGATATGATTATATGTACTGGTGGAATGTCTGTGGATCCAGATGATGTTACTCCCACAGCTATAAAAGAAAGTGGTGGAGAACTTATAACTTATGGTTCACCGGTATTACCTGGAGCCATGTTCTTGCTTGCATATCATAACGGTACACCTATATTAGGAGTTCCAAGTTGTGCTATGTATTCAAAAAGAACAGTACTAGATTTAGTACTTCCAAGAATTTTGGCAGATGAAAAATTAAGTATAGACGATATAGTAAGCTATGGACATGGTGGATTATGTTTAGATTGTAAGGTATGCACATTCCCACACTGTTCATTCGGAAAATAATTTAGTTACTGTACGAGGAGAAATATAGGATTTAGGAGAACGAGATATATGGATAATGGATTAACTCATTTTGATAATAGTGGAAATGCTAGAATGGTTGATGTTTCTGAAAAAAAAGAAACTGCTAGAGTTGCGGTTGCTGTTTCAAAGATAAAAGTAAGCAAGGAAACTTTAGAACTTATAGAGGCAGGGAAGATTGGTAAGGGAGATGTTCTTGGAGTAGCGAGAGTTGCTGGGATAATGGCTAGTAAGCAAACTTCAAATTTAATTCCAATGTGTCATCCGTTAATGATTTCTGGCATTAACGTTGATTTTGATATAAATAGAGAAGACAGTGCTATTGATATAACAGCTACCGTTAAGATAGTAGATAAAACAGGGGTTGAGATGGAAGCTTTAACAGCAGCAACTGTTGCAGCACTAACTATCTATGATATGTGCAAAGCTGTAGATAAGAGAATGGTGATAGAAGGTACTCATCTGTTAAAGAAAACAGGAGGGAAAAGTGGTGAATTCAACTTCTTTGAATAGCCATAGAATTAAAAATGAAGGATAAATTTAAAAGAGAAATAGATTATTTAAGATTATCGGTAACAGATAATTGTAATTTAAGATGTATATATTGTATGGATGAAAATGAGGAAGAGTTCTTAAAATCAATAGATAAATTAACTGATGATGAAATTTTAAGAGTAGTAGAAGCTGCTGCTAAACTTGGAATAAAAAAAATAAGGGTTACAGGGGGAGAGCCTCTGGTAAGACCTAAAGTAGTTGACCTTATAGAGAAAATAAATAACATTCAAGGAATAGAAGAAATTTATATTACTACTAATGCAATATTTTTAGCTGATAAGGTTGAAACTTTAGCCAAAAGCGGGGTTAAAGGAGTTAATATAAGTCTTGATTCTTTAAAAGAATATAGATTTAAAAGTTTAACTAGAAGAGGGGATTTAAATAAGGTTTTAGAAGCTATAGATAAATGTATTGAGTATGGAATTAAAGTTAAGCTCAATACAGTTATGGTGAATGATATAAATCATGATGAAATAGTGGATTTTATAAAGTTAACAATAAATAAACCAATAGATGTACGCTTTATAGAGCTTATGCCAATAGGAGTAGGAAAAGTTTATAAAGGCGTTAGTAATAGTGAGATAAGAGCAATTATAAATAATAATTTTAAAGATGTATGTGAATGTGGAAAAGCTAAAAGTTCAGGACCTGCTGAGTACATAAAGATAGATGGTGCATTAGGTAAGGTAGGGTTTATCAGTGCTATGAGCAATTGCTTCTGTGAAGAATGTAATAGAGTTAGAATAACTCCTGAAGGATTTCTAAAGCAATGTCTTCACTTTGATTATGGGGTTAATCTAAGGGATTTAATGAGAAAAGGCATTTCTGATGAAGAACTTACAAAAGTAATAGAAGAAACTATTTATAATAAACCAGAAAAACATCTATTTAATAAAAACAAAGGACATGAAGAAGTAAGGTTTATGAACCAAATTGGAGGATAAAATAATGAGTAAAGTAATAGCTATATGTAAAAGTGAGAAAAAAGGTACTGCAAAGCAAATGATAAATGAAGCAAACCTAATTGAGGAATTTGGAATGGAAGGCGATGCTCATGCAGGAAAATGGCATAGACAAGTTAGTTTATTAGCCTTAGAAAAAATTGAAGATTTCAACGAAAAAGGTGGAGCTGTAAACTTTGGAGATTTCGGTGAAAACTTAGTTATATCAGGGATAGAACTTATTAAATTACCGGTAGGACAAAGATTAACAGTTGGGGAAACTGAATTAGAAGTTACTCAAATCGGAAAAGAATGTCACAGCAAATGTGAAATATTTTATAGAGTTGGACAATGCATAATGCCTACTAATGGAGTATTTACAAGAGTTATTAAAGGTGGAAAAGTTAAAGTTGGAGATGAATGTATTCTTCTAGAATCAGAAAAGAGAGTTTTAAGTTTATAATAAAAAGCAGTCAGTAATAGCTTTATCAAGTTGTTACTGACTGCTTTTTAGTTTTCATCAATAGTAAGGAGATTTTTTGTTTTTTTGTGTTAGGTTGAATAAAAAGGAGGATTTAGTGGTAGTTGGTACTTACAATACACTCTGCCACTAAAGATAATAGATGATTAATTTTATGAAGATTTTGCAACAGTAAAATCACAAAATAGTATATAAAATTTCAAAATAGAGAAAATTGTAAAAAAATATTCACAATTATTATGCAATATGTTAAATTGATACTAAGATTACATGATAAGTAAGGCAGAGCCCCATAACATGCGGATTAAACTTTTTAAAACTAAAGCCTGTAGCACGATTAGAAATCTCGTTTAAATCCACTTTAAAGAAGTCTATAGTAAATTCCCTATAAATATAGTGAAGCTTGTACTTGTACTTCTCCGAAGATGGTAGGTCCTTAGGGAGTTTCTTGAGATTCTGTAGTTTTATGAGCTTTGGTTTTAAGTCTTCACTAAAGGTTTGTCCACATACTTTGCATTTATACTGACCATTATTACCATTGTTATCGTAAATGTAATGGTGCGTATCACTGCATTTAGGATAGTAGGTATCGTTTGGAATTGTAGTTCCATTTCTACGATTCACTGGCTTAATTACTTTATTGTACTTATATTCGTAGTAAGCCAATAGGAGTCTGTAGTCTACTTTTTCAAATTGAATTATCTTAGGCAGCTTATCGACCTTAAACTTCTGGTATTCTGGACTGGCGGAGCCATCGAAAGCCAATTGCTTTAGAGGAATATTCTTAGCAATAAAATTAAGAAGTTGATAGATTATTGAAATTAAATGTTGATTATAAATAATTAAATACTGTATAATTGAGTCTATGACAATGACATCCTTTCATGTTGGTTTGTTTTTCGAAGACTCAATTATAACATGAAATTAGGGGGTCATTGTTTTTTTATACAAAAAAACTCTCGAACCCTTGATATATAAAGAGTTTATAAAAAGATTAGTGTAGAAAACTTTACACTAACTGAATATTGGAGGGAAATATAATGAAAAGAATTTTAGTAGCTGCAATGCATCATGAATCAAATTCATTTAATCCTATAGTAGCAGACGAAAAGGATTTTAGTGTAATTTATGGAGATGATATTTTTAATAATCTTCGTGAAAATGACTCTTTATCAGGAGTAATAAAAACTTTACAAAAAGCTGGATATGAAGTAATTCCTACAGTATCAGCTAGAGCAGTGCCGAATGGTGAAATAGATTATGATTTTTATATAAAAGTAAAGGAAGAAATAATTAAAAGAGCGCAAGCGGCACAAGCAGAAGCCCCAATAGATGCCATAACACTTTCTTTACATGGTTCTATGAGAGTAAAAAAGCAAGGGGAAGCAGAAGGATTTTTTCTGGAAGAATTAAGAAGAGAATTCCCTAATATTCCGATTTTCTCTTCCCTTGACATGCACACTACCATGACTCAAAGAATGCATGATAATTGTGATGGTTATGTTGGATATAAATGTGCTCCACATACTGATTGCTTTGAAACCGGAGAGCATGCTGCAAATATGACAATTGCTGCCTTAGAAAAAGGTGTAGTAGCAAAATCAGCATGGGTTAAAGTGCCTATATTAATAGCTGGTGAACAATCATCAACTAATGTAGAGCCAATGATAGAACTAATAAATGCTCTAAGACAATGTGAGAAACAAGAAGGAATCATGGCTGCCTCATATTTAATGGGTTTCCCTTGGGCTGATAACGAAGATAGCTCATGTGCAGTGTATGTAGTGGTAGATGGAAATCAAGAATTAGCAGAAAGAGAAGCTATAAGATTAGCAGAACTTATGTGGTCTAAGAAGGATGACTTCTGCTTCCATACAGAAACTTATTCAGAAAAGGAAGCTTTAGATGTAGCATTTGAAGCAGTAAAAGAAGGGAAATTACCTATATACTTATCAGATTCAGGAGACAATCCAACAGCAGGTTCATCTTCAGACTGTACTGGGTTCTTAAGATTAATCATGGAAGACAAAAGAACAGATGAACTTAAAAATCCTATAGTATTTGGTGGTATATATGACCCTGTAGCTACAAAGCAGTGTGAAGGAAAAGTAGGACAAGAAGTAACAATTACTTTTGGAGCTAAATTTGATTCAGTTACTACATCTCCTATTACAGCAACTGGTGTGGTTAAATCATATCTAAAAGGCTGGGGTGGATTTGGATTAATTAAAAGTGATTTAGCTTTACTTAGCAGCTGTGGAGTAGATATAGTACTTGCAGAAAAGCATGTAGGTTTTACATTACCTGAAATGTATTCAGATTTAGGTGCTGACCCAAGGGAAAGAGAATTAGTAGTTTGTAAATTAGGATATCTTACTCATCAACATGAAGTTGTAGCTAAACGCAGCATTATGGCCTTAAGTAAAGGAAGCACTAATGAGGACCTTAAAACTCTCGATTATAAATTAGTTCCAAGACCAATATTCCCACTAGATAATGATTTTGAATTTGATGCAAAACAGAATTTAGTTAAAAAGGGAAGGTAATTATAATCTCATTAAAGCGGCTAGGGGTGTTTTAGATATATGTACTTAGGATTATAAAAGCTATAGAAAGGTCTATAGAAAGTAATAGTGTTGTGATAGATATTTAAAAATAAATTGGAGCTCTTACCTTGTAAAAGATGATTTCCCTATTAATGTGGACAATACTACTAGAAGAATAAGCGGGATATGTAAGCCATTTTAACATAATGTAATATTCTTGAAGGATACGCAAGCCATTGCCCCTATTGGATACGTGCTTGCGCAATATTTACATCATGTATATAAACATTACTAAGTTCTGCCAAAAGCATTAAAATTATTTTATTCCGATTTCTGGGAGTTTTTCATTGTAACAAGCAAAGAAAAGATTATTCAATATTGATATAAATTTTGTTTATGAAGACAAATAAAAATGTTTTCAATAATAAAGGGGGGTACAAATATGATTAACATATTATTTAGCCAATATAACTTTTATGAAAGATGGGCTAGGGATTCTATAAAAAAATATATACATTCTAATAGTAAAATAGTAGTGATTCCATTTGCATTTAGTAAAAATTTGATAGGCGATACTATAGAATGGCAAAAAGCATATAATGAGAATTTCGGGAAATATTATAAACAAATAGTAGATCCTTTCCTAAAACTAGGAATTGATAAAAAAAATATTACTTTTATAAACTATTTTGAAGATACGGAAGATATGATGAAAGCAAAAATAGAAAGTAATGATGTTGTATTCTTAACAGGTGGACTTCCAGATATGGCAGTAAAACATGTTTTAGAGAAAGGTCTACACGAGTACATCAGCAAATGTAAGGTAGTTATTGGTGTAAGTGCAGGAGCTTTAATGCAGTTAGAAAATTATTATATATCTCCAGATAAGGATTATCCACAATTTATGTATTTTAACGGATTAGGACTAATTAAGAAAAACTTATATATTGAAGTACATTATTCAGAGTCAAACTTAGAAAAGGACTGCATCAAGAGAGTATTAAATGAAAAAACAGATATTGTATACGCTATTAAAGACACTGGGGGAATAATTTTAGAGAATAATATACTTACACTGTTAGGAGATGTTGAAGTTATAAAAAGATAATAATTACAACCATTTTTAATTTAATTAAAGTACCTATTCATTTATTTTTATGGATGCTATCCATTACAAAGTTAGAGAAGAAAAACAGATTGTTGTAAAGGCAGCCTACGTCGTAGTTGGCGTAAATATGGATGGTATTAAAGAAGTGTTAGGTATATGGATTGGGGCTAATGAGAGCAGTAAATTCTGGCTATCTGTGTTAAATGACCTCAAAAATAGAGGTGTCCAAAATGTACTTATATTCTGCGTCGACGACCTAAACGGCTTTAAGGAAGCAATTGGTGCTGTATATCCATTTGCTAGAATACAACGCTGTATAATACATCAAATTAGATCAAGTATGAAGTATATACCTTATAAGGACCGCAAGGTTTTTGTATCAGATTTAAAAACTGTTTATAGTGCTGTAAATGAAGACTCTGCAATGAATAACTTAATGTCTTTAAAAGATAAGTGGGATAAGAAGTATCCTAATGCAGTTAAGAGCTGGGAGGATAATTGGGATAACTTAAGTACTTTCTTTGCATTCCCTAGCAATATCAGAAAAATAATTTACACTACTAATGTAATTGAAAGTTTAAATAGTCAGTTCAGAAAAGTAACAAAAACAAAACTCATATTTCCAAATGACGATAGTCTGTTAAAGATGCTATATCTTGCAGTTGAACGTATTGAAAGAAAGTGGAACAGACAGTATAAAGATTGGGATTTGGCAGTAAATCAGCTAAAAATAGTATTCAGCGAGATATTTAATTCAGGAGCATAGAAGAAGAACCCTAATATAAAATTATGATTATGATTCTCTCTTAAAATTCTTTAACGTGTATATTCTAACCAATCTATGGCTAGAATATACATAGATAAGGAAAAAATATATTACAATAATATACATGTTTAGACACAATGTGTATGCTATAAACTTAACTACGTACTCTGTATTTCTTAAGAAGGAAAATCAGAATACACAAAATTATTTACAGGCTCCTTGCAAGTGAGGTTTTTACATATATTCACTTTTAGAACATATATATAGTATATACTATTAATTAAGTTACTTATATATCTGTATTTATCCCAATAGTTCTTAACTTAAAAGACGAAGGAGTACATTTCAAATATACACCTTCTCCCTTATCTAGATAGCTAATAAAGCCATCATTTATATTATTCTATTTAATCTTTCTCTTAATAATCATACTCGCTTTTATATCTAAATGAATTTGCATCAACATTTATCACATACTTATTATCTACAATGCCAATATTAAATGTAAACTGTATATCAACTAATTTATCTTCTCCACTTTTTTGAATAGTGGCTTGAGCCTCTCCTAATGTACCATAAATATTCTCTGGTATCATTTCTGTACTTTTAACTTCAATGCTATCTATTTCTTTATCTGATAACTCTTCAGAAGTAAGAAAATCTTGCATTAATCTTATTTTTTCCGGAATAGCTTTTTTTACTTCTTCTATTGATGGAGGTGTTGCCTCTTTTCTTATTACTTCATGTTTTATTATTTCAACATGTGGAAGCTTTTCTGGTGTCATATAACCTGTAGTATCATCTGTTATTAATAATGTAACATATCCATCTGTATCAAAATAGTTATCTTTATGCTTATATTCAAATTCAACAGTTAAATTAGATTTATTTTCTTTAACATTTTTAAAATAAATTGAATTAATATTTATATCAGTACTGCCTTGTTGTGGTATAGATGTAAATTCATTTTGAGGATTGGACATAGTAAAGAATTTACTATTAATATAGTTATTAATGTTTTTCTTTACATCGTCTTCTGTAGGATTAGAATTTATAGTAATGTTTAAATCATTAAAAAACTCATCATCTTTGACTAAAACTATAGAATCTTGTCCATCTTTTATAGTCTGTTTAATTTTGAATTTACCTGTTATACTTATAATTCCATCATTAAAATCTATTTCACAATTTGTATCAGTATTTATTGTGTCTTCACCAATAACATTAATTACTTTTATATAATCTTTATAATCGTTTAATAATTTTATTTGTTTAACCTCAGATATCTCTTCAGCTTCAGCTACACCCAAAATTCTGTTAATAACACTTATACTATCAATTGTAACCACTTGGGCAACTGTATCATCAGTTTTTTCTTGGTCTTCATTTTTACCACAACCAACTAATACAGATAAACCTAATATTATAGTTAATAAATATACTCCCATTTTCC
>DALZNT010000033.1:0-29394 GCA_032005505.1 Clostridium sp. | reverse complement strand
TATATTTACATTTATTTTTTGTCAATATTTTACATAACTTATTTTTTATTATGTTGCTATTCTTTATAGTATGATTTTTTATATAACCTTTTTACCAAAACTTTATTTGAAAAGTTTAAACCATGCTAAAGAATACTTCCTTACTTGGAGATGGAATAACTACCTTAGCAACTAACATACCATTTTCTTCTCCAACTCTTGCAGCTGCATTAACTGATTCTGTTACTGCACTTACATCACCTGATAAAGATACAAAAGCCTTTCCTCCAATACCTAAACCCGGCCTTAATTCTATTAATTTTATATTAGCCGCCTTTGCAGCGGCATCTGCTCCAACTATAGCTGTAGCTATACTAAAGTATTCTACAACACCTAGAGCATTTACTTTATTTATTTCTGTAGTCATACTCATTGCATTTATAACTTGTGGGTGAACGTTAGGAAGTATTAATTTATCTACTACATTTTCTCCAACTCCTGCAACTCCAGCTTCTACAGATGAATTTATAGCTCCCACATCACCTGCAATAAGAATTAAGAATTTACCTGGACAAATAGTCTTACTCATTATTAATGTCACTTCAGCTGCCTTTACCATGACATCAGCTATATTAACACCTATGGCTATACTATTTACTTCGACCATACCAATTGCTTTATACATCTCAGCTTTCCTCCTACTCATTTAAATCTTCTATTTAAATCTCTATGGTTTTATTTTCTTCATACTTTATTGTTATAAAATCATCAACCTTAGTTACTATTCCATCTATAGACGCATGAACGTTGCTACCTAGCTTTCCTCCATTCATAATCCCAATTGTTTGTCCACATTCAACCAAATCTCCAACATTGACTATTGCAGTTGATGGTGATCCAATATGCTGTTTTAGTGGCACACTAACTTCATTAGCTTTAATTTCTAAGAAGCTCTTTAAAGATTGATATGAATATTTCTCCAACCCAAGCCTAGATATTAGTCTTGTAGTTGGAACCTTTTTATACTCCCTAGATTCTCTAGCTACAAATTCTTTTTTGTCTGTAGTAAACTTAATATTGCTCTTTCTAAGTAATCCCTTTAAATAAATATTAACTTTCATTGGTGCTAATCCCATAGGACATGCGTACATTTCACAAACACCACATTCACTACAGATCAAAGCACTACTTATAGATTCATCAATTTTTCCAAAAGCTACTGATCTCATAATTTTATGTGGCTCTAAAGGATGTCCATTTAAATATCTTGGACACATTTCTGTACAAATTCTACATTGAATACATACAGATTGCGCTCTTTTAATAATTTTATCTATATTAGTAGTGTTTTTCATTACTATATATGATTCTTCTGGTACAACTATTACTGACCCATTAGTTTTTGTTATAACTAGATTGTCTATTTCATCTTTTTTATGGTGTTTCCCCATCATAGGTCCACCTAAAATAATAGAATAATTTTCTATAGTTGGTCCCCCAGCTGCTTCAATAACCTTTCTTAGGCTAATTCCAATTGGAACTTTTATAACTCTAGGCTCTTTAACCTCTCCGATTACTGAAACATATCTATGCGTTACAGCTCTGTCATTCATAGCTTCATATACGTTATACATGGTTTCTACGTTATTAACTACAGTTCCAACATGCAACGGTATTCCTAGTGGTGGTACTGATTTTCCAACTATCTCTTGAACTAAAACTTGCTCATCTCCAGCAGGATAAAAGTTCTTTATCTTATGAAGTTCAATTTTATAGCCACCGTTCCTTATCTCCTCCTCTAACGCTGCAATTTGTTCAATATATTTAGCTTTAATCCCAATTATATACTTTTCAGCTTCTACGACTTCTCCTACTACAGTTATAGCCTCTAATATTTCCTTAGCTTTATTCTTCATGAGATATTGATCTGTCTTTAGTAGTGGCTCACACTCACAGCCATTAACTATAAAGTATTTAACCTTACAATCAAGTTTTTTATGAGTTGGAAATCCAGCTCCTCCTGCCCCAACAACACCAGCTTCAAACATCTTATTTAGTAGCTCCATATTCTACCTCCTAACTTCTTTATAAAAACAAAAAACTATGAAAAACATCCTACAGTTTTTCATAGCTTCATTGCTAAATTCCCTTGCACTTCATTGTGCCATCTTATAATATATTATAATGCCATTGTAAATTTATTACAATAATTATATCATTCATTATCTTTATGTGAAATAAAAACTAGAGAAAGATATTACCCCAAGAATTTCCCAGGTAATATATGGTATATTCCTTTGAAAATTTCTTTATCTCTACGATATTACTAAAATAGACCATAATAAATATTTAAAACTGCTAAATATATAAAGGCTAAAATATCAAAATTACAGGAATATGATATAATAAAAATTAAAATGATTAAATGCAAATCTACTAAAATAAACTCAGAATTACATTAGTATGATTTTGAAATATTACTTTTATCGTGAATTAGTTATACAAAAACAATTAACTACTTAGGGGGAAATATTATGAATAGTATTTATTATTATGAGACTAAAATTGGTAAAATTGCAATTGCTGATAATGGAAAATCAATCACACATATGGAACTTGCTAATCTAATAAATCATGAAAACTTTATAATTGAGGAAACACTTTTGATAAAAAGAGCTTCAAATCAACTTTTAGAATATCTAGACGGAACTCGTGACTTTTTTGATTTACCATTAGAACCTAAAGGCACAGACTTTCAAAAATCTGTTTGGTCTCAACTACAACAAATTCCCTATGGAGAAACTAGAAGCTATAAGGACATAGCGGTTTCAATAGGCAATCCCAAGGCTTCAAGAGCTATCGGTATGGCTAATAACAAAAACCCTATCATGATTATAATTCCCTGCCATCGCATTATTGGATCCAATGGAAAGCTTGTAGGCTACGCTGGAGGCCTCGATGTAAAGCAACAGCTATTGGCTCTTGAAACATTAAATAAAAAAATAGGTTCTTGATTTGTTAATCAAGAACCTATTTTTTATTTCAATTCTAATTATTTTCCACAACAAGCCTTATATTTTTTTCCGCTTCCGCATGGGCAAGGTTCATTTCTTCCTACCTTTGGCTTAACTTCTTCATCGTTAGCTCCTGGGAATTGTATTATCTTGCTTTCTCCACTCATAACTGATAATTCATTAGGAGTGTATCCTCTATTCCATGGCACTCTAGTATTATTCATTAGACGTGACATATGTGGTAACATTTTATCAACTTGATTTCTACTTTTAATAGTTACCCCTCTAAAGTCAAACTCATCTAATAAATCTTCAAGCTGTGCACCCATTGTAATTGCAGCTTCCATACTAATACAAACTTCCTCAGCAATACTCTCATTCTTTGTAAGACCTAAGTCTAATATACATTTCTTCATCCTACTGAATTCTTCTGTTTCCTCAAAATATAAATCATCCTTATATTTAAGTAACTCTTCCTTCTCTGGAACATAGTATTCTTTGTCCCCTTGAGCTTCAAGAAGGTCCTCATATTCTTCAGTTTGAGTTAACTCTATATCTACTATATTACCATCATGATATCCAAATAAATCATTTTTAATAGCCGCACCTTCACAAATATCCATGATTTCTTCTGCAGTTACTGAAATTCCATTTTGTTCATTAAAAATTTCCACTAACTTTTCTACAGAGATTATTCCATATAGATTTGTTGTAGCTCTACAATAATCAGATATATCCTGGAATCTATCTCTTCTAACTTTAAATTCTTTAGTGTTCAATTCCTTATATAATTCTTTAACTTCATCAGGAATCATAAGTTTCATATCCTCAGTTACATAGAGGTATCCCTTACCATGTAGAAAAACACAATCATCTAGTGAATCTTCATCCACAATAACTTCACTGTTACAACCCTCTTCAAATAACTCTAACTCACTATCCTCTGTTAATAAAAACATAAGTTCTGCATGCCCTATATCAAGAATACGCTCAGCTATCTTCTCAATCAATTCCTGCTTCTTTAACTTTGAGTAATTCTTTATAGCTAAAAGTCTTGTAAGATCCTTTAACTCATCTACTCTATATCCTGATAAACCTTCGTAAATTGAAACTCCCATTTATTATCTTGCTCCTTTAGTAATTCTTTATTGTCAATAAACAGCTTAAAAAAGCTCCTATTCATTTTAGTATATCTGCTCATATACTATACATATTAGTTGATTATACACCATAATCTAAAATTTTCAAACAAAGGCTTATATTTTTAAAGTCAATTTTATTTTATAAATTCAGCTTTTAAATCTAAAAATCTTTCCAAGTCACTCAACACTACGAATAGTATAGCTCTATTCTCAAACTCATCTCTAGTTTTTGGTAATTGCTCATCCTGCATATCTTTTCTCAAAACATTTAGCTCATCTAATAAATCTTGCACATTGTTATATTCGTGATAAGTTAAACTGATTCTTGAGATAAACTTTGAAATTGGATGACATTGTTTTGGAGTACTACTAAGTTGTTTTATATTTACATAAATCTTCTTTAAAACTTTTGTTTGACTCTTTCTCATAGCTATATAATCAATATAGTATTGAGTGTCTCCAACGAATGTGTTATTCATATTATCATAGGCCTTCTTCTTTGCAACCCTTAAAATATCATATAAATACAGGAAATTATTTTCCTCATCAGTAAGGTTTCCTTCACCAATAATACACTTAGATATATTCTCTATAATTTTCTTTGTAATTTCCTCAACATTTCGTTGAACCATCATCATATCATTCTTCGACCTTGGCATATAAAGATTTAAAACTATCCCTATTCCTGATCCAATGAGTAGAAGTAATGTTTCATTCATAATCCACTGAAAGCTCATGGACTTTTCTACCAATATATGTGTCATCAATACCGCATTTATAGATATCCCATCTTCAAGCTTTAGCTCATAGCTAATTGTCACAAAAATAAGTAAAAAGAATCCAAACGTTAATGGATTATACCCACCTATCGAAAATATAAATCTAGCTACTATCAACGCGACAATAAAGGAGGCTATTCTCCTTAGTGCTACAAAGATTGTTTCTTTTTTTGTATTTTGAATACTTAAAAGAGTTATAATTCCTGCAGCTGTGCTATATGCAAGGCCCAAAAATTGGGCAATCATTATAGCCGCCATACTTCCTAATGCAATTTTAATTATCTTAATAAAGTTTAAATCTCTCATATTCTTCTCCGTTAGTAAACTTAAAATTAATTTTATCTTTCGCTAATTATGCTTATATACTATTAAACCTTTTTTCCAATACTAATTCAATGTTTTTTACTATTATAATACCAACGAAATATAACTCAATCAAGATTATGAATATATAAACGCTCATAAAAGCAGAGATATTAGAATCTAATCCTAATATCTCTGCTTTTTAATTGAAAATCTCTATTGCTTTATCCATTATCCCCGTTAAAAAAGCTAATACAATGCCATAATTAGTAATTGGCACTTTCTTCTCTTCACAATAATTAATTCTATTTATAACAGTTTTTCTATTAATCATGCAAGCTCCACAATGAATTATCAAGTCATATTTCTCTATGTCATCGGGAAAATCGTGACCTACTCTGAATTCATATTTGAGCTCTGCACCTACATATTTATTAAGCAACTTAGGTATTTTAACTCTTCCTATATCCTCATGAGATATATTATGAGTACAGCTTTCTGAAATTAATATTTTACTTTCTGGTTTTAGCTTTCTAATTGCGTTTGCACCCTCTATAAAGGCCTTTATGTCACCTTTCTGTCTTGCAAATAGTATAGAAAAGCTAGTAAGTTTAATATCTTTAGGAACAATTTTATCAACTTCCTTAAAGGCTTGCGAATCCGTAATAACTAAATCTATATCCTTTAAATCCTTCAATCCCTGTTCTAACTCTGTATCCCTAAGTATATATGTCTTAATTCCATGATCAAGACAATCTCTAATGCATTGAACTTGAGGTAATATAATTCTACCCTTAGGTGCCTCTGAATCTATAGGTACAACCATTACAACTTTTCCATTGAATGGAACTATATCGCCGACTATAGATATATCCTCTTCACTATTCTCAAGGTTTTCTATTATACCTTTCTTTAGTTCTTCTATACCTTCACCAGCTTCTGCTGATATAAAATATCCATCAGGCTGTTGTTCTTTTAAAACTTCAATCTCTTCGCTTGTAAATTTATCTATTTTATTTATTACAAGCATATATGGTATGTTATATTTTTTAAAATTTCTTTTCCAACTAGCAAAGTTATCTAATTCTCCCTTACTTCCATCGGTAACATATATACCCAAATCTGTTCTCTTTAAAACCTCTAGAGTTCCATTAACCCTTAGTTCTCCTAATTCAGTATCATCAAACAGTCCCGCAGTATCAATAAATAGTACTGGACCAAAGGGAATTAGCTCCATAGGCTTTTGAATAAAATCTGTTGTTGTACCCGGCTTATCAGAAACCAATGCAAAATCTTGTCCTAAAATATTATTCATTAAAGTTGATTTTCCTGCATTAGTTTTTCCATAGAAAACTATGTGAGGTCTATTAGAGTTTGGTGTCTTATTCATTGTCATCACCTATATATATAAATCCCTTTCACCACTTTTAAGCTTCTTAAGGTTTTCTTCAACTAAAGTTCGAATGTCCTCACGTTCTATTTTTGCACTTTGTTCTTTGATTAAAGCTTCCGCTTTCTCACGTAACTCTTCATCACCATAATCAAGAGCAAACTCCATAAGAGTAGTCATGGCATTAGGCTCACAAACGTACTGTATGGTTCCAGCCTTTGCAAGACTCATAAATCTTTCTCCAGTTCTCCCCATTCTATAACATGCAGTGCAGTAACTTGGAATAAATCCATCATCCACTAGCTCTTTAAGAACTTCTAACGGAGATCTTTCATCAGATTTCTGGAACTGCTCAACGCTTCTTCCTTCTTCTCTTTCCTTATAGCCTCCAACTCCAGTACTAGAACCTGCAGAGATTTGAGATACACCATATTTTAAAAGTTCCTTTCTCATCTCCTGATTTTCTCTTGTTGAAAGGATAAGTCCAGTAAAAGGTACTGCTAATCTTATAATTGCAACAATCTTTTTAAATTCACCATCATCAACTAGATGTGGGAAAGTATTTAAATCCATACCCTCAGCAGGCTTTAATCTTGGTACAGATATGGTATGGAAACCAACACCGTATTTCTTCTCTAAATGCTCGTTATGAAGCATTAAACCTAAAACTTCAAATTTGGGGTCTGCAAGTCCAAAAAGAACTCCAGCTCCAACATCATCTATTCCACCTTCCATGGCTCTATCAAAGGCAGTTAAGTGATACTCATAATTGCTCTTTAAAGATTTTGGATGCATAAACTCATAGCTTGGTTTATGATAAGTTTCTTGGAATAATATATAGGTTCCTATTCCAGCTTCTTTCAGCTTCTTATATTCTTTTACTGTAGTCGCTGCAATATTAACATTTACTCTTCTTATTTCTCCATTATTATTTTGAGTTTTATAAATTGTATCTAGGCATTCTAAAACATACTCTATAGGATTGTTAGCGGGGTCCTCACCAAGCTCTAAAGCCAATCTTTTGTGTCCCATCTTTTCTAAAAGCTTAACCTCATCTGCAACCTCATCTTGAGTTAATTTTCTTCTTTCAAACTTATTACAACGCTTATAACCACAGTAAACACAGTTATTTACACAATAATCACTAACATAAAGAGGTGCAAACACAACTATTCTTTTTCCATAAATTGATTCCTTTATCTCCCCTGCTATTTTATAAAGCTTAGCTAACTGATCTTTATCCTTCATTTGAAGTAATATAGCTATATCCTCATGAGATAAACCATTCTTTAACTTCGCTTTATCTAAAACCATCTCTATATTTTCCTTTGTTGCTGCTTTAGCACTTTCTAATAAACTATTTATATATTCTTCATTAATAAACATCTGAATACCCGCTTTCTATTATAAATACTTTTTCTTTCAATCTTAAACTTCTTTACTCCAATACCTTCGAATCTCCTCTAGTAATCTGTATCTCATAGCCAATATCATTAATTCTTTTTTCTATATCTCTTCTACATTCTGCGGCCTCATCACCCGTAGATATTTTACCGTTATATAGAGCATACTTAGCTCGTACACCTATAGGTGAAAGATTTGGCATAATAACATTTCCGCCTGCTTTTATTCCCTTTTCTCTTCCTGTTTTATCAATAGTTCCAAGTGCAGTAGTAGCAGGTAATAACACCTTTGGAAGTAGTAACCTTACTATTGATAACATAAGTGTTGTAACTTCTAAGGTTCCACCTTTATAATTTTTAAGTGGTGTATCCTCATGAGGAATAAATGGTCCAATCCCACACATATGGGGCTTCAGCTCTTTTAAAAACATTAAATCCTTTACAATGTCCTCATTAGTTTGTCCTGGCAATCCTACCATGAAGCCTGCTCCAATTTGAAAACCTATTTCCTTTAAATTTTTTAAACACTTAGCCCTATTCTTAAAACTTGCTCCAGGATGTAGCTTCGCATAAAGCTCTTCACTTGCTGTTTCATGTCTTAATAGGTATCTATCGGCACCTGCCTCAAATAACTTTTTATAAGATTCATAGCTTCTTTCACCAATAGATAAAGTGATTGCATTCTCAGGAAACATACTCTTAATCTTTTTGATGATTTCTACTAATCTGCTATCAGTGAAGTAAGAATCCTCGCCTCCTTGTAACACAATAGTTTTATAGCCTAACTCATTGCCAACAGCTGCACACTCTAATATTTCATCCTCAGTAAGTCTATATCTCTGAGCTTTTTTATTATCTCTTCTTATACCGCAGTAAACACAATTTCTGCTGCAATAATTAGTAAATTCAATAAGTCCTCTCATATAAACCTTATTTTCATAGCTCCTTCTTCTAACTTCATCTGCTCTTTTATGTAAATATTCCTGCTCATCACTACTTATATTGTTAAGTAAAAATAGTAGTTCTTGTTCATTTACATCCTTTGCCTCATATAATTTATCAATAATATATTCAACTCTCAAAATTACTCTAACTCCTTCTTTGCTATGGCAGTCTTCACAGTTACGCCGTTTATATTTCCTAGTTTTCCAGTTAAAGCATTGATATCATTAATCTCTCCAACCAAAGTGATAGACACAACTGAAATCCCTTCCTCAAAAGGTATTCCCATTCTTCCTTTTATATTTCCTCTAAACTCTGAAATTAACTTATTAAACTCTCCTTGACAGCTTGATGGCTCCTCTAAAATAGCGCTTACTACTGCAATCTTCATATACATACCTCCACAAATAAAAAATAAGCCAAGCTTCTTCTAAAAGAAACTTGACTTAACTGCATTACAAAATAATCTAAAAAAATCTTAGACTCAAAATACACTTAATTAAGTTTTATCTCTTTTAGCTAAGATTTCTCTACACTATTAGAATTATTAAACATTAGATTTATAAAAATAGATTTAAATAAACATAAAACTAAAGAATTCTCTCCAAGATTATGAATATTTTAAATTAATTTTTATTGTACCATAGTTTTTTTATTTTTTCAATATTCTAATATTTTATTGCTAGGTTTCCATTTCCGTATTGTTACATTACCTTAAATATATTGTAATTATAGGAATCAAAGCTAAATTATAACACACCAAAATTATAATTAGTAAAATATTTTTGGAGAATAAAGAAAATGATAGTGAAGATTCCATTATTCCTAAGTCATCAATGTTTTGTCCATTAAAAACTGAAACAAAAACCTTGGGCATAATTACAGTTCAAAATAATGAAAAAGATGCTTATGATAGTGGAGATTTAAATAAGTTAAAGCTATTATCCTCCTGCATAATAATGATTGATATAGATGAATTTTAAAAAATAAATGACACCTATGGCCACCAGGCCGGAGATTATATATTAAAAAACATCTCTTACTTGCTAAAAAGTAAAATTTCCTCTGAACATATTTTAGGAATAAACAAAGTAATAGAATATAAGTAAAACTAAAATGGCTCTAGGAGAATCTTCTTCTAGAGCCTTCCATTTTCATATCTCCTACATATGATATATAAAGACAGAAATCATTGCTCTATACTTATGATTTCTTTTCTTATAAATTAAAGGGAGGATTTCTTATGGACCCAAACGGAACCATAACTGTATTGATAGGTGTAATTTTTATCATTATAGGTATAATATACAGCTTTTCAGCATTGCTTATAACTGTATTTAGAAATAGGAAATGTATATTCAAAGCAACTGCAACTATTATAGATATTCAAGAAAAAGTCATCAACTATAGAAGTGGTAGAAAGCTTAGACAAACTTCAGTATATGTTCCAACGCTCCAATATATGGTCAATGGAATTTTTTATACCTGTAAAGGAAGTGCTGATGGTCTTAATATAAGAAGTATTGGTGATAAAGAAGATATATTCTGTGATCCCAATAAACCTAAAAGAGTTCTTAACTATAATAGAAATAACTTAAATACACTTATAGGCTTTATAATTTGGTTGCTTCTCGGTATAAGTTGTATGATATATAGTCTTATTTAAATCTTAATTTAAAGAGCCCAAGGTTTAACCTTAGGCTCTGTTTCCTTTATTTAATTTAGCTTCATATCCATTACTACTAGCTTATCAAGTGATCCCTCATATAATCCATCACTAGCTACTCCAATGAAATCTTTACCAAACATATCATATATGTGAGATTTCAATGATATCTCCGGAATCTTTCCTATAAAATTATCGCCATCAAATAAATATGCAATTTGTACAGGAGTACCATACCCACCATCATTAGTAAAGTCTCCTCCACCTGCTGAAGCAATAAAAATGGATTGCTGACCATCTATTAACTCTTTCAGTGTTTTACTGCCTCTTTTTAAATTTAAATTCTCTCCTGATAAGGTTGGAACACCATTGAAGTCACCAAACCCGTTACCCGTATTCTTTAAACCATATTTTTCTGACGTTCTTTTATCTGAATATCCATGTCTTAAAATACCCTTCTCTATTAGAGCATCTTCCTCGCCTTTAATTAAAGTTCCTTCTAAATCAAAAGGATGTCCACCTTCTTCTATATCATTTGATGGATAAAGAGTAACATTTTCGTTAAATAACTTTTCCCCAAACTTATTATTGAAGAAAGATGAATTACTGCCAATTTGCTGTCCATTTAATTCATTTATAAAGAAACTTAGAATTTGTTCATCTTGACCAAATATACACCTTATTTTACCATTCTTACTAACGGGGATATTTGCTGGATTCTTATGTGCTTTACATACATCCTCTACTCCCTTTAAAATTATATCTTTATTAACTTCTTTAACGCTACTAAAATATGTTGTATCAAAAATATTAGGCGTACCTATCTCTTTTAATATTATTCCAACTTCAATTTTATTGGTTTTCACTATGCAATTTAATTTTTCTTCATTGCTTAAATCAATCTCATTATAGATGAACTTTATTGTTCCACTAGCCACAAATCCATAAGTTTTTACTACTTTCTCAACACCTTTAACAAGTGTCTCTACCTCTTCAATAATTATTGGATTGCTCTCACCCTTGACCTGAATATCCAAATTGTTTAAAATTTCATTTGGATATTTTATATTAAAGCGTAAGTTCTCTTTAGCTTTTTCAAATAACTCATCTAAATTACTTTCACCATATTGTCCAGCAACTCCAATAAATCCTTTATCATATACCCTTGCTCCAACTTTAACTATATCTTTATTTCTAATAGCTTTAACCCTATTGTTAGATATTTGCACTGCAGTCTCTCTATTTTTTATTCTTAATACCTCTCTTTTCATTATCCTCACCTCCAATTATTGAACAAATAGCTTCTTAACTCTTACATATGGACCACCAAAACCTACTGGTAGTGGAAACTGCTCCATTTTTCCGCACCCACCAGTTAAGAAAGATAGAATTTCAACTTCATTACTTAATCCATCAATTAAATTTAAGGTTTCAAAAACAGTTCCAGTTGCAACAGCTATTTTTAAAGGTTCTGCTAACTTCCCATCTTTGATTCTATAACTAATACTGGGTGCTAAAGTAAAGGTAGACATCCCTGAGCCATGGTTTATATCCTTTATATATATTCCATCCTTCACTTCTCCAATTAACTCCTCAAAGGTTTTATCACCCTTTTCAATATAAGTATTAGTCATCCTTGGAATTGGCTCAAACTCAAAATTTACTGCTCGTCCATTTCCTGTAGGTGTTTCATTCAACATTGCTGCTGTTATTGAGTCATGCAATCTTCCCGTTAACTTTCCTTCCTTTATTAAATAAGTTTTATTGCACTTATTTCCCTCATCATCATAAGGAGTATATCCAGAACCTTCTATATCACCATAGTCTACAATTGAAAGAATGTTGCTACCAACCTGCTTTCCAAGTTGCCACTCTTCTAACATAGATTCATCTCCAATCATAAAATCCGCTTCACTTTTATGACCAAAACTTTCATGAGCAAATACCCCTGCAACTACTGGTGCAAGAACAGCCACGTAATCTCCTGGCTCCACAACCTTTGCATATTTAACAAAGTATAATCCTTCATCAATTGCTTCTGACAGCAATTTCTTATTATCTTTACTTTCCTCTAAAGGCTTAATTAACTTTTGCCAACTATCAGTAAACACCTCTTCATTATGTTTTAAAGTAAACTTAAAAGATATTCCTGTAACATTGTTGTCATAATTTATACTTGAACCCTTACTAGAATAAAATTCCCGTATGTTATATCTATCAATATACCTTGCAGTCCAAGATGAAATCTCTTTAAAATTATTTATAACTTCAAAATAACCCTTCAAATAATCATCCTTATCTTCATTTGAAATTTTCTTAACCGATTCTTGTTCATATTGTAAATTGGTGTAGTCATTGATATTAAGCTTTTTAACTATAGGATTTTCACCTATCTTACTATTTTTATTTGCAATATTACTTAGTTTATCAATCTCCTCTTGTATTTTGCTTTCATCAGTAATTGATGAGTAATGCCATCTATCTCCATCAAACACCCTTATAAACGCACAACTATAGTCATCCTCACTGTTTTGTTGTAGCTCTCCATTGAAATAGGTTATTCTTGTCTTAAATTCTCGCTCAATTCTTACGTCACTGTATAAGTCATCACAAAATTTAAACATCCTTATTTCACCTAACCTTTAGCTATAATTTTTAATTAATTAATCAACATGAGTAAAATGTTACTTCTTTATTATCTTACACATATCACAATTTACTTACTATTTAAAGTATATATGTTTATTTATGTAAATTTAATACAACTTTTATTATAAATAAAAGCTATGAATAAAAAATTCATAGCTTTTGATAATTTACATGTTTTACTATTACCTATTTAATTTATAGTTCAACTAGATTACGGGTAAATAATAGGATGCTACTCCGAAATTTAATGACGTAGCTAACATTTCTTGATTTACCACTGTGCTTGTATTGGTAAGCCAAAGGCCTGTAAAAAATAAACTTAATGATGCTAAGATGGCTGGAACCATAATTTTAACTATATCTAAAGTTTTAGCCTTATAAAAAAATAAAAGCATGATTAAGCATAGTACAAATATAATCACATTTAAAAGAACAAAGTAATTAAAGGACATTATAAATCCCATGGAATAATTTCACTCCATGGGATTTATTTAAGTTAAACTAAAACTCTAAAAGGCTGCATTAATAATCCTACCAACCACCATAAAAATCTTTTTATTGGATGTACCTTAGCAACTTCGATATGGTCAGGCACCTCATAGTTATCTTCATCAATAACTCTTCTACAATTTTTCTCTAGCTCAGCCATATTAGCATTCAATTCCTTTGTTAACTCTTCACTATTTATAACCAACATTAGCTCTGTATCAACATAAGCACTTCTCATATCAAAATTAAAAGAACCTACTACAGATATGTTATCATCTACAGTTATAGACTTTCCATGATAAGATATTCCTCCATCATATTCGTAAACCTCTGCTCCTGTATCTATTATCTTCTTCTTATTTCTTAAATAATCACTTGAAGCAAAGAAGTTGTCCCCATTTTCTACTGAGTTAATTATCATCTTGAAGTCTTCTACATTATTGCTGACTTCCTGAAGCCCATTAAGCATATATTTATCAAATACAGCATAAGGAGAATGAATTACAACATCCTTTTTTGCCCCTTCCATAAGGCTTACTAATGAATAAAACACCTTTGGCTCTTTTCCATAGAGATGAGTATCATTAGATAAAAGTGTAATTTTCTTAGTCTCCACTGTGTGGTCTTCATAGGAATATTCATCAAACAACTGTGGCCACTCATCTTTTATATATTCATATCTCTCATGTAGTAATTGTGTTATTTCCTTAACTTCCTTCTTCTCTTGAAGCTTCTCTGAGTCATTAAATAATTTACTGTCTTTTAAATTCCAAACTTCATTAAAATATGTTTCTAGCTCATATAAAGAACTTTCCTTAGATTTTTCTGTTCCATTAGCTCCATTATAAACTAGAACTTCTCTGTCCAAGCTTTTACTTTTAGTTTCATATTCACCTACAAAATAATCGAAGGTATTTCTTCCACCTAAAATGTAACTTATGTCATCAACTATAATATATTTATCATGCATTCTGCCTTGAGTTTTCCAAGGCACTAAAATATTTAGAGGATTATACATTTTAATCTCTACATTTGGATGACTTGAAAGTGCATGGAAAAGTGGATTCTTGTCCATACGCATTGGTCCATTAAATCCATCAACTATAATCTTTACATTCACTCCAGCTTCAGCCTTAGCTAAAATAACTGATAATATGTCCCTAGTACTTTCTCCATCTCGCATATCAAATGTAGATAGAATAATTCGTTCCTTCGCCATATCTAAAAGCCTAATTCTCTCATCCAACGCACTTTGGTTACTTTCCAAAATTGATGCCCTATCAACTGAAGGTTTATCGCCATAAAAATCATCATTATTAAAACTAGATGCATATTCCTTACTAACATTCTTCTGCACTACAAATGGTGCTATTGCTCCAATAAGAAAATATGCAAATATTAATATAACAACGCATAATATTTTTCTCTTCATCCCCCATTTTTTCATACTATACTAATATCCTCCCTTTATGATGAGCTCTTATGCTCCTTCATTTAATACCAGCTTATTAGCTAGATATATCTTCCTAACCACTTCTTTTTCCATATACATCATCACTAAGTATTGTAGTAATTTTTTCTAACACTGTCAAATGAGCAAGCTTTAATTACTAATCAAATTCAACCTCAGCAATAGCTATCTGGCCAGCATTTAATCGTTGAAACTTTAACTGGTTACGTTCAAACAAATAGAAATCTGCAGCTTCCCACAATGAAAATGAAGCAATGATAGACAATATTTCTACAACTATTTCTCCTAACTGTGATTTATTAAGAGCAAATGAAATAGCTAATAATAATACCCCAAATATAAATAAACCTAAAATTTTTATTATATTAAATTTCAATTTTATATTTCTTTCCTTCAAAATCAATCCATAATGTTCTTTAATCTGATTTTTAATTCGTTGTTTTTTATCTTCAGAAAGGTTAGAATTTATAAACTTAAGCTTAATAAAATAGTTTATCGGTATTCCCTTAACTTTTTTATCAATATACTCATAGATTTCACTATTCAGCTCAAGCTGTTTTCCCGAAGATAGTGGTTCAAACCATACTAATCCACAATATCCATTAATTTCAATTACAGCCGTTCCATTTTCATCAAGATACTCATTTGCGATATACTCTTTAATTCCTGAATTACTCTGTTCAAATTCACTAATTTTCTTAATGAGCATTTTTCTTCTTTCTTTACTAGCTTTCATTATACCTCCATCAATTAACTCCATTCGCTATATTTTGTTATTATAATGTGTAAACTTATTGGAATCAATACCGTTCCTAAAATTGTTTTTAATAATCCTTTAATTAATTTTTTTATCATTGCCTTCACCTCATAAAACAAAATACCCTATGAATGTTACACCAATGTTACATCCATACGGTATTTTTAAAACACTATATAAAATTCAATTTTTACTTCCTTTTTACATATCTTAATACTGCTTTACATATCTTAATACTGCTATCCCTTTATCCATATTATATTCCGTTAAGTGCAAATCTATTTTAGGGCTATTGCCTAAGAATAACGGTCTTCCATTTCCTAATATGGTAGGTATTATTCCGATAATATATTCATCAATAATATCTTCCTTAATGAAGGTATCAATAAGAACACCGCCACCAAATAAAAATATATCCTTGCCGTCTTTTTCTGTTTCATCTTTTATCTCTTTACAGATGTCACCACCTATAAAATGTACATTCTCATGATTCTCTAACCTTTGTGAAGTTGCTACATACACCTTTTTACCTTTAAAATCCTTATGGAAGCCCTGGTCATAACACTTTTTACCCATTACTACCACATCAACACCATTTAGAAATTCAAAATAATCCCATTTCTTTTCAGTGTCCAGAGTTTCATCTCCATCCCCAACTATCCACTCAAAGCCTCCATCCTCTGAAGCTATATATCCATCTATACTCATTGCTAATGTCATAACAATTTTTCTTTTCATAATTATCTACTCCCACATTTTTATTTTTCTGTAATACATTTAATATTGTTCAAATCTACATAGTATAATACCATTATATTATACACAAATAAAAGTCTTTGGATAAGCTCATAATAATAATTTTGATGGAGGTACACTAATGATAACTAATATTGCCCATGTAGGGCTCACAGTTTCTATCGCTGAGCTTTGTTTTTATGTGAATGACATTGATACTCTTTATACGAACTTAAAAGAAAAAGGTGTTGATTTTATATCTGAACCACAATACTTTGATTTAACCTCTCAAGGTTTTGGAAAAAGCAAAGCAGTTTACTTCAAGGACCCTGATGGATTTATTTTAAATAAAAAAAGTGTAGCCCCAACTATCTACACTTTTATCTCTTCCATAAATATTTATATTCAATTTTATTTTCCAAATATTTTTCTAATTTCATTCTCTTCCAACATTCTATACTGGCCTTCTTCCAAAGCTTCATCTAAGACTAATCCTCCAATTGAAACCCTTTTTAAATACACCACATAACAACCTACTGCTTTTAGCATACGTTTTACTTGATGCTTACGCCCTTCAGAAATTGTAAGATACCCTGATACTACAGACTGATTTGGATGATTTGACTTCATATTATAGAATTTTACAACCTCAAGCTCTTTCTCAAACTCCATGTATGTACCGCTATTAACTACTTGAATTTTAGCAGGCTTAGTTATAGCTTCACCTTGTCCTATTGAAAGTCCCTCCTCCAGTCTTCTTTTATCTTCTTCACTTATCGAGCCAAGGGCCCAGAAAAAATAAGTCTTCTCAACATGCTTTTCTGGACACATTATTTCATTGTTAAAGTCACCATCATTGGTAAGAAATAATAGACCTTCTGTATCCTTGTCCAACCTTCCCACATGAAAGATTCCATTCATATTTACTCCATGAAAATAATCCATTACAGTTTTGCTATCTGCATCTGTTCTTGCTGTAATACATCCTCCCGGCTTATGAAGCATGTAGTATACCTTCTCCCTGCTTTCAACTATTTTATCAAGATACTCGATAATATCTTTCTGTTCATTAATCTCCAATGCTGACTTCAGAATAACTTGCCCGTTAACCTTGACTAACCCATCCTTTACATAGGAACGCACTTTTTGCCTTGTTCCTACTGAGGATGCTGCTAAAAATTTATCTAATCTCATGTTTTACCTCAATTTTCTTATCATTAGTTATACGATGTACATATTTATTTTAATTATATCAAACCTAAGCAAATTGTAGCAATATTATTCGGATGCCCAATCCTCTCCTTATTTATTCTCTATTATCATCAAAGACGCAATAAGGTTCACATTTTAAAAATTCATATAGTTATTATTTTTTATATTTTTATAATATTCATATACTTGCAATTTTTCGGTTTTTTATCAATTTTAATTATATTCCGTGTATATGTTTTTTACAAATTATGACTTGATATTTCTTTTTTATAGGAGTACACTCAGTTTTGTGTTTTTTAGAAAGGACGTGATACACATGAATTATGAATTTCTGCTAGTATTAGCTATAATTCTATTATCAACAAAAATTTTAGGGATAGCTTCCCAAAAGGTTCATATGCCTTCCGTTGTGGGGGCACTTCTAGCTGGTGTAATATTAGGACCTTCAGGCTTTGGCATTTTAGAAATGAATCCAT
Organism: Clostridium sp.; assembly: GCA_032005505.1. Lineage (GTDB taxonomy): Bacteria > Bacillota > Clostridia > Clostridiales > Clostridiaceae > Clostridium_J. The sequence continues at coordinate 10,987 of DALZNT010000033.1, read as the reverse complement.
TCATTGAACAAACTGCTGAAATTGGAGTAATAATGTTAATGTTTTTGGCAGGACTTGATACTGACCTAGATGAGCTTAAGAGAACAGGTTCAGCATCTGCTGTAATTGCAATTATAGGTGTAATTCTACCTTTAATTGGAGGATTTTTAGTACATAACTATTTCTTTAAACCAGACATAATGACTAATACCGAACTATTAAAATCTATATTTATTGGAGTTGTATTAACCGCTACTTCAGTTAGTATAACTGTTGAAACCCTTAGAGAAATGGGTAAACTTAAAGGTAAAATAGGAACTGCGATTTTAGGAGCGGCGATAATAGATGATATTATTGGAATTATAATTCTTACATTTGTAACAAGCTTTAGTGATCCTAGTGTAAATTCAATTCTAGTTATTGGGAAAGTTGTTGCCTTCTTTATATTTATTGCAATAACAGGCTGTATAGCTTACTACATATTTAAACATCTTGGAAAATCAAGTCGTGAAATAAGAAGATTACCTATATATGGCTTTTCCTTCGCACTAATATATGCTTTTTGTGCTGAACATTTCTTTGGAATCGCTGATATTACAGGAGCATATTTTGCCGGTATAATCCTTTGTACCTTTGGCTTTAAAGAATATATAGTGAAAAAAATTAATGTAACTTCTTATATGATCTTCTCACCTATATTCTTTGCAAGTATCGGAATAAAAACTGATCTTTCAGGCTTTACATCAACAATCGCAATCTTCACAATAGCACTTATTGTCGTTGCTATAATTACTAAAGTAATTGGTTGTGGTTTTGCTGCAAGACTATTTAAGTTTTCAAAAAAGGAATCCCTTGCAATTGGAATAGGTATGGTTTCAAGAGGTGAAGTGGCACTAATTATTGCTCAAAAAGGATTTGATGCAGGACTATTAGATCCAAGTCTATTCCCTGCTATTGTAACAGTTGTTATAACAACAACTCTTATCACTCCTATATTATTAAAAATTATACTCCCTGAGAATGAGCCTGTAAAAGCTAATGAACTACTAACAACATAATTTATAAAGAAATGACCTAGATGAGAACTATATTTCTCATCTAGGTCATTAATACTTTATACACCAGTAATACAATTATATATATCTGTACAGTTTTATTATTAATAATATAGGTATCTGCTGCTATACCAAAAACTGGTGGTATGATAATCTACATAGAAGAAATTTACGGTGAAGCCCTTGGTTTTTTAACTGGATGGATGCAAGCTGTATTATTCTTTCCAGGAACAATTGCTGCTTGTGCCGTAATCTTTGCACATCAGGCTGCTGAACTTTTAGGTTATATCTCTAACAGCATCAAAATAGTTTTACCTATAGCTGTTGGAATAATTTTATTTTTAGCACTTTTAAATACTTCAGGCTCATCACTATGAGGATTAATACAAACCGTAGCAACAATCTGCAAAATGATTCCTTTAATTTTAATAATAGTATTTGGATTTGTTAAAGGAACCAGTACTCAAATCTTCACACCACTTACTGGACCAGGAGTTACGACTCTAAGTGTTCTAGGCCACGTACTCATTTCAACATTATTTGCTTATGATGGATGGATAAACTTTACTTAGTGATTTAACAATCTTTGCAGTTTTGGTGTTCTATGTACTTACCTTTATAGGCGTAATTAAGCTTAGAAAGGATAAGCCAGACTTAAATAGACCTTATAGAGTTCCACTATATCCATTAATTCCAGCTCTAGCTATCCTAGAAGATTTATTTGTAGTAATAAACTAACTAATTACCTCTCCACTAATATCTTCAGGTGGAATTATCATAACCCTCATAGGACTTCCTATATATGCTTATAAGAAAAGAAGTTCAACAGATGTATAGATTAATATAAAAAGGTGTGGAATATTTTAGTTGTTCCACACCTTTAATTTTCATTTTCAATATGCTTAATATAAAGATGGCCTCTATCTGCCTACTTCACTTCTTTAAGTATTTCCCACACTCTTTTATTAATAACTGGATGCATCATATTAGGAGCTATTTCATTTAATGGTTCTAAAACAAATTCTCTCTCTTCCATTCTTGGATGAGGAATTACTAAATCTTCTTCATTATTTATCTCATCATTAAAGAAAATAATGTCTAAGTCAATTATCCTCGGTCCCCATTTTATAATTCTTTCTCTCTTCATATCTTGTTCTATTCCCTGGGTTTTTCCTATAAGTTCCCTCGCTGAAAGAATTGTTTGAATTTCAATTGCACAGTTTAAAAACTCCTCTTGATTTTCATATCCCCATGGTTCTGTTTTTATATAACTTGAGGTTTTAACAAGTCTAGTATCTGAATCCTTTGTTAAAAGTTCAATTGCTTTATTTAAATTAGCTTCCTTATCTCCAATATTACTTCCAATTGAGATAAATGCTCTACTCCACTTCCTATAAATCTCAATGGCTGCATAATCTAAATGTCTTCCAATAGGGGCCCAAGGTTTCTTTAGTAAAACCTTCACGCCTTTTACTAATGGGTAATTAAATAATACATACTCTGCAACCTTTTCAGCTGCAGTTTCAATTAAATCATAGCTTCCCTTTGTAAACTCTTTTTCTATTTCATGACAAAGCTCACCATAATGCACTGATAAACTTAAATCTCCTGTTTGGGCTGCCTTTCTAGTGTCTAAGCTTAACTCTAGTGATAATATAAACTTTTGTCCTAAAGACTTTTCCGCTTCAAATACTCCATGATTTGCAAAAATCTCGACATCTTTTAAATATAATTTATCCATTATAACCCTCTATTCTTGTATAATCCGCTATTCTTGTATAATCCGCTATTCTTGTGCCTTTATAATTGCATCTGTCATTACTGCTGCTCTTTTATTTTCAAGTACGTCATGAACTCTAATTATTCTTGCGCCCTTCATTATTCCCATAACTGTTGTAGCTACAGTTCCTTCCACTCTTTCTTCTACTGGTAATTTTAATGTTAATCCAATCATAGATTTTCTTGAAGTTCCTAATAGGACTGGATAGCCTAAACTTCTTATCTCTTCAAGATTATTCATAACAATTAAATTTTCTTCCAATGTCTTTGCAAAACCTATACCAGGATCTAATATTATATTATCTTTATGTACCCCTGCATCTAATGCTAAATTAATACTTTCAACTAAGTCCAAATTAACTTCTTTCATTAAATTTTCATATGGCTTCGATTCTCTATTATGCATTAAAACACATGGGACATTATATTTTGCTGCTACTTTAGCCATATTAATATCTTTTTTAAAACCCCATACATCATTTATAATATCTGCTCCTGCTTTTATTGCTGCTTCAGCTGTCCTACTTTTATAGGTATCTATAGAAATTACAACATCTAATTCTTTTCTTATTGCTTCAATTATTGGAACCACTCTTGCAATTTCTTCATCTTCAGAAACATATTCCGCCTTTGGCCTTGTTGACTCTCCACCAATATCAATAATATCAGCACCATCTTCTATTAGTTTCTTTGCTCTTTCAACAGCCACCTCAATATTATTAAATTTTCCACCATCTGAAAATGAATCTGGTGTAATATTTAAGATACCCATTATATAGGTTCTGTCCTCAAAATCAAATTTTTTATCTCTTATAATCATTTAATTATGCCCCCTAATACTTTATAGTTAAATTCTTTTTTTCTCTACTCCACTTACATTCCTTCTCAGCTTTACATGAAAAACACGCTCTTGATATTTTATCACTTTTAAAAACTATTTTTCCTAAAGGATTTTCACCACCTTTTCTATGATCAAAAATCCCTCCCAAAATTGTTTCAATTTCATCTACTGAAAAACCTTTTCCCGCTAAAATCTCTTTTGCAATTTCTACACTAGCAATATGATGTGGGATATTTTCCTTATATTCCTTTGCTCTGCCTATATCATGTAATAACCCTATTGCATAAATAATATCTTTTTTTATATCTAAGCCATCTTCCAATACCATTATGTAAGCTATCCTAGCCATATTAATAAAATGATCTAGATTATGCCTGCAAAAGACTCTATCTCTTTCACATTCATTTATTTCTTCTAAGGATTTTTTATACAAACTATCTTCTAAAATTTTATCTATTCTTTTCATTTTCCACCTACTTAATTAAAGATAATACTTCATTTCTAAGCTCTCTATTTTCTTTAAAGCATCCTCTATATGTAGTTGTAACTGTTCTTGTACCAGGCTTTTTAACACCTCTCATTGTCATACACATATGTTCAGCTTCTATAACAACCATTACACCCTCAGCACATACATACTCCATAATTGCATCTGCTACTTCCGCTGTTAATTTTTCTTGAAGCTGTGGCTTTTTAGCATATACCTCCACACATCTTGCAAGTTTAGATAACCCTGCAACTCTTCCATTTGGTACATATGCAATATGAGCCTTTCCATAGAATGGAACTAAATGGTGCTCACACATAGAAAAGAACGTAATATCCTTTTCTATAACTAAATCACTATATTCAACTGAAAATGTTTTTGATAAAACTTCCTCGGCAGTTTGTCCAATTCCTGAAAATATTTCTTCATACATTTTAGCAATTCTATCTGGTGTCTCTACCAATCCCTCTCTGTTGGTGTCTTCACCAATAGCCTCTAAGATAAGCCTTACTCCATGAATAATCTTTTCTTTATCCAATATCATTACCTCCAAAGTTCACTAAATATTCTTTGTTTTCTTTGTTATTCATAACTCAACTATTAACCTTATTATACAAGATTATTTTACTATAGTATATCACATCATATATTACCTAAAAGTAAAGCCATAGATTTCTCTATGACTTCTTCATTTCATTAATTTTATTTTTAAACTTCCCTGTATAAATTTATTTCTGACCCATCTCTAAGTTCCCCTAATTTAGGGACAATAGTCTTGAAATGCTCACTGTTATTATGAATATTTATAGCTTCTTGATCCTTCCAGCATTCTATGAAAGTTAAAGTGTTAGGATTGTTAATATCTTCATGTAACCCATACTCTATGCACCCAGTCTCACTTCTACTTGCTTTAACTAACACCTCTGCTTGTGCCTTAAAAGTTTCTAGGTTTTCATCCTTAACAATATTCTTTGCAACTATTTTTATCATTTTTTTATCCCCCTGACTTTTTGTTATTTTCTCATTAATTATATCAAATATTTGAAGTTCCAAGTTTAAACTAATCAAATTTTCAAAGTAATTTAATATTTCGACTCCCTAAGTATTAACTTTTATTCTCAAAGTGATATAATATACTTATTAAGTATATTATGTAAAAAGAATCAAGAAAGGTTGTTGATTTATGGTGGATAATTTAGTTAAACGAGTATTCTCGTGTAGATATATGGTAAAACCAGAGTATATAAAAGGTGAGCTACCTTTAACAAAAGATGGATATAATGCTACTTTGAAAATTGCATGGCCATCTATCGTTGAAGCTATTCTCGTCTCCCTTGTGGCCTCAGTAGATACAATGATGGTTGGAAGTCTTGGTCCAGAAGCCATCGCCTCTGTAGGAATAACAAATCAGCCTAGATTTATACTTCTCGCTGTAATTCTTTCTTTAAATGTTGGAGTAACAGCAGTAGTAGCACGTCGTAAAGGTGCTGATGATATGAAAGGTGCTAATCGTTGTCTAAAACAATGTCTTATCCTTAGTTTGATCTTTGGCGCAACTCTTGCCATAGCAGGGATTTTATTTGCACGTCCTCTTTTAACTTTTGCTGGAGCTAACAGTGATATTATTGATACTTCTGTCTCCTACTTCAGAATCATTTTAGTTGGTATGATATTTAACTCTATCTGCCTAACTATAAATGCAGCTCAGCGTGGGGTTGGAAATACAAAAATATCTATGTATACCAATATCACCGCAAACTTAGTGAATCTGGTATTCAACGCTATACTTATAAATGGACTTTTCTTCTTTCCAAAGCTAGGAGTAGCTGGTGCTGCTATAGCTACCACTCTTGGAAACATAATTGCCTTTCTAATGGCTCTAAGATCTGTGCTAAAAAATCATGGTTTCCTAGATATAACTACTCGTATTCCTTGGAGATTTGATAAGCACACTATTTCAAGCGTAATTAATGTCAGCAGTAGTGCCATGGTTGAGCAGGTATTTTTAAGAATTGGATTCTTCCTATCTGCAAAAATGGTTGCAAGTCTTGGAACTAACTCTTTTGCAACTCACCAAATATGTATGAATATCCTAAATCTCTCCTTCGCAGTAGGAGATGGCTTCAGTATTGCAGCTTCTTCTCTTGTTGGACAAAGCTTAGGTGCAAAACGGCCTGATAAAGCCATGCTATATGCAAGCATAACGCAAAGATTAGCACTTATTGCATCTACAATACTATTTTTCATATTCTTTTTCGGTGGAGGTTTTCTAGTAAGCTTATTCACCAAAGAATCTGAAATAATAAAGCAAGGCTCCATAATAATGGTTATCATAGCCTTCACAACCCACGTCCAAACTTCTCAGGTTATAATCTCTGGTTCCCTAAGAGGTGCCGGTGATACAAAATACGTAGCTAGAACTTCATTAATAAGTATTGGCATAGTAAGACCTTTCTTAACTTGGTTCCTTTGTTTCCCAGCGGGACTTGGACTTATAGGCGCATGGGTTGCAGTATTCATAGATCAAAATCTAAGATTGCTAATTAACTATCTTAGATTTAGAACTGGAAAATGGACAAGGATAGAAATATAGAATCATCCCTTAATGGTTCAAATATATAAAAAGAGACTGCTATAAAATAATATTTAATCTAAGCTCCCTACCTATTTGTATCAAAACTAATTATGAAAGAGTACTATAATAGTGAATAACTTTTTCGGGGGAGCTTATGGATCAGAATGGATTTAACAGCTTTGATGACTTTATAAATTTTTGCAGAAATACATGTAATGGTAATAGTAATAGTTCTGAAGATTGCAACAACTGTAAATTTGGCAACAAAACTGCCGAAGCTAGTGAAAGTTCTAGATGTGCTGATAGTGATATCCCTGGTGGATTTCAGGATATAAACCCACAGCTATTTACTATTGCTACAACAATACTTGGTACACTATTTGCTAGTAATATGCCTTTCAATATTCAAGGTGCTGTAGCAAATTGGCTTGCACTATTGGGTCAATCTATATCAACCTTCAATGCACAACAACAATATTTTCAAGGTGGCCCAGGTAGAATCTATGATCCTGTTTACAGAAATGCGGCCAATCCTTTTTGTTCAACTTCTTCAGATGAATCTCAAAGGAATGGATCATCTAATGAAAATAGTGTAAATAGCACAGCTTTCTCAGCTGAAAATACTACCTATTATAACTTAGATGATGAAATTAAACAGTTAAAAAACTACATAAATGATTTAAGTAGTGAAGTTAAAAATTTAAGAAATCAGGTTGAAGAACTGAAAAAGGATATGAGATAAATTTAATCATCCTCATATCCTTTTTCACTAATTAATACTTAAATTTCGTCTTTTCTGATATAATCCTAAACTAAAAAGTGCACCCATAACCTAAGCTATAGATGCACACCATTCATCATTGAATAATAATTATTTATCTAATATAATTTTACCTATATTCATTCCATCACCAAATGATGAAATACCAGACATAAATGCAGTTACTTCTCCCCCGGCATATAATCCCTCAATAACCTTGCCATCTGTATCTATTACTTGGTAGTTCTCGTCTCTTACTAATCCACCACCAGTAATATGCCTTGCTACAGTTCTTGGTAGCGCATAGTATGGAGCTTCATCAACGGAACTATCCTTTGAGAAAGATATTCTTCCGAATTCTTCATCCTTAAAATTTGCTGCAGCTTCATTATATTTATTAACTGAGTTAACTAATACTTTTTCATCTATGCCAAGCTGTTTGGCTAAATCTTCTAATGTATCAGCTCGATACAATTGCTTGTTTTTAATCATATCTTCAACATCATGACCATTAAATGTAACTCCGTCTGTAATTAAAGAATTTGTTTTGTCACTAACTAAGTAGTGAATCTTATCTGTTTGATTCAAAAGAGCTTCTGAAATTGTATATCTGTCCATTGTCTCATCAACAAATCTATATCCTTCTTTATTTAAAAACAATCCATCTCCGTCATTTCCTACAATGTTTTCTGTACTAAAGTTAATAGGGTCTGCCATTGGGAATAGCATAATATCATCCATCATAGCAAGATCTGCCCCAACTTTTTCAGCCATTATGATACCATCTCCAGTTATTCCAGCTGTATTTGTAGTTGGAATATCCTCTGTTAATCCTTCCCACATTGTATTGTATTTCATTACCATTTCCATATTAGCAGAGAATCCACCTGTTGCTAACACAACACCTTTTCCTGCTTTTATACGGTATTCAACACCCTTGTTATCCTTTGCAATAACTCCAGTTACTTTTCCGTCTTCTAAAATCAACTCTTTTCCTGGAGTTTCCATCATGATTTCTATTGGATAGTTATTCTCTTCAATTTTTTCTTTTAAGAGATTGAAATATCCATGTCCCTCATATCCCTCTAATGGAGAAGACCACCTTGGGTATGTATATCCAACAATACCAGTTAAATCCTTCCACTCCATTCCTAACTCTGTTAGCCATGAAGTTGTATCTTCTAGTAGTTGAGCAAACTCTAACATTCCTTCTGGAGAAGATAATGGCTCTAATTGATAGTAATCTAACGCACAAAGATATTTTGAATCAAATATCTTTGTAGATCCACTTGATAAATATTCATCATACTCTTCTTTTAAAACCTTTTGAAATTCAGCATGAGCTTCATTAAGTGGTTCTGAATTTATTAAGTTTTCAATAATTTGTGTATATCCTTCTGTATTTTCTGGACGTAATTCATCTGGAGCATTGATATATTCAAGATAACCTCCACTTACAATGGCATTACCTCCTATTGAAGCTGTTTTCTCTAAAAGGACAACTGATTTTGCACCATTTTGTGCTGCTGAAACTGCCGCAGCCATACCTGTAGCTCCGCCTCCAACTATAACTACCTCAGCTTCTTTTTCAACAACTTCTGTTGACGTATTCTTATCTACGACTTTTTCTTTTAGCGCATCAACATCTCCCTTGGCTTGCTTTACACAATCTTCAACAGCCTCAAGAATTGCGTTACAAGTAATTGTTGCACCAGTAATTGAATCAATATTCAATGATTGATATTCAACAACTTCACTTGGAATTCTTTCAATAGCACTATCTGAAAGTCCTTTAGTTTCATTATGTTCTGTTACATTTACCTTTTCGATTTTAGCATCACTAAACTTAACTTCTACAGTTACATTACCATTCTTTCCTTTTTCACTTATTCCAACATAAGTTCCTGCTACATAACTTTCTGTAACACTGTTTGAATTTTTGCTACATCCAACTGTACTCAATAGTAAGCTTGCACACAAAATAGCCGCTAAAATCTTCTTAATATTATTCATAATTCTCCCCCCTGAAATTATAATATTTTTTAAGTCTCAGGTGTAGTATATAGTCCACACATAGTTTGTGGTCAATATGTATTTGTTATTTTTATAACTATTTATTTTATTTTTTCTTAACTGGATACCATATATAATGGTAATCTGCTATAACTTCCTCTGGTTCATTAGTTACTACAGATGGTGTTATTAATAAAGTAAAAACATCTCCATCTAACTCTAATCCATTTTCATTCAAATAATTAAGTCCAGGCTCTAAAACGCTATAATAATCAATGGTATCCCGTGTTACCCTGGTTATTCCGCCAATACATCTTAGCGCAGGATAATATTTGACCCTAGGATTGTCCAATCCTGGTACAAATTCAGCATATTCTTCCATAACACAATATCCCACCTTAGATACCATATCTTTTGACAACTCTTTTTTTTCCATCAGTGGTAAAAACTTAACAAAAGGAAATTTATCAGCCCAAGATCTTATTAATTGACGTTCTTCTTTCCCCTTTAATATTTCAGTATTTTCCTCACATTTCAAATAATACATAGCTGGTCTTTCGCAATAAGTGAATTTATTATAGTTTTCTAATATACTATCTACTGATACTGCCATCTCCCTAGTACACTTCAAAAGAGCTTGCTGCTCTCTTATTTCATTTAATATTTCCTTTTCCCTATTATATAATGTTTCTTTTATATCCTCTATTCCTGTTCCATTACATAGCTTTGCAGCTTCTTTAAGTGGTATTCCTAAGTTCCGATAACTTCTTAACCCAACAGCAGGACCAATATTATCAAAATAATAATATCGATATCCATTTCCCTCCCATTTAAATGACGATATTCCATTGTATTTTTCATACAATCGAATACCTTGTGGCGAAATTCCAATCAAATCGCACATTTCATTCATCTTAAGCTCTATTTCTTTCATTCTACCTCCAAATTCACCATCCTAATTTATGCCCTTTTACTGTAAAGTGACTATCATCATTTTTAAATTCTATCTTGAAATTATTATGTTCATCTACACTTACCTTCGTTAAGGTTGCTTGTCCCATAACTTCTGAATTAACCTCAGCATCTTTAAAGTAGTACATCAAAGCCTTTAAAGTCATTCCATGAGTAACCACTAAAATTGTTTTTCCTTTATTCTCTTCTATTAATCTATCCATGGTTCCACTTACTCTAGCCCTAACACTTCCAAGGGTCTCACCATTTGGAGCACATAAATTAAGGTCCATATTCCACTTTGGATTTTCTTTAATAACCTCATCAGTTCTTTTTCCTTCATAATCACCGAAGCACATTTCCACTAATCCATCATCTGTTATAACTTCTATGTTCTTTGTACCTTTGATAATATCAGCTGTATGTACTGCTCTTTCTATGGGGCTTGAATATATGGCATCAATATTTATATATTTCATTCTATCTCTCAACTCCTCAGCTCTTGCTATTCCAGCCTTGGTTAAAGGAGAATTGTCCCTTCCCTGTA
>DALZNT010000032.1:0-29981 GCA_032005505.1 Clostridium sp. | reverse complement strand
TTATATATATTATTCTTTGCTAAATAATATAGAGAGAGAAACTCCAATTATAACTATAATTAAAAATAAATAAGAGCCCATTCCCATGGACTCTTACATAAATTTCATTAAATTATTTTACAAAATGACAAGCAACGAAATGACCATTTCCCTTATCCTCAAACTTTGGTATAACCTCTTTACATTCTGCCTTAGCATAAGGACATCTTGTATGAAACTTACATCCTGATGGGGGATTGGCTGGAGATGGTATATCTCCTTCTAAAGCTACTTTTGCTTTTCTAGCTCTTGGATTCTTAACTGGTATAGAATTTAAAAGGGCTTGAGTGTATGGATGTTTTGGTGAAGCATATAATGAATTTTTATCTGCAAGCTCTACTAGAGATCCAAGATACATTACACCTATACGATCACTCATATGCTTAACTACACCTAAATCATGGGATATAAATAAATAACTAAGACCTAATTGTTCTTTTAAGTCCATCATTAAGTTAATTACTTGCGCTTGAATCGATACATCTAAAGCTGATACTGGTTCATCCGCAACTATAAATGAAGGGTTTAAAGATAAGGCTCTAGCAATTCCTATTCTTTGCCTTTGCCCACCAGAGAATTCATGGGGATATCTGTTCATATGATATGCATTCAATCCACTCATTTCCAGTACTTCTTTCACTCTCTCCTGTACATTATCCTTTGATACCAATGAATGATACTTCATACCCTCACTAATGGTTTGCATAACTGTCATTCTGGGATTTAAAGAACTATATGGATCTTGAAATATTATCTGCATTTCTTTTCTAATATCTTGCATTTCTTTTCTTGGAAGTGAAAAAACATCTTTTCCTCCATAGTAAACTTTTCCTTCTGTAGCTTCTAACAATCTAAGGATTGTTCGTCCTGTAGTTGATTTACCACAACCTGATTCACCAACTAAACTCAAGGTTTCACCTTTATTAATTGTAAATGAAATATCATCAACGGCTTTAACATGACCTACTGTACGCTTTAAAAATCCTGCCTGTATTGGAAAATACTTCTTCAAATTTTCAACTCTTAATAATTCTTCACTCATGTTGCGCCTCCTCATCCATCTCTACTGCAAAGCATCGAACTTTATGATTTCCATATTCCTTTAAGGAAGGACATTTTTGTGAGCAAATCTCCATCGCTCTGTCACATCTTGGATTAAACGGACATCCTTCTGGTAGAAATATCGGATTTGGTACCGCCCCAGGTATATTAGCTAGACGTTCTGTATCCTCATCTATATCTGGTGTTGACTTTAATAATCCAATTGTATATGGATGTTTTGGATTATCAAAAATTTCTTCAACACTTGTCTCTTCCATAACCTGTCCAGCATACATAACAACAACATTGTCAGCCATCTCTGCAATAACCCCTAAGTCATGGGTAATTAGCATAATAGATGTTTGAAGCTTTTCCTTTATGTTATTCATAAGCTTTAATATTTGAGCTTGTATTGTTACATCAAGGGCTGTTGTTGGTTCATCAGCAATAAGTAATTGTGGATCACACGCTAGTGCCATAGCAATCATAACCCTTTGTCTCATTCCCCCGCTTAATTGGTGAGGATATTCATCTACTATTTTATCCGCTCTTGGAATTCCTACTAATTTTAATAGGTCAATAGCTTTTTCTCTAGACTCCTTTTTCCCCATAGCTCTATGAATAATTAATGGTTCTGCTATCTGTCTTCCAATAGTGAAAACTGGATTTAAGGAAGTCATTGGCTCTTGGAATATCATTGCAATCTTATTTCCTCTAATCTTTCGCATCTCTTCGTTATTTTTATTTAAAAGGTTTTCATCTTCAAAAAATATCTCTCCACTTTCAATCTTTCCTGGTGGCATAGCAATGATTTGCATAATGGCCATGGATGTAATACTCTTTCCACATCCTGATTCTCCAACAATACCTAAAGTTTTACCCTTTTCAATTGAAAAACTTATTCCATTTACAGCTTTTACAATACCCTTTTTAGTGTGAAAATGCACTCTTAAATCTTTTACTTCAATTAGTTTCTTACTCATTGTATTCACCTACCCTTGCTCTTTTGGATCAAAGGCATCTCTAAAACCTTCACCAATTAGATTTATACTTAGTACTGTTAAAAACAAGAAAATACCTGGGATTACCCATAACCAAAAACGGAATTGTAAGTTATATGGGTCTGTAGCAGCATTAATTAAATTTCCCCAGGTTGGCACTGGAGGTGTAACCCCTAAGCCTAAATATGATAATCCAGCCTCTGTAAGCATAGCTCCAACCATTCCAAATGCAGCATTAACCACTATATATCCAACAGTGTTTGGTATTAAATGAATAAAAATCTGCCTTGGTACAGAATATCCCATGGCCTTTGCTGCCACTACAAACTCTCGCTCTTTTAATGTTAATATTTCAGCACGAATAATTCTTGAAAGACCAGGCCAACTTAACACTCCAATGAGTGCCATTATGAAATACATTTTCTTTTCTTCTGGAATTCTGCCCATCATCACTGCAGATAAAGTCATCATTAAGGGTAAAAATGGTATAGCTGAGACTATCTCTCCAATACGTTGTAATACGTTATCAATTCTTCCTCCAAAATATCCTGATGCTCCACCAATAATAATAGCTAAAATAATTGTTATTGATGTTGAAACAACCCCTACTGAAAGAGAGATTCTTCCACCATATAAAATTCTAGTAAATACATCTCTTCCTAAATGGTCTGTACCACAAAAATGTTTTAGACTAGGAGGTAAATTAACTGCAGTATAATCCATAGCATCCCGTTCATAAGGTGAAAACCATGGTCCAATAATAACAAGTAATATTATTATTGCAAGTATAATAGCCCCTGCAAGAGCTAACTTATTAGCCTTAAATTTTATCCAAATCATTTTCCATGGGCCTATCCCTGCATCATTTTGAGGATTTATTTTTTCTTCTAATTTTGGATCCTGCTTTATTACTTCTGCCTTCATACTTTCTCCTCCTATTCAACCTTAACTCGTGGGTCTACTAATGCATATCCGATATCAGCAAATAAATTTCCAAGTAACGATAAGAAAGTAAACATGAGCATTAAAGCTAACATAAGATTGTAATCTCTTGCATTAATTGAATCCATAAGGACCCTACCAATTCCTGGCCAGTTGAAAATAGTTTCTAAAAATACGGCTCCACCAAATAAACCTGGTATCTGCCATCCAACTAAAGTAACAATGTTAATAAGGGCATTTCTAAAAGCATGACTATATATTACAGCTCTTTCTTTTACACCCTTTGCTCTAGCTGTTCTAACAAAATCTTCATTAATTGAATTTAACATGCTCATTCTTACATATCTAATAAGACTAGGCATTGATACAATAACTAAAACTAGTGCCGGTAGTATCATATGTTTAGCAACATCCATTACATAGGCTGCTCCTGTGTAGTTTGCCCCTGGACTTACCATTCCAGAAATAGGCAGCCACTTAAGCTTAACTCCAAATATACTAATTAAGACAAGCCCAATAAAGAAGGTTGGAAAGGAAATTCCAGCATAACACAGAACTGTGGTTATCTTGTCTACAAGACCATCCTTTTTCACAGCGGTGTAAATCCCTATTGGTATTGCAGCTATAAATGTAAGTAAAAAAACAACAAGATTTAAAATAAGACTGTTTTTTATATATGGCCACATTATATTCCCTACTGGCTGTTTAAAACTTGAAGATATTCCAAAGTCTCCTTTAACTACCCTCTGTACCCACATGGCATATTGAGTAGGAATTGGTTTATCGTAGCCTAATCTAACCCTTTCTGCCTGCTTTTCCTCTGCCGTAGCTCTTGGGTTAGTATATCCAATTCCATCACCTGGTGTAAGTTTTATAACTCCAAACATAATTATTGAAATTATTATGAGTACCGGAATCATTTGGAGAAGCCTTTTGGCTATGTATTTTAGCAAATAACTCACCCCTTCATATTAATAAACATTTTTTATAAAGAGAATGCCTACACTTCATAGGCATTCTCTTGAACTACATATTCTTTAATATATCTTTTTACATATCTTTATAGGTTTTCTTCCACTAACTACAATTAGTTATTACTCTCCAAGTTCTACTTCATGAATTATACTTGTCCATTTAACCACAGTTGATGTGTTCCAGTTTTTAACACGACTGTTAACTACTTCAACAGTTGATGCACAATCAGTAAATATAACTGGACAATCTTCATTTAATATAACAGCTATCTCCCCATATATATCTTGAAGTTTCTTCTCATCAAACTCTACTAAGCCAGCATCGAATAATTCGTCTACTTTTGGATTAACATATCTACTTTTATTATTTCCGTCATCTACAGCAAATTCTGATCTAAACATCCAGTTAACACCATTTGGATCAAATCCACCAAGGTCCCATCCCATATTAAATGTATCAAATTTAGGTTTACCATTTTCATCTACGGCTTTTCCAGTTGTCTCTGATAACACTCCAAACTCCATTAATTGAGTTTCAACTTTTGCTCCAACTGCTTCCCAGTTAGCCTTTAATATTGGAAGTAATGTTTCAACATATTTACTTTCAGTATATGATAAGTGGGTTATTTCTAATTTAACCCCATCTTTTTCACGGATACCGTCTGCACCTTTTTTCCAACCTGCTGCATCTAACATTTCGTTAGCTTTATCTGGGTTGTATTCATAATTATTAAGTTCACCTAACATTTTTTCAGTACTTGCCCATGATCCTGTTGGATATGGACTAGCTGATACCTTAGCATAGTCTCTAAAGTAAGATTTTACAAATCCTTCTTTATCAAGAGCATAGTTTAGCGCTTGTCTTACCTCTTTATCTTTAAATTTAGGATTTTCAAGGTTAAATCCTATATAGCTGAATCCAGTTCCTTCATGTGTAGTCAATTTTAAGAAATCTTGATCTCTTATTAGAGCGATATCGTCTTCCTTAGTTGGGTAATCTGGATATACATCAACTTCCCCAATATTTAACTCAGATGCACATGATTCTCTAGGTACATCTTTTAATATTAATTTTGGTATTTTGGGTGCACCTAAGTAGAAATCTGGATTAGCATCAAGCTCTACGAACTGCTTTGGCTCATATTTTGCAAATTTATATGGTCCATTTCCTACAAGAGTACCTGCATCCATGATTTTTCTTGTCTCTGCAAGGTTACCTTTCCCTTTATCATAAACATGTTTAGGCATAATTCCTAAAGTTAAAAACTCGTCGTTATTTCTTAAAACTTCTTTGAAAGTAAAGCTAATTGTTTTTTCATCAATTACTTTAATTCCTTCCATTTTAGTAATTTTGCAGTCTTTGTCTCCGATATATTCATCGTACCCAACAGTATTTAATACTGTATCATTATGCCATCCATCATAGCTTGGATCTGCTGTCGCTAAGAATGTAAACTCAACGTCTTCTGCTGTTACTGGTTTTCCATCATGGAATTTAGCATTATCTTTAATTTTAAATGTATAAGTTAATTTGTCCTCTGATATTTCCATAGTTTCAGCAACATCTGGTACATACTTACCTTCTTCATCAGGCATTAATAAACCTCTAAACATTATTGACATTGGGTTTCCATCTGCTGAAGTATCTTGAAATATAGGCAAGAATTGACCTTGCATCTGAGATATACCGTCTGCAATAATTAAGCTGTCCTTTGTATTTCTTTTAGAAGCAGGATTTGTTGACGTTTCTGTTGGTGGTGCCTCTGTTGTTTTATCATCTTTATTTGTGCCATCCTGAGTAGTAGATTTTGGATTTGAGCACCCCACTAACAACATACACGATAGTGCGCTCGTAACAATTAATTTAACCCATTTGTTCATAAATACCCCTCCTCAAATTTTATACATTTATGGCTTTTCTAGCTTTTTCAGCTTTTATGGCTTTTTAATTTTCTCTACTTATATTCCTTCATATAATCTCCGTGAGCTTCAATTAACTCATCGCACATTGCTATGATGTCATCAATAGAAAGTTCTGCAGCAGTATGTGGGTCCAGCATTGCAGCTTGATAAATATGCTCTCTCTTTTTAGTGACTGCGGCCTCGATAGTTAATAATTGAGGATTGATGTTTGTCATATTCATAGCTGCAAGCTGAGGAGGGAGCTTTCCAACGTGGCATGGATTAATTCCCATTGCATCAATCATACATGGAACTTCAACACAGGCATCAGCTGGTAAGTTTTCAATTAATCCAGTATTTAAAACATTTCCACCTATTTTATACGGCTTATCGGTAACTATCGCTTCCATAATATAAGATGCATATTCTGAAGATCTCTTATGAGTTATCTCTCCATTATTTAAAATATTTTCTTTTTCCTTTTCCCAGCCTTCAATCTGGTCTATACAACGTCTTGGATATTCATCTAGAGGAATATTAAATTTTTCAATTAGTTCT
Source organism: Clostridium sp. (assembly GCA_032005505.1). GTDB lineage: Bacteria > Bacillota > Clostridia > Clostridiales > Clostridiaceae > Clostridium_J. The sequence continues at coordinate 23,524 of DALZNT010000032.1, read as the reverse complement.
GGATATTTATTTTTAATAAATAGTGGATTATATTCTGCATTGTGCTCACTAGATTCTGTACAGTAATAACCGAGATGTTTTATATACTCATATCGAACCATATCCCAATGCTTCTCATTCTCATTTTTTTCAGCAGCTCTTTTTCTAATCTCTGGATAAAGATCATTCCCCTCTTTATCATAGATTTCAAGAAGCCATCCCATATGGTTAATACCCGCAATAAGCTCTTTTCTTCCCTGAAGCTTGTCTTCCATTTCTAAATTTTTTAGGAGATAATGAGAGCATACTTGGACACTGTGACATAATCCAACAGTTTTAATCTTCGTATACCTTTGCATATAGCCTGTGAGTATTGCCATTGGATTTGTGTAATTTAAGAACCAAGCATCAGGACAAACTTCTTCCATATCCCTTGCAAAATCTCTCATCACAGGTATAGTACGAAGACCTCGCATAATTCCACCAATTCCTAAAGTGTCTGCGATAGTCTGTTTTATTCCATATTTTTTAGGAATCTCAAAATCAATTATTGTGCATGGATCGTAGAATCCAACTTGAATAGCATTGACAACAAAGTTAGCTCCTCTAAGGGCTTCCTTTCTATTTTCAACTCCTAAATATGTTTTAATAATTGAACGCTCTTCATTAATATTATGATTAATTGCACTTAAAATAATTTCTGATTCTTCTAAACGTTTTTTATCAATATCGTATAATGCAATTTCACAGTCTCTCAGAGCAGGTGTGCACATGCAGTCTCCTAATACATTTCTAGCAAATATTGTGCTTCCCGCTCCCATAAAAGTAATTTTAATCATTTAATTAACTCCCCTCTACCTATGTAATGTTTTCTTATAAGTTAATTTTAATTGTTATAAAAAATAATAACTATTCACTCTTGTTTCAAGTTATTATCATAATGTTGAATGATTACATTTATTACAATTTATGTTACTATGAGTATGTACTAAAATTTAAATATGAAAATGTCGCTTGAAAGGATTTGTTGTTATGATAAGAGACAAGGAATATACCGAATATATAATCAATAGTCCCTTATATGTAAACAGCTCCCTAACTTTACTTTTATGTGGCTGGGAAAATTGCCGTCCAGGACACAACTTTGGTCCAGCAATTCGTGCCCACTACCTCTTTCACTATGTTTTAAGAGGAAAGGGAAAGTTTTATGCTGGAGACCGCTGCTATAACCTTACTGAAAATCAAGGCTTCTTAATATTCCCTGGAGAGTCCACCTACTATGTATCTGATGATGATGACCCTTGGGATTATTGCTGGTTCGGCCTTGATGGATATGAAGTAGAAAGTATCTTATCTAACTGTAATCTTTCCCATAGTAATCCTATTTTTTTAGATAAAAGTGATGGAAGAGTTAGAGAAGAATTGTTAAAGCTGGTTCAACTATTTGATAGTTCCCACTTTAATGAATATGAAGCAATGGGACACTTGTATTTGGTGTTTTCAAAAATGCAGCAGGGTAAAAAAGAAAAGACAAAAACTTATTATAAAAACTATTCCGATATGGCTATAGACTTCATAAGACACAATTACAGCTATGATATTAAAATTGCAGACATCTCAAAAAATATTGGAATAGACAGAACATATCTTTATAAAATTTTCATGAGGGTACATAATATCTCACCACAGCAATACCTAATACAATTTCGTCTTCATGTGGCATGCAAGCTACTGGAAAGTTCTAATATTAGCATAACGGAAGTATCATATTCCTGTGGATTTAAAAACACGCCATCTTTCTATAAGCATTTCAAAAATCATTATGGAACCACGCCTTCTGAATATAGAAATAGATATGTATGGAACTTAGAACATAAATCAAAGTAAAAAAGTCCCTCAGACCTAAATCTGAGGGATTTTAGAATAATTATTTTAAATTAACTCTAAGGAATTAATATCCAATTTATAAGTAACATCTTTTCTCTCCACTATAACATTAATTTTTTTCTTAACTTCTTCATCTTCTATTATCTTTGAAATTAACTCCCTAGTTGGATTTATGGCATAAGGAATCCCTACATAATTAAACATGGTTAAATCTCCTGAAGTATCTCCATAGGCATAACTCTGGCTTAAATCTATATCATATTTTTCTTTCAATTCTAAAAGTGCCTTCTCTTTACTAACAGAATCCCACATTGGAATAATTTCACCAGTATACTTCCCCTGTTCATCTATCTCATAAATAGTCCCTCTAAAATCATCCATTTCGTACTTACCAGCCATCTCTCTAACTAACTCTATAGGAGAACCTGAAATAGCAATTACAACATGGCCTTGCTCTTTATGCCACTTGATTCTCTCTCTTGAAAAGGTATAGACTCTTTCCCCCTTTTGATTAATGACCTTCCTAGCTATATGTTCTATATACTCTTTACTCAACCCTTTAGTAGCTTCAATATAAACATCCACCATTTTAAGTAAATATGTATCATAATCTCCTTGTCTTCTATCCCATTTACAAAAGGCTGGTCTTACTTCGTTATACCATTTATCTTCATCAACTAATTCATATCTCATAATTTTTTTAAAGACTTCTGTTATCAAACCTTCTCTATATATAGTTCCATCTATATCAAAAAATGCTGCAATTTTTGCCATAAAAATCCCTCCACAATTAACACTTCAAATTAAATAAGTGTATCTTCCTTTAATAAATTAAGTAATGTTGGTTTAATGTTAAACTCCTTAACTAGATTGTCAACTTCAGCTAAAGCCTTTTCCTTCTTCTCCTTAGATACGCTTCCCTTTGCTGCTCTAATTAAAATATTCTTAGGAGAGTGCGATATATCTATAAATTCTAAAAGCTGAGTTCTATATCCTGCAGCTTCTAACAGATTTCCTCTCACTGCATCAGTCATCAAGGCCGCAACTCTCTCTTGAATAATTCCATATTTAGTTAAGATAGATAAATCCTCTGATTTCATCTGACTATTAAACTCATGCTGACAGCATGGAACAGAGAATATCATTTTAGCATTCCATTTTATCGCATTATAAAGAGCATAATCAGTGGCAGTATCGCAGGCATGAAGAGTAATAACCATATCTACCTTATTATTATACTTAAACCCATTTATGTCCCCTAATTCAAAATGAAGATTTTCATAATTATATCTCTCGGCGATGTCATTACACTTCTTAATTACATCTTCCTTAAGATCTAACCCTATCATTTTAACCTTAATTTTTTTAATCTCCACAAAATAATAATATAAAACGAAAGTTAAATACGACTTACCGCAACCGAAGTCTAAAATAGTTAACTCCTCGTGATCATTCTTCTTTATCTCATCATCAATAATTTCAATGAATCTGTTTATCTGCTTATATTTATCATATTTAGCGTTAACAACTTTCCCTTCTTTTGTGAAAACTCCAAGGTCAACTAAAGGCTGAATGTCCATGCCTTCCTTAAGAATATAGTTTTTCTCCTTGTTGTGTGAAGTCGTTTCAATTTTTTCATTATCACTTTTCTTTTTGCTTAAGTGAACTTTACCTTTTTTAGATATTTTTAAATCTAGAACATTGCTCTTTGACCAAGCTGTTAGCTGTTTGTAATTTCCGCCAACATACTCTTTTAGCTTTTCAGCCAAAATTTCCATATCTATATTCTCATGAAATACCTGCTTATCTGTGAACTTTTCTACTTGATAAAATTCCTTATTCCCTGTAGTCTTTAACTGAATATTTATCTTATTATATTGAATATCCTTATTCATTTTGTTACTGATAACAACCTTTATGATATCACTATTTACTATGTCTTCAATTGCTTTATATAGTTCTTCCATATCAACACACCTTATCCTCATTATTTCTTACAATGATATCACTATTTCAATTAATTTTCAAAATATCCTCCATCACAGGCCATCATTTTAAATAAAGTTTCAGCTTCCTTTATTACATTTTTATAACTTAAATAAATTCTAATTCTGATATAATTTTTTTCTAGAGAATATTCCTTTACTAAACAATAAAGATATCTTTCACCTCTTAAAAGATTAGCCAAAATGACGGTATCTTTTCTCGGCACATATCCAATTACATATCCACTTTCCCCAATAATTCTTATAGCATTTTTATCATAAGAATTATCATTCTCCACTTGAAGATAAAATAACCTGCTTTTCTTTAATTCTTTCTCAAGATATACTTTGCTTCTAAATTCACTTCCTGAAACATTGGTTTGTAGAAGATATATATCCTTTACATGAATCATTACCTTCAATGACTTAGTATTTACATATTCTATTATGCCTTCCTTATAGTCCTTACAAAGGTCTTTCATCAAATTTTTTAATTCAATGTTAGGCTCCTTTTCAAAAGCTCCTCTTATAATTACCCTTTCATTTGTACATAAGTCGTGCTTATATTTTCTCAGAGTTTTTATAGCTTCATTTCTGACTTCATTTATTTTTCCACATAGTCCCTTTATAGCTAACTCCTTACCTTCTGGGTATATATTTCTACATCCCCTTATTAGCAATGATAACAATATCCAATCCTTATGTTCATCTAGCACCTTATCATTAGGTATATTTTCGGCACCACTAATTAACCTATCCATGTCCATAGTTTCATAAAAAAATTGAAGAAGTTGTAGCTTATCTTCCACGCTCCCCATGATGGTTAAATATAAATACACATGAAAATCGCTATTTCTTTTCTCTAGAAACCTCTTTAAATCCTCAAATGACAACTTGAAATCATAATAATTTGACACAGTAATAATATCTTTAGCTTCATATTTTGCTTTATCACTTTCATCAATGAAAGCTCTTGACCATTTTTTTCGCTTTAAATTTTCAGATATATTTTCATAATACTTATCCCTAATTGATGCAAATTCTTTTACCTCTACAAGCTCTTGCCATATAGTTGTTATATTTACCAATGTTACATAGCTACTTCCTCCCATGGCTATACGAACATAATAGTAAACTAGAATATCCCTCAAAGGTGAATCCTTCAGTTTATACTTTTTCAGATATTTATAAATTAATTTAGAAAAGTTATTTATCTTAGCTACATTTCCCTGTATAGAATTTAAATAAGCCTTAATATTTCCTGAAGTCAAAATAAACTCTATAAGAATTTCCTCATAAAGCTTATCCTTGTATCCTTCTTCAAAGAGATAATTATTAATTTCTTCACTTAAAATCTCAATATTAGTTACTGCAAATACTTTTACACTACCCTTTGCATTTTTAATTAACTCCATTAAAAAGCTATTACATTTATTTAAGTTTTTAATAGCTCTTGTTAAATAATATATATATTCTCCACTTTTAGTGAATACATCCACAGCTTCTTTTAATTCATTTTGATCCAAATATTTCTCAGCGAGAATTAATGCAATTTTCACTTCATCAGGATAGGTGCTATTAAAGATATAATATCTAGTTAAATTCTCTAGCCACAACTTTTCTATTACTTCCTCTTGAACTAAAATATTTATTTTATTAATAAAAACATTAACAAAAGTTATAATAGGATATTCTTTAAAATCAAATGATATATTCGTGGAATTTTCTTCATGACATGTAATGAATTTTCCACATAGCACATTAGCTGATATTATCTGGTCAGCAATAGGTATTGCTTCCATCATGTATAAATAATTTAGTTCATTCCATCCATTACTTCCATCTATGCGTTTAAGTTTACGTATTTTCTCATAAATACTTTCACTCTTACTGTCTATCCCATCGAAATTATTCAATAAAGCTCACCTCACCCTTTATTCAAGTTTCTATATTTATATTCATCATACTGAATTTAAATTCAAATATCCCAATTCCTCGTTACCATAAAACAGACTTAATTCCATCAATATCACTATTACACTTTTCACTGCATATTCTCTACCACAATTTCATATTTACTATTTTGCTTTTGTAATAGAAATAACAAAAGAGCCCACCCTGAGGTGTAAGCTCTTTACTTAATTTATTTAAATTCAAACATTCCTATTTTACCTTTTCCAAGTACTTCTTCAGTTCTTTGTAATGATGCACTTGCACTACTTTCACCACTAGTTACTGGTATCGGAATATCATTTTCTCCTGAACCATCAAGTGGAATCATTCTATGAGTGTATAGTCCATTATCTCTACGTTCTCTATACATCCAAAGTGGAATAACATCATACTTTTTAATGCTTAATCCATCATCTCCAACTGCAAGTTCAAAGTTAACTATATATCCATCTTCAGTTCTTGCATCTCCGTCCAATTCCTCAGCACATTGATTAGACAGGTTATTACCTTGACCGTAGATTACAAAAGTCTTTTTACCTTCAGCATTAGTCATTATTTCATAAGGCTGAATTACGTGCGGGTGATTTCCTAATACAATATCTACACCCATTTCATTTAGCTTTTCAGCAATTTGAGTTTGATAGCTATTAGGATTATTATTATATTCTTCGCCCCAATGCATTCCTACCATTATAAAATCAGCACCTTCACTCTTCATTTTATCCATATTTCCTTGAAGATCAGTATAAAATTCATCAAGCTTCCCATAATCAAAAGTATTTAATAAGGCTTTGCTTGATTCTGAAATTGGAATACTGTTGATAGTTGATTGTCCGTTTACAATTCCAGTTTCAAAAACATAGGATATCATCCCAATCTTTTGTCCCTTTATTTCTTTTATCTCATATCTAGGTTCATTGACACTTTCTCTAACTCCAGTAACATCTATTCCTTGTTCCTTTGTTACTTGAACGGTTCTGGTAAGAGCATCAATTCCACCATCCCAAATATGGTTCGTACCGTAGTTTATCATATTAACGCCACTATCTTTTAATGCAGTAAGAACTTCATCTGGGCTATTAAATACTGGAAAGCCAGTATAATTACCATTTCCTTGGAGAGTTGTTTCTAAAACTGCTATTCCTAAATCAGCACCTTCAATCTTATCTTTTACATACTTAAAGCTTTCACTAAAGTCATAGCCTTTATTCGTTTTTGCTCCTTGAAGCTGCTTATCATGGAAAATAATATTTCCAAGGGACGATATTTTTATGGTATCTTCCTGCCCTACACCTTTATTTTTTCCATCTTCTCCATTGTCATTATTATTTTCATCTACTTCATTGCCTCCAGAACTCTCATTCCCACCGTTATTTTCAACTACTTTATTATCATTATTATTTGAATTTTTCTTTTTACCTATAAAATACATAGATACTAAAGAAACTGTTATTATTAAAACTATTGGTAATATTAAATTCATTATACTTTTCTTTTTTCTTCTCATTTTATCTCCCTTGTATTTCTTCTTTTTCTCATTTGTCGCTTATCACAATTTTATACGCGTTAACCTTTCATTGCAACTATTTTATTTATCCTATCTGTTTAAACTCTGATTTTATCACTCAAATTCATACTGAATGATGCCAATTTATATTAACAAAATCAAAATATAATAGTTACTATACTTTTACCTCTTTAATTAAAACTTGAAGGTTCCAATAGTATTTTCACCTAATACACCTTTAGTTCTTTGTAATGATGCCGCTGCACTACTTTCTCCACTAGCTGCAGGTATAGGAATATCTGTAGTTCCTTCACCATCTAGTGGAATTATTCTATGAGTATAATAGCCATCACTTTTTGGTTCTTTGTACATCCATACTGGAATTATAGTATATTCTTTAATTTCTAGCCCTTTATCAGTTACTTCTAATTCAAAGTTCACTATAAATCCATCCTCTGTTCTAGCATCTCCAAGAGTAGCTAGACATTGATTAGATAAGTTATTTCCTTGCCCATAGGTTACAAATGTCTTCTTGCCTTCACTATTGGTCAAAATTTCGTATGGCTGCATAACATGAGGATGATTTCCTAGTAAAATATCTACACCCATTTCATTTAACTTTTCTGCCATAGTCGTTTGGTACCAATTCGGGTCATTGTTGTATTCATCACCCCAATGAAGATTAACTATTATAAACTCTGCCCCTTTTGCCTTCATTTCATTCATATTTTTTCCTAAATCGGAATAAAATACATCAAGTTTATTATAGTTAAAGGTATTTATTAAACCCCTTTCCTCTTCTGGAACTGGTATTCCATTTATATATGGTACTCCATCTATCTCAACTGTTTCATACACATAAGATATAATACCTATCTTTTCCCCTTTAACTTCTTTAATTGTATACTTGTCCTCTTTTTTACTTCCTCTAATTCCTGATACATCTAAACCCTTCTCCTCAGCTACCTGTTCACTCCGTTGTACCCCTTGAGTTCCTCCATCTAAAACATGATTTGTAGCAAAGTTAATGTGATTCACACCTATTTCACTTAAATCATCTATTATCTCATCAGGAGTATTGAAAAGTGGATATCCAGAATAATTTCCATCGCCCTTAAGGGCTGTTTCAAGAACTGCTACAGCAATATCTGAACCTTCAACTCTCTCTTTAATATATTCAAAGCTTGGACTAAAATCATATCCACTCCCACTATAAGCTGCTGGAAGTTGTGGACTATGAATAATTATATTTCCTATTGAAGATATTTTTATTGTTTCACCAATATTTTTATTAGCTTCTTCTTTTCCATCTACTTTCTCGTCATCCTTATCTTCTTTATTTTCTTTATCCTTTTCCTCATCATCTTTGTCTTCTTTATCCTTATTTGCACTGTCATATTTCTTTGCATCATCAGTATTCCTTGGTTCTCCTAACACCACTTCAGAATTACTTGGATCTTTATCACTGCTAATCTCTTTCCCATTTATTAATTTTCCAGCTGCTACCCATGTAATCCCAACAATTATTATCATGCAAATAATCCCATATAGCTTTTTTCTCTTCTCCATATACTTCCCCCCATAAACATTACTCTCTTACATAATTTTACAGTTATTTCTTGCTCCTTACAAGGGTTTCGTGGAAATATTTGTATTTTATAAAAGAACATAAAAAATAGCTACCTCTTTTGAGATAGCCATTCATTCAAATTATCTTATTCGTGTAATCCAAAGCCAGTTATAACTAAACCAGCCCAATCTGAACCTTCTTTTTCAACCCAGTTATATTCGATATCAAGCTCTTTAAGCCAAGCGTTAAGACCATAGCTTTTCTTGCTTACATTTGGAGATCTTCTACCATAGATATCTTTTATAATCTCTAATAGTTCAGTTTGCTCATCTTGACCAAGCTCTTTGTTCATGAATTCACTTATCTCTATACAGCATTGTGCATAAGAAGAGTGATCTTCAAAGTATAAATCATTAGCAAGAAGTATTCTCTTCTCATTTAATTCTGCAATAACCTGATTAATTTCCTCTGTATTAGATAAATATTTTTTTGCTACACCCATAGCATCAATATCATTATCTACTCTATTTATTTGTTTTTCTAATCTTTCATTTCTCATGTAATTTTCTCACTTTACTATTTATTTGACCATAATCTTTCAATGGTAATGTATCTATTATAACACTATAGTTGCCAGTGACAAGGTAATCTATGCTTTAATTATTTTTTGTAAGAGCTCTTTAAGGCTACAGTTCTGTTAAATACTAGATTCTCAACGGATAATTTATTATCTCTAATAAAAAATCCATTTCTTATAAATTGATATCTTCCTTCTTTATTTAGCTTCAATGCAGCTGGTTCAATTACTGCATTTGATTTTACCTCAAGAGAATTATCACTTAAAAACTTAAATAAATCATTTCCTGATGGCGGTTCATTAAATAAATTTTCAAATAACCTTACTTCACAAGGTACTCCATACTCTGAACTCACCCAATGAATGGTTCCCTTAACCTTTCTTTCTGAAAAACCGCTTCCACTTTTAGTTTCTGGATCATAGGTACATCTCAATTCTATAATTTCTCCATTGTCATCCTTTATGACCTCATTACACTTTATAAAATATGCGCCCTTAAGTCTTACTTCACCACCTAAGGTTAATCTATTATACTTCTTAGGAGGATTTTCATTAAAGTCCTCTCTTTCAATATATAATTCCCTAGTGAATGGTATTTCTCTAGTTCCCATTTCTTCATTCTCTGGATTATTCTCCATTATTAAATACTCTAAATGGTTCTCTGGAATATTTGTAATTACCACCTTTATTGGGTCTAATACTGCCATAATTGAAGGAACCTTTGACTTTAAATCTTTTCTTATAGAGTTTTCCAGCATAGCTACATCCACCAAAGTATCAGCTCTTGCTACCCCAATTTCAGCTAAAAAGTCTAGAATAGCTTCTCTTGTATATCCTCTTCTTCTCATACCTTTTAAAGTAGGAAGTCTCGGATCATCCCATCCATCAACCTTGTGATTTGCAACTAACATTTTTAGATATCTTTTACTAGTAACAACTCCACTTAAGTTCATTCTTCCAAATTCAATTTGTCTTGGCTTTGGACATTCTAAATCTAGTTCATTCAGCACCCACTCATAAAGAGGTCTATGATCCTTAAATTCATTAGAACATAGTGAATGTGAAATCCCTTCTATATAATCTTGTATTGGATGGGCATAATCATACATTGGATAAATACACCATTCATCGCCTGTTCTATAGTGTGCAGTATATGAAATTCTATAGATAACAGGGTCTCTCATATTTATATTAGGACTACTCATATCTATCTTAGCTCTTAATACTGCCTTCCCTTCCTTAAACTCTCCTGCCTTCATTTTTTCAAAGAGTTCTAGGTTTTCTTCAACAGTTCTATCTCTATAAGGACTATTCTTTCCTGGTGTAGTTAGTGTTCCTCTATATTCTCTTAACTCATCAGCACTTAAATTACAAACATAGGCTTTTCCCTTCTTTATAAGGTAAATAGCATAGTTATAAACTCTCTCACTATAATCTGAGCCATAAAAAAGCCTATCTTCATAGTCAAATCCCATCCATTTCATATCTTCGATAATTGCATCTACATATTCATGGTCTTCTTTTCCTGGATTTGTATCATCAAATCTTAAATTAAATTTCCCTTTATACTTATTAGCAATACTATGACTTATATTAATGGCATAAGCGCTACCAATATGAAGATATCCATTAGGCTCTGGAGGAAATCGAGTATGAATTTCTTCTACATATCCACACTCTCTATCCTCATTAACTAATCTGTCCACAAAATTTAAACTTTCTCTTTCATTACACATATTATCTTTTCTCTCCTTTTCATTTTTGTATTATCTATCTTTAAATAACTCTTTGCTACGTTTTTTTACTTAACCAAATATAAAATTTGTATTAAAGCTTAAAAAATCCCACCCTAAAGACCTTTATAGTCTTTAGGGCGGGATTTATATATGCGCGTTGCCACCTAAATTCATTAACATGTTACCACATCAACCTCTTCAAGTACGGTACTATTGTAATAATACTTATACTCTAGTTCTGTAACGTGAACTCACGTCATAGCATCACCTTCCGGATCCGTATGAAGCTCAAGAACTTGTTTCAATAAATACTTCTTTGCTCCTTCTCAGCTAATGGAGCTCTCTGTATAAGAATGTAGATATCTACTTTTTCTATCATAGCTATAGTTATTTACATATATTTTACTCAACTGCCTTTGATAAGTCAACATATTTTTAGAATATTCAAGCATTTATTATATTCTTGTATCACCTTGACGAAATACAAATCTATGATTATTAATTTACCTTATACTTATCTAACTTTTTTCTATTTTAACCTTGCTTCCGCCTTTACCAGCTTCTGCAGGTGTTAATATAAGCTTCACTGGAACTCTATTTTTTATGGATTCAACGTGGCTTATAATTCCTATCTTTAATTTATCGTTATGAATTCTCTCTAAGGATGACATAACTATCTCTAGTAAATTATCATCAAGAGTACCAAAGCCTTCATCAAGGAAGAATAATTCTAGCGGTGCTGTACCTTTAAGCTGAATTTCATTAGATAACGCTAAAGCCAGTGCCAGTGAGGTTAAGAATGTTTCTCCGCCTGAAAGAGTTGAGGCATCTCGCTCTGCTCCTCCATTTTTATAATCACGAATTATAAACTTTCCATTTTCATCAGCCTCTAATCCATAGTTTCCGCTACTGATTTCCTTAAGCCTCTTTGAAGCCTCAATAGAAACATACTTTAGTCTTTCAGCTGCCACAAACTCAACGAACTTTTTCCCCTTAAAGAGCTTTTCCAAATCTCCAAGAAGAGCTAGTTTATGCTCAAGCTTACCCCTCTTTTCAACTAAATCCTTAAGCTTCAACATTTTCTTAGTTATAAAGTTAACCTCTTCCTCTACTTTAATTCTTATCTCATTTAGTTCCTTAACCTTAGTTTCCTGTGCTATTTTTTCCTCTTGAATCTTACACCAAGCTTCTTCAGTTATTTCCCTGTTGTTAATCTTCTTAAATAAACTTTCCATAGCTCCATTAATTTTAGCTAAAGTATTATTATGTGCTTCTATAATATCCTTTAACGTCTGCAGCTGAACCTTTGAAATTACACTTGCCTTAACTTGTGCTACTGCTTCAAAACCTTCTTCATTAAGAGCTTTTTTAACATTAGCTTCTTCAAAAATCACTCTCTTCTCAAGGTCATTAACTTTCCCCATGACTTCTATAAGTGAATCATTACAAGCCTTTGACGCCTCCTCTAGCTGATTTTTCTCCTTATCACAGCTGACAAAGGAATCCTCAATAACTTTTATACTACTTGAAACCTCATTTAATAGTTCCTCTAGATTAGACACTTCTCCAATTTTCCCCTTAATACTAGCTTCCTTCTCCGTTTTATTCTTTTCCTTTACTGTCAGAGTTGACTTTTCTTTAGCTAAGCTTTCCTTCAAAGTGTTTAATCTCACCTGTAACGCTTCCTTAGTAGCAATTATGTCCTCTAGAACTTTTCTATATTTTTTAAGGTCATTCTCCAGCTTATCTCTTTCTGATTCAACCTTTGCAATTTCCTCATTTTTAGCTTTAAAATCTTCTACATTAGTTTCCTTCTTAAGACTCTCTATATTCTTTTCATATACTTCAAGAGATAAAATATTTTTATTATATTCATTTTCTAGTTCAGTTAACTGTTTTTCATTTTGACTCAGCACTGATTGAGTAGTATTAACTTTCCCATCTAATGATAGTTTTTCCTCATTTAATTTGTTTACAGCTAACTCTAGCTCTTCCTTTTTCTTCGTGTATCCATTAATTGCTTCACTTAAGATGTTAAAGTTCTTCTCTAGCTCCTCTACAGAATTATCTTTAAATTTTTCTCCTAAATCTTGAATTTCCTTATTTATTTCCTGAACCTTATCTCTATGAACTTGAAGGTTTGTTTCACCTCTAGTAATCTCCATTTCAATACTCTTTAGCTCTTTTTCTTTTAAGGCTAACTCTGATTCTAACTCTTTTATATCCACAGCTTCAATTGACTTTATATTTTCTATATGATGTTCCCTAGAACCGCAAACCGGACATGCTTCTCCAGAATTTAGTGCTTCTCTAAGGCCATGAGCTATATTTTCTACTTGAAGTTCTCCAATAGTACTCTTAAGGGCTGAAACCATCTCTTCTACATTATTTTTTTCTACTTGCTTTGTTTTCAAACTAATTTCTATCTGAGAAATAATACTCCTAGCCTCTTCTATCGTCCTAACAGCGGCCTCATATCTGCTCCATTTATCCTTGTTTTCTAGCAACGCTCTTTGTAAAATTACTAAATCACTTTGCTCACCTGGATTATTTTGGAGAAGCTCTGTTAATTGCTTTTTACTTTCTTCTAAAACCAATGCTTTTGAATTTAATTGTTCTTGCTGTTGATTTACACTTAACTTTGCCTCCCCTATGTCTGCCTTCAACTTATAAATCTTAGTCTTATTTCCTTCAACTAAAATCTTTAAATCCATAGCTTTTTCATTTATTAAGATGCCCTGCTGAACCTTCTCCTTTAATGTGCTATCAATCTTTAAGCTTTCAAACTTCTCTTCTGAATCCTTTATAACTTTAATTCCCTTAGCAACTCTTCCTTCTGCAATTTGAATTTCTTCTAAACTTTTCTTTTCTTCTATTTCCAGTTCGATTATACCTTGAACTAGAGCTTTGATTTCTCTTTTAAGTTCTTCTAAGCTCCTTTTTTCTATAAGCGCATCCTTTATTTTCTCTTCTTTTATTTTTAATTGTGGAACATGTATATCCTTTTTTTCTCTCCATAAATTCCACTGCTTATCTAACTCTTCTTTATCAGCTTTAACCTTTTCATTCTTAGCCTTTAAATTACTTAATTCAACCCTTGAAACTTCTATCAGCTTTACTGTCTCTTCGTAAGCTTCTATATACGGAATTATCTTTAGTGCAGCTTCACCAAGTTTTATCTTGGACTTATAGCTATCTATTTCATCACTTTTTTCTTTAAGTTTCTGCTCCTCTGACTTATAAGCTACAAGCTCCTGAGTTAAATTCCATAGTTCCTGACTTTCTTTAAATACCTTTTCTATATATTCAAGTTCTTTACTTTCTTGTACTAAAGCAAATTTAGCTTCATTTAATTCTTCTTCCTTAACTCTTAAGCCATCTTGACTGATGCCCTCATATCCCTTAAGCTCACCCTCGAAAACATTATTCTCTGTTCTCACCTTGCTAATCTCACTATTTAATTTTCTAGTTAGGTCATCTCCATATTTTTGAAGGTTAAATAATCTCTCCAGCATTTCTCTTCTAGCTTTTCCCTCTAACTTTAGAAACTCGCTAAACTTCCCTTGAGGAAGGACTACTGTTCTTGTAAAGTCCTCTAAGCTTAAACCTATAATATCTTTGCAGCTATTAGTAACCTCTTTTACCTTATCTGCTAAAACCAAAGGTTCTCCATCAGTAATATCAACAAGCTTGCATTTTCCTGACTGAGGATTTCCAGTTTTCTTATCTCTTTTAAATTCTCTATCTACCACATATCTCTTAGGCTCAGCTCCTGATATTTGAAATTTAAAGCTAATGGATAAGCTATCACAGTTTGTATTTATAAAGTTACTGCTTTTTCTTGATATATCTCCATATAGTGCAAGAGTTATTCCATCTAAAACCGTAGACTTTCCGCTTCCTGTAGGTCCAAAAATTCCGAATAGCCCTCGTTCTGTTAATTTTTCAAAATCTATATTCTGTTCTTCATTAAAGCTGTTTAATCCTTTTATTTTAAGTTCAATTGGTTTCATCTTAAGCTCCTCCCTCTTCAGAAAGTATAGACATCAGGAGTTCTACTACCTCATCCTTTGCCTCTACGCCTCTTTCCTTTCTATAAAATCCTCTAAAAATCTCATCAAAAGGCTTTTCTGTAAGATTTGAAGTTATTTCATCCTCATCCCTAACCCCTACTATTTTAGGCATAATTTCTAAGATATCCTTCTTAGCCGTTTTCATCTTCTTAATTTCATCCTCATTTATATACCTATCAGTAGAAATCTCTAAATAAACCCAGCAGTCTCTATCATTATTTTCTTCACACATCTCAATAGACTGTTCTATACTGTCACACTTCCAGATTTCTATAGGCTTATAAACCTTAAACTCTATGTCTTCAATAGTACTTTCCTCACCAGCTTTAACATCTACAATGAAACATTTTTTTGCAAAATTAATTTCCTTCTTATTGTAGTGAAGTGGTGAGCCTGAATATCTGGCTCTTTTGTTAGTCCCTGGAACTATTTGTGGTTTATGAACATGTCCTAGAGCTACATATTGAGCTTTTTCTGGGAAACAGCTTCCATTTACAATATAGCTTCCTCCAAGCTGAATACTTCTCTCTGAGCCACTTTCTTCACTTCCCATGGCAAATAAATGTGATACAACTAAATTTATTGTATCTTCTCTATAATACTTCTCTAGTGATGAAAATAACTGATTAATTCTCTCACTATAAGACTTTAATCTATCCTCATCACTGTCCATATCATTATAAAGCACCTCATTAAGTCTTTTTTCACTTGGATAAGGCACAGTTAAAATAACAGCTTTCTCACCATTTATCTCAACTTCAATGTATCCTTCACCCGAATCCATAACTTTATGCTTTCCATAATCCCCTGGCTGAACCACTGTCTTTGGAGTTCCAGCCATAATTATTCCGTGGTCCATAGCTAGTGGCCCTGCTGCCACAAGTCTATCTGGATTATCGTGATTTCCTGCAATAACTAAAGTTAAACGCTCTCCATTTCTAGATAATCTTTTCAAAGTATCATAAAACATCCTCTCTGCTCTAGATGGAGGATTACTTGTATCATAAACATCTCCCGCTATGATAACCATATCTATATTATTGTCTTCTACTATTTTTACGAAGTCCTTTAAAAACTCCTCCTGCTCATCCATCCTACTCTGACCCTCAAGATTTTTTCCAAGATGCCAATCTCCCGTATGTAATATTTTCAACTCTACTCATCCCCTTTATTTCTTAAATGAAATTCTAAATCTTTGATTTAGCAAATCGAACTTACTCAACTGAATGTATATTAAGTGGAGTTTCGTATATATCTATATAAATTTCTTATCTTTCGCACATATTTTAATTATACCCTAGAATCTCCTCTGATTTCTTTATAAATCGTATTTTTATCTGACTTCGCTACATCATAATCATTCACAATAAATAAGGCAGCCACATGTGGGCTACCTTATTACTCTTCAAAATTGTATCAGCACAAAAATGATGGCTAAAAAACCCTCATAATTTTTATTCAGATACTTCCTTATTCTCTAATCTTGGTGCTTCCTTACCTGTTATCTTTAACTCAATATAGTTGGTAATTAAGAAGGCTATCAAGGCTGCTACGCTTCCTGCAATAATGGCTAAGATGCCAAATGGTTCGCCGTTAATCTGCCATATTATACCTACTACACTACCAACAATTATTGATACAATACCTGAATGCTTAGATACTCTAGTCATGACTAATCCTAAAACAAAGGCCGCAAATGGACCTGCCGCCCTTAACATGAATGAGAAAATATTTAAAGTTATAATGTTTATCTTGAATAGAGCTATGCATAAAGCTCCAACACCTAGAATTACATTGCATACTCTTGTCATTGTTATTAATTTTCTATCCTCTATCTTAGGATTAATATATTTTTGATATATATCCTTAGTAAATATTGTTGATGCACACAGCATATTTGAGTCAGCACTAGACATTGTAGATGCTATAATTGCGGCACAAACTATTCCCGAAATCCACTTCGGTGCTAAGCTAAATACTGAAGTCGGGAGAGCTAAACTTGGGTCTATTCCTGGGAAAGCAACTGAAGCTGCAATTCCTATGATGGCAGGAATAAATGCAAATAATGCCATAAATAAAGCTGATAAAAGAATTGCATTTCTTCCAGCCTTCTCGTCCTTAGCTGAAAATACCCTTGAAACCATTTCTGGTCCTGACATAAATGTTATAAAATATTGTCCAATTAAACTTATTACTAAAGCTATCCCCATTCCATTGATAGACATTTTTACTGGTGGTACCGCTGCGACAATTGTATCCCATCCACCAACACCTTTTATTACAAATGGTACTGCAATTAAAAGTCCAAAGAAAATAATAGCCCATTGAAATAAATCAGTGAAGGCATCTGCTAAAAGTCCTCCCATGGCAGTATACGTAATAGTAAATATTGCACCCAAGAGTATAGCTACATTAAGTTCAATTCCTACCAACTGAGATATGATAATTCCTGATGCTAAAACCTGTGATGCTGTTAAGCAGAATAATGAAAAGATATTAAGTAAAGATGTAATGAGATGACTCGCTTTTCCGAAACGTCTTCCTACAACCTCAGGTATGGTGTAAGCCATTACTCTTCTTAATTTTGGTGCAAAAAATGCCATTGGTATAATACCTATAGCCGCTGCAAGTACATACCAAACTGCGGACATTCCCCAATTCCCATAAGCTTTACTTGCAAGCCCTACTGTACTTCCTCCACCAATATTATTAGCTGCCAAGCTACAGGCTACCATAATTGCAGGAAGAGAACGTCCTGCTAACATATAGTCAGTACTATTCTTGATAAAAAACTTATTTGTTAAGAAACCAATCAAAAGCATAATAATTAGATATACAATTACAATTATCATCGGTGTCATGTTCATCTATAAATCCCCCATATAAATTCTTTATATGTAATTATATGGACTTAAAGTTAACACTATGAATAGAATATGTTAGGTAAATTACCAAATTAAAATAAAATGGGTAATAAACATAGTTTGACTACTATATTTATTACCCCGAAATTTTATATTTTAAAGTTTATTTTCCGTAGAATAATTCTATTGTTTCATTATCTGGCTTTTTACCGACATAACTTCCTATTATAAATGAAATCATAGATATTGCAAGGGCTGGCACTATTGGCTGAAGTCCCCATGGTTCAAACTTAGTTACATATATTATTATGAAAGCACTTACCCCACCTATCATTGAGAAAATTGCGCCTGTAGCATTTGATCTTTTCCAATAAAGTCCGAAAACTACTGGACAGAAGAATGCTGCTTCAAGTCCTCCAAATGCAAATAAATTTATAAATGTAAGTAAGTCTGGTGGCTGTATTGCAAGTACGAAGACTATAACTCCAATTATAGCTGTAGCTGCAAAACTTATGGTTGAAACCTTCTTTTCAAAAATTTTATTATTCTCTACTACTTCATCCTTCATAATGTAGTTCATGTATATGTCCTTAACAATTGCTGCTGATGCCAAAATAAGCATAGAAGATACTGTAGACATAACCGCTGCCAGTGGTGCTGCAAGGAATAATCCTGCTAATACTGGAGGCATAATTTGAATTACTAGAGTTGGAATTACTGTATCTGAATTAGCAATCCCTGGTGGAAGAATTGCTGCTGAAAGTACTCCTGCTAAAAGCATTCCAACCATTAGAATGAAGAATACTACAGTTCCATAAATCATAGCATTATGCATAGATTTACTATCCTTAAATCCCATAGCTCTAACACTATTCTGTGGGAGTCCTAAGGTCCCTACTCCTACAAGTACCCAGAATGATATTATATATCCCTTACTAAAATGATCTCCAGACATTGGCGTTGCCCAAACCGGATTCACCTCATTTAGCTTTGCAGCTACAGAATCCATTCCTCCACCTACTCTTATTATACAGTAAAGAATAAGCACAGTACCGATGACCATTATAATTCCCTGTAGTGTATCTGTTACTACTACTGCCTTAAATCCTCCAATAGTAGTATATAGAATTACTATTGTTCCAAATAAAACTAGGCCAATAATATATGAGTAGCCTGTAATAGTTTGGAACAGTACAGCTCCCCCTATAAATTGAGCTACCATAGTTACAATGAAAAATACTACTAATGATATAGATGCTAAAATTACTACTACAGGAGACTTATACCTTTTTGATAAATAATCCGTAACTGTAACTGCATTAATTTTTCTTGATATAATTGCAAGCTTCTTTCCTAAAATTCCAAGAGTTAAAAAAGCTGTTGGAACTTGAGTAACAGCTACAAGAACCCAGCTTAACCCTACAGAATATGCAATTCCTGGACCTCCGATGAAACTGCTTGCACTAGTGTATGTGGCTATTAGAGTCATGGCAAGGACAAAGCCTCCCATAGACCTTCCACCTATAAAATAGTTGTTTATAAATCCATTTTTAGCATTTTGCTTAGCTGCACCTCTACTAACCCAAATTCCTAAAAACAAGTTCAGTGCCAGATACAGCACTATTGGTAATACAATTAAAAATCTTTCCATAATGTGTTCCTCACCTTACTCCTTCTTTTCAGAAATCTCTTCTTCACATTCTTCTAAATCTACTTCTACAAAAAAGCATTTTATAGAAAAAATTACTGCTGTGATAAATAATATTGGTCCAACGATACTGTTTAAAATAAACCAAACTGGAAGTCCCATTATATACGTATAAGTAGATGGATCTCTATCACCCATCACAAATCCGGTAACATACCACCAAACAAAGTAAAGTACGTATAAAATAATTGAAATAATTACTTCCTTATGAATCTGTTTATTTCTTGCTCTCTCTGTCAGCCTCATTTCTCACCCTCCTCATCCTACAAATTAAAAATCCCCCTAGATTCTAAATCTAATCAAAGTAATATTATCACTCTAAATGTAAGTACACAATATTTTCACTTAATTTTATTCTCACTTCGACTCAAAATTTTCAAATTTACTTAGTCATGTTTAATATATCCCTAGTTTAATTGCATTTATTAATAATAAGTCATCATTCAAAAAAACGCATTAACAATAGATACTTATGAATATGAATATAACTATATATCCATGCATACGCATATTATATTTATACATAAATTCATGAATAATTTCATAGTAAACTCCTGATTTTATATAGTTTCAGCCATTTATTTTGTGGTTTTATGAAATACTTTAATTTTTTCGAAAATACCACTTGCATAATTATAAACTTTAGTTGTATAATCATACACATGGAATGAATATAAATTATTTATATATAAGGGGGAAACAAAAATGAAAAAAGGATTATTTAAAAAAATATTAGCATTTACTCTAGCAGGAGCTATGGCTTTACCATTAATGGCTTGTGGAAAATCTACTGGTGAAGATTCTGGTGATGGTTCATCAAAAAATTTATTAGCTAAAATACAAGAGTCTGGAAAGATAAAAATAGGTATGAGTGTAGATTATGCTCCATATGAATTCTTCATAATGGAGGATGGCAAGAAAAAATTAGTTGGTATGGATGTAGATATGATGAATGAAATCGCAAAAGATCTTGGCGTTGAAGTTGAAGTTCAAGAAATGGAATTTAGTACAATCTGTGATGCTGTAAGAAATGGTATTGTAGACTTAGGTGTTTCCGGATTTTCGCCTGATGCAGAGAGATTAGAAATTGTGGACTTCTCTGATATTTATTTTGAGGCAGAACAAGGAATTTTAATAAATAAAAATAGTGCAAGCACTATTAAAAGCATAGATGATTTAAAAGGTAAAAAAGTTGGAGCACAAAACGGTTCAATCCAAGCAACTGTGGCTCAAGGTATTAAAGATGCTGATGTGAAATTATTACCTGAAGTTCCAACTCTAATTCAAGACCTAATCGCAGGAAACTTGGATGCGGTTATCGTTGAATTACCAGTAGCAGATATACAATCCTCTGTTCATGAAACTTTAGTAGTTGCTGAAGAAAAAATAACAGATACATCTGGTGGTGGATCAGCTATTGCTCTACCAAAAGGTGAAAAAGAATTACTAGAAGCAATAAATAAATCAATTTCAAAATTACTATCTGAAGGAAAGTTAGATGAATTTTATAAAAATGCAGTTAACATAAGTAAGAATGAAGTTACAGCAGAATAACTTTAAAGGTACCCACCGTATCCATGGACCTTTAAACTAATCATCAAGGAGGAACTATGAGTAATTTAAGTTTTAAATTTTTAGAAAAATATTATCCAGTATTTATAGAAGGTATTCAATGGACACTACTTGTATCACTATTAGCAGTTGTTTTTGGCGTTATCTTTGGAACAATACTATGCTTTATGAAAAGATCAAAATTATCTATCTTCAAGATACCTGTACCAAAGATTTTAGCTTCTATCTATATAGAGTTTGTGAGAGGAACTCCTCTATTACTACAAATATTCATAGTTTACTTTGGTTCTACCTCATTTGGATTTAAGTTTACTCCACTGGTAGCTTGTGTATTAGCCCTTTCTCTTAACTCTGGTGCTTATGTTGCAGAAATAATAAGAGGCGGAATAGATGCAGTGGACAAGGGTCAATTAGAAGCTGCTAGAAGCTTAGGTATGAATCAAGGAAAATCAATGCAGTACATAATTTTACCTCAAGCCATAAAAAACATTTTACCTGCTATAGGTAATGAATTTGTTACAATTATTAAAGAGTCTTCTATGGCATCAGCAATTGGTGTTGCTGAAATTACCTATGCTGGAAAGCTTGTTACTGGAGCTACCTACAGAAATTTTGAACCATTAATTGTTGCGGCTCTATGTTACTTTACACTTACATTTACATTAGGAAGACTAATGGCATATATTGAAAGGAGGCTGAAGGCAAGTGATTCACGTTAATAATTTAAATAAAAGCTTTGGCCAAAATGAAGTTTTAAAAGGAATAAATGAACATATACAAAAAGGCGAAGTAGTGGTAGTAATAGGTCCATCAGGCTCTGGTAAATCAACTTTCCTACGTTGTCTTAATCTCCTTGAAGAACCTACCTCAGGTGAAATTATATTTGAAGGAAACAATATAACTGATAAAAAAACAAACATAAATAACCTAAGAGAAAAGATGGGAATGGTATTTCAACAGTTTAACCTCTTTCCTCATAAATCAGTTCTTGAAAATATAACTATTGCCCCTATAAAGGTAAAAGGTCAAAATAAAGATGATGCTAATAAAAAGGCTATGGATCTTTTAAAAATGGTAGGTTTAACTGAAAAAGCCCAAGCCTATCCTGGCTCACTATCTGGAGGTCAAAAGCAAAGAATAGCTATAGCTAGAGCTTTAGCTATGGAACCTGATGTTATGCTTTTTGATGAGCCAACATCAGCTCTAGACCCTGAAATGGTTGGAGAAGTTTTAAATGTAATGAAGGATTTAGCTAAAGCTGGAATGACCATGGTAGTGGTTACTCATGAAATGGGATTTGCTAAAGAAGTTGGGGATAGAATTCTATTTATGGATGATGGAAATATCGTAGAACAAGGTACTCCTGAAGAAATATTTGAAAATCCAAAGCATCCTAGAACTAAGGACTTCTTATCTAAGATTTTATAATAATTTTATATAGAACAAAAGCTATAGGACTCTCCTACTCACCCGAGAGTTTGCCTATAGCTTTCTATTATTTTCTCTAATAAAAACATCTAGTTTTTAAAGTTTATGTCACCTACTTCTTTAAATGAAACTCCAACTCATATTCATTGGGTGAAGTGCTCGAAGAGTAAGTTGCAGAGACTAAATTATAGATTTAGAGTGTTACTTAAAAGTTCCTTAACTTCGCCTGCACCTACATTCACAGTGAAAATCATACTATCATCAATCTTTATAGTGCACTCGTCAGCCTTTTCCTTTTGAACCTGAAGTCCTAAGCCGCCTGTATGTATTTCTATAACCTTCTTTGGAGCTATCGTTACTTCAAATTTTCCGTCCTTTGCCCCTGTAATTTTTATAGAAGCTCCTTCACTTCCCTCTGCTTTAACATTTAAAGCTATGATGTTATTTCCCTTTAATACAACTCTATCCGTCGGTGCAGATTCAACCTCTACCTGACCCTGCAAAGTCATCCATCCACCACTCAGATTTATTTTAGCTAATAAATTTGTCTTGTAGGACTTACTTACCTCACTAAGTAGCTTCCCTAACTCATATACTGTTAATTCGTATTTCATCTTGTTTCCTCCTGTAGTAATACTCTACTAATAATTTTTATTAATTATATTATACATTATTAAATCGTCGT
>DALZNT010000031.1:0-31295 GCA_032005505.1 Clostridium sp. | reverse complement strand
ACCTCTATTTAGAATGGAAGCAAAGAAAATATATAATATAAATAAAGCTGTAGAATATCAAAAGACTATAAAGAAAAACAATGAAGAAGCTGATGAGGAGATAACCTTTGATGAAGGTGATTTTATTGAAGCGGAAAATAAGAAAAAGCTAGAGAAACTTGAAAAGTATAAGGGTGTTATCGAAATTATTTTAGAAATTGCATTAGAGCGAGGTGGAGTTTCTTTAGGTGAAATTAAAACTTTGATAAGTGAAAGTGAAGTTCTTTTAAATACTTTGATTCCAACGGTGGAGATATTTAGAGAAGTCATTATTGAGATGCTTAAAAATAGGACCATAGATATATTAGAAATAAGAGAAGAGAGAAAAAATACCGTTGAAAATGGAGAAATAGAGTTTCAGCTTAATAAAACTATCTTAGATATTATAGATAATAATAGTAGTTTTAAGTACATAGAAAAAATAAATGTTGAGAAGTTAGAGTTAAATAAAGATATTAGATTAGAAGGATTAAGAGATGAAAGCGGAACAGTAAAGAATTTTATTTGTTCTGACATATACTTTGAAGTTACAAAGGGAGGGTTAAAGTTATAATGGCGTATACAACGGAAGAGATTAAACTTAGTAATAAGATTTTCTATTATTTATTAAAACATGGAGAGATTAGAGAAGAAGCAGGAGACCTTCATAAAGGTTATTCAGAAAATGATAGTGTAACAGAATTAGTTAAGGATTTGGGAGACGCTTCAGAATGCTATGTTAAAAAGTACGGGGGAGTAGTTTACCTTATTCCTAAAGAGGAAAATGATTTTTTAGGCTATTCTAAGGGGGAGCTTAAGAAGAAATTATGTAAGTCTGGGGCTAATGATAAGGATTATTATTTATCACAGTTCGTCATTTTAACATTATTAGTTACTTTTTATAATTCTCAAGGAATTACAAGTAAGTCTAGAGATTATATAAAGGTTGGTGAGTTTTTGAATATCATTACAGATAGATTAAATGATGGTGTAGTGAGAGCACAAAACAATGATGAAAAGGGTATAGCCTTTGAAAATATTTTAGAGAGATTTGAAGCTTTAAAGAGCAGTGATAAAAAGAGTATGTCTAAAACTACTAAGGAAGGCTTCATTAATACAATCTTAGACTTTTTAGACGAACAAGGTCTAATTGACTATATAAAAACTGACGATATGATTAAAACCACAAGGAAGCTGGATAGCTTTATGGATTGGAACCTCTTAAATAAAAATAATTACAATAGGGTACTAAGTGCGTTAGGAGAAGCTATAGATGAGTAAAATTAATAAGATAAGGTTTGTTAATTTAAACTATAACAATAATTCAATGAAGGTTGATGATGAAACTTTTTTCTTAGATGGCGAAAATACAATGTTTAATTTAAGAAATGGAGGGGGAAAGTCTGTACTTGTTCAGATGGTTATGGCTCCTTTTGTAAATAGAAGACATAGAAACATAAAGGATAGAACCTTTGACAGTTATTTTACATCTCCAACACCTACATACATTCTAGTTGAATGGAAGCTGGATGATGGAGCAGGATATTTATTAACAGGGATGATGGTCAGGACAAAGGAAAGTTCATCAGATGAAAACTCTAAAGAAAAGTTGGATATTGTGAATTTTATCCATGAATATAGACAAAGAAATGAATATGACATAAATAGTATTCCAATAATTGAAGAAAAAAGTGATAGAAGAGTAATAAAGAGTTTTGCTAATTCTAAAAAAATGTTTGAGGACTTAAAAAAGAATAGAGATTTAAAGTTTAATTACTATGATATGAATAATTCAGTAACTACTAGAAGTTATTTTAGTAAGCTTGAGGAGTATAAAATTAATTATAAGGAATGGGAAACTATAATTAAGCAGATAAACCTTAAGGAATCAGGATTATCAGATTTGTTCACTAAGGCTAAAGATAGTAATGGACTAGTTAAGGAGTGGTTTTTACCTGCGATTGAGAATAAGTTAAAGAAAGATGAAGATAGAATTAAGAACTATAGAGAACTTATAGATAGATATATAAAGCAGTATAGAGCTAATAAATCTAATATTGATAAAAAGGTAAAAATAGAGTTGTTTAATGAATTTTCAGTTGAGTTATTAGAAGCTTGTGATGATTTTATAAAAACAATTAAAAATAGAGAAGAAATTGAAAATCAAATAGCCAATGTTATAGTTTATTTAAGACGAAAATTAAAAGCTATGGAAGAGGAAGAAATAGAGCTTACTGGGTTAATAGAGGCGCTGCAGGAAAGTATAAAAGAGTTAGGCTATGAAAGGGATTCTATTAAAATACATAAAAGAGAAGAAGAGATAGAGATTTTAAAAGAAACTTTAGCTGTGAATGAAGCTCTAGTTTTAGAAAGTGAGAATAAGAAGAAGGATTTAAAGAGAAAAAGTAATACTTTAGAATGTGCAAAGATACATAGAGAGTATCAAAAAAAGTCTAAGGAACTACAACAATTAGAAAGGCAGTTAGAAGCTGTTAATAAGAAAAATGAGGATAATGCACCGCGAATAAATAACTTAGGTTTTACTATTAAACATATATTAAGTGGAGAATTGGAGACTATTAAAGAAAGTAAAAATAAAAAGCTAGAAATAAGAAGAGAGTTATTGGAAGAAAAAGAAAGATGCAAAGAGGAGCTTAATAAAAATAGAGTTAGTATTAGTAAATTAAAGGGTGATGAGGGTAGTTACAGAGCAAAAATTTCTGCCTTTGATAGGGAAGAAAATAGATTTAATAATGAATATCAGGAAGAACTAGTGAGAAATATATCTGGATATTTTGATGATGAAAAGTTGATTTTAACTGATAAAAATATAGTAAATGAAGAGCTGCAGCTTAATAAAAATAAAAAAGAGTTTGGTGAGAAACTTTTAAAAGACAGTGAGAGATTAAAAAGCAATGAAAGTCAAAAGCTTAGAAATATTGAACTTAAATCAGAAGTTAAAAATAAGCTGGGAACTAAAATGTTAGAACTAGAGAAAGCTAATAAGGAAATTGAAGTTCGTAAAGAGATTATAAAATATATAGAATTTAGTGAAGAAAAGGCTTTTGATACTTCAGGTATAATAGGTGCTTTTGAGAATAAAATTAAATTTTTAAGAAATGATGAAGTAAATTTCATTAAAAGCCATGATAAATTAGTTGAGGAATTAGAAAAACTTAAGTGTGGTAAGGTATTAGAATTACCTAAGGAGATTGAAAATAAACTTAAGGAAAAGGACATAAAAATTACTTATGGCATGGAATGGTTAAAGAAGAATGGACAGTCACTAGAGAAAAATCAAGAGATGGTTAAAAACAATCCATTTATACCATATTCCTTAATTATGGATTCTAAAGAAATAGAAATATTAGAAAAAGAAGCGCTGGACATATTTACATCTAATCCTATATCTATAATTAACAGGGTTGATTTAGAAAAGAGTCTTAATGATATTAGAGAAGATATTGTACTTTTAAGTGGAGTTAGATTCTTTATATCATTTAACAATAAGCTGTTAAATGAAGCAGAATTAGTTAAGTTAATAAGAGAAAGTGAATTGAGTATTTCAGAGATAAATAGAAAAATCAAAGAGAAAAAAGAGAGTATTACCTTCTATGAAGGAAAGAAAAATATTATACAGTATTCAGAGTTAACTCTAGAGACTTATGAACAGTTAAAAGAAGATATTAATTCTCTGACAAAGAGCGAAGAAGAATTGAGACAGGGAGAAATTATTTTAATTAAGGAAATTGGTCAATTCGAAGATAGCATTAAGAGGTTAAAGGAAAACATTAATGATATAGAATCTTGTATAGGAAAAAATAGACTGAAATCAAAAGCCTTTAAGGATTTGAAGAGTGAGTATGAAAAGTATAAGAAGGATAGGGAATCGTTAGAAAGGCTTAAGGAAAGATTAAAGATACTAGAAAACTTAGTGGCTACTGATGAAAAGAGAAGTGAAAATATTGAAGCAGAGCTTACAGAGTGCCAAGAAGTTATCAGAAGTTACAAAGAGGTTGAAAGGAGCGTTGAAGAAAAGATAGCAGAATTTAATATTTATAATGCAGGGCAAATTATAAATAGAGATAAAGAGGATTTATTGGCAGAATTCTATGCTTTAACAAAGGAAATATCAAGCACAGAGAAGGAGTTAAATGAAAGAATTATAATTCTGGATAAGGAATTCAATATAGCACAAGATGAGCTTAATACTAAGGCAGATAAATACTCCATTAAAGAAGAGGCTTATATAAGAGAAGTTTATGATATTAATAAAGAACTTGAGTTAGCTGACACCCTAGAAAAAGAAAATAGAGTTTACGATGATTTAAAAACTAAGGCTAATAAGGTGAATACAGACTTAGCTGTAGCTAAAAGTAAGCTTGAAGGTTCATTTGAAAAACTCAAAAGGGATTTTGATAAGGATGTAGCAAAGGATAAGGAAATGTTATTCAATAAGGAATTTAAAGAAGAAATTGCCAAGTTAAGAGTGGACATTAAAGAAAAAGAGGCTGAGAAGTCTAGAATTATTAAAAATAAAAATTGTATATCTCAGAATCTGGTTAATTTAAATGAGCATGATAATTTCACCATTGAGGAAGCGGTTGAAATTATAATATCAATAGATGAGATGAATGAAGTTATAGGTAAAATTAAAAGGGATTTAAATAGTGCTAAAGGCAGTGAAACAAGAAAAGAAAATGCCCTTAGAGGATTAGTCATAGACCTTGAAATTAAGGATGACTTCAAAGAGGAGACTTTGTTTAAAGAGCCAATTCAAACACTTAAAGGTTTGGTAAGCAAACCACAAGAGTTTAAGGACCAACTTAATTTGATTTGTAATTCATACAATCTTATTATAGAAAAGTTAAATGTGGATATCGACTTAATAGAGAAAGAAGAGACGAAGATATTAGAGAGTATTCTAGGGTATATCTCAGAGGTTCATGAAAATATAGAAAAAATAGATGATAATTCATCAATTATAATTAATAATAAGAGATTGAAAATGCTTAATATAACCGTTGCTAACTGGGAAGAGAATAAAGAGCTATATAAGATGAGGTTAAAAGAATATATTGAAAATATACGAAACCAAAGTTTGGATGCCCTTGAATCCAATGAGGATATTGAAGATATTATTAGTAATAAAATCAATATTAATAAATTGTATGACGAAGTTGTTAGTATTTCTAATGTGAATATTAAACTTTACAAAATTGAAGAAGATAAACAAAGGCAGATAACCTGGGATGAGGTTTCAAAAAATTCAGGTGGAGAAGGCTTCCTTTCAGCATTTATAATATTATCTAGCCTATTATCTTATATGAGAAAAGATGAAAATGATATATTTAGTAGAAAAGAAGGTGGAAAAGTATTAGTTATGGATAATCCTTTTGCCCAAACAAGTTCAGCCCATCTTTTAAAACCTTTAATGGATATTGCAAAGAAGAGTAATACTCAGCTTATATGCTTAACAGGGTTAGGTGGAGACTCTATTTATAATAGATTTGATAATATATATGTATTAAATCTTGTATCATCAAAGTTGAAGAGTGGGATTAAATATTTAAGAAGTGAGCATACAAAAGGAGAAGATGAAAAAGAGGTTATGGTGGCATCAAGATTTAGAATAGAAGAGCAAATAAAATTATTTTAATGGGAGAGTAGATAGATTTGTGCAAAAGCAAATTTACCTACTCTTTTTCATGTAGGGTATCATTTATCTAACCTATCATGAAATACTATGTTTTTCATTACTTCTATTAGGTGGTCAAATCCCTCTAAATCTTTATTATCATATACATATTTTAGAATTTTAGCAGAGACGGATGGTGCAACAATATTATCATAAGTGGGATAGTCTATTTCCAACATATCATAGAGTGTATCAGTTCTTGTAGCATGTTTATTAAATTCCACTGGTGATATATTTAATTGTGAAGCAACAAAATATATCACAGTTTCTGAAAATTATTCAAGAGTTTTTGAACTATTATAGACAATAGAAGGAAATTTACAGATTATATAATATTAAACAAAAATTGAAAAAATAAACAATACATGATACAATTACCATATAATCAGCTGGTTGAACTAATCGGAAAATTATAAATATAAAAAATGCAATAACATTAATCCTAATTATTAATGAAAAATACAATATTATTTAATGGTCAATGAATTTGAAATAAGGGGGAAAGATTAATGGGAAATTTAAAGAAGACAGATCTATATGATGGGCATTTAGAATGCAAAGGGGAAATAGTTGGGTTTTGTGGTTGGGCACTTCCTGTTAAGTATGAAGGTATTATTGAAGAGCATGAAGCTGTAAGAAATGCAGCTGGTATCTTTGATGTTTCTCATATGGGTGAAGTAGATGTTATAGGAAAACAAGCCTTTGACTTTGTTCAAAATTTAGTTACTAATGATGTAAGAACTTTAGATGACAATCAAGTTCTTTATAGCATGATGTGTTACCCTGATGGAGGAGTAGTTGATGATCTTTTAGTATATAAATTTTCAAATGATCATTTTTATCTTGTTATTAATGCTGCTAATGTCGATAAGGACTACAAATGGATGCTTGATAACAAAGGGGATTATGATGTGGAGCTAAAAAATATTTCGTCAGAAGTATCAGAAATAGCAATCCAAGGTCCTAATGCTCAAGACATTGTACAAAAGCTTACAGAATTTGATTTAAAACAAATAAAATTTTTCTGCTTTAATAGAGAAGTTAATATTGCAGGGGTTAAATGTTTAGTTTCTAGAACTGGATATACTGGTGAAGATGGATTTGAAATATACACAAATAATGAAGATATAAAAATTATATGGGATAAGCTTTTGGAAGTAGGAAAAGAAGATGGATTAAAACCTGCAGGACTTGGTGCTAGAGATACCCTTAGATTTGAGGCTTCATTACCATTGTATGGTCATGAAATTTCAAAAGATATAAATCCATTAGAAGCTGGATTATCATTCTTTGTTAAATTAGATAAAGATGATTTCATTGGTAAGGAAGCTCTTGTAAAACAAAAGGCGGAAGGTCTTAAGAGAGTGCTTAGAGGTTTTGAAATGATAGACAGAGGAATAGCAAGAGAAGGCTTTGAAGTTTTTGCAGATGGAAAGAAAATAGGATTTGTAACAACAGGATATTATTCTCCTACATTAAAGAAAAATATTGGATTGGCATTAATAGATGTTGAACATGCAGATATGGGTGGAGAGATTGAAGTTGCAATTAGAAATAAATATAAGAAAGCAAAGATTATTAACAAGAAATTTTATAAGAAGAATTATAATAAATAATCGGTGATATAGTATTAAATTATATATAAGTATATCAATTTATAGGTAAAAAGAAGGAGGAGTTTAAAATGAAAATAGCAAGGGATTTATTTTACACTAACAATCACGAATGGGTAAAAGTTGATGGGGAGAAAGCATTTATTGGTATTACAGATTATGCTCAAACACATTTAGGTTCTATTGTATTTATTGATTTACCAGAAGAGGGCGATGAATTTGAAGTTAAGGACATACTTTCTGCTGTAGAATCTGTTAAAGCTGCATCAGATGTATATATTCCTATATCAGGAAAAGTTATAGAAGTTAACACAAACCTTGAAGATAATCCTGAGTTAATAAATGAAGATGCATATGAAAATTGGATAGCTGTAGTAAAAATGAATAATAAAGATGAATTAAATGAATTATTATCACCAGATGATTACGAAAAATTGTGCAAGGAGGTATAATATGTTTTCATATATACCTAATACTAAAAGTGATGAGAAAATAATGCTACAAGATATTGGGTTAGAATCTTCAGAACAACTTTTTGAATATATACCTGCAGAACTGCGTTTAAATAGAAAGTTGGATTTAGGAGATCCTTTATCTGAATATGAACTTACAAAGTATATGAGTGAGCTTAGTGATAAAAATAAGAGTTTAAAAGATTTAGTTTGCTTTTTAGGAGCAGGTGCCTATGATCACTATGTACCAGCGTTAATAAATCATCTTCTTTTAAGATCTGAATTTTACACATCGTATACACCTTATCAACCTGAGATAAGTCAAGGAACATTACAAACTATATTTGAATATCAAACATTGATTTGTAATTTAACAGGAATGGATGTTGCTAATGCTTCAATGTATGATGGAGGAAGTGCCTTAGCAGAGGCGGGAATAATGTCAGTAAATATTACTAAAAACAAAAAAATACTTATTTCAAAAACAGTACATCCAGAGTCTATAAAGGTATTGAAAACCTATGCTAAAGTTAAGGATATAGAGGTAGTTGAAATTGACCATGAGTATGGAGTAACTAACATAGAGGAATTAAAGAAATTAGTAGACAATAATACTGCTTCAGTTATTGTGCAGAACCCTAATTTCTTCGGAATTATAGAGGATTTAAGTGAAATTGAAAAAGTTACTCATAGTGCAAAAAAAGCAAAATTAATAGCAAGTGTAGATCCTATTTCTCTCGGTATTTTAAAGGCTCCAGGTGAAATTGGTGCGGATATTGTAGTAGGGGAAGGACAATCATTAGGGAACAGTCTTAGTTTTGGTGGACCTTATTTAGGATTTATGGCTGCTAAGAAAAATATAATGCGTAAATTACCAGGAAGAATAGTTGGTAAAACTGTAGATGTAGATGGTAAAGCAGGATATGTTCTTACACTACAGGCAAGAGAACAACATATTAGAAGAGACAAGGCTACATCAAATATATGTTCTAATCAAGCATTGAATGCTTTAGCAGCAGCTATTTATCTTTCTACTTTAGGAAAGCAGGGAATAAGAGACGTAGCATTGCAAAGTACTCAAAAAGCTCATTATGCCTTCAATGAGATCACTAAATCTGGTAAATACAAACCTGCATTCAATAAGCCTTTTTTCAAAGAATTTGTCATTGAAAGTGATATAGATAATAAGGTAATAAGCAAAGAATTAATGCAAAATGGTATATTAGGTGGGTATGATTTAAGCAAAGATTTTCTCCAATATGATAATAAAGCCTTGTATTGTGTGACTGAAAAGAGGACAAAACAAGAAATTGATAAATTAGTAGAAATATTGGAGGGACTAAAATGAGAGATTATAACAAGATAATTTTTGATATCTCAAAACCAGGAAGAGTAGCGTATTCTTTACCTAAATGTGATGTGCCAGAACTAAATCTTGAAGATATTATATCAAAAGAGTATTTAACTGATAGAGAACTAGAATTACCAGAGGTTAGTGAAGTAGATGTTATTAGGCATTTTGTTTCTTTATCAAAAAAGAACTATGGTGTAGATTTAGGATTTTATCCTTTAGGTTCATGCACTATGAAATACAACCCAAAGATTAATGAAAATATGGCAAGATTAGATGGATTCTTAAATGTTCATCCCTATCAGCCGGAAGAAACAGTTCAAGGTTCTTTAAAACTTATGTATGATTTAGATGTTATGTTATCTGAAGTCTTAGGTATGGAAAAAGTATGTTTGCAGCCAGCAGCAGGAGCTCATGGTGAGCTTACAGCTTTAATGGTTATTAAGGCGTATCATAATAATAGAGGAGATTCAAAAAGAACAAAAATCATTGTTCCAGATTCTGCTCATGGTACAAATCCAGCTAGTGCAGCAGTAACTGGTTATGAAGTTGTAGAAGTTAAATCTGATTCTAATGGCTTAGTTGATATTGAAAGCTTAAGAGAGGTATTAAATGATGAAGTAGCAGGTCTTATGCTTACTAATCCAAATACTCTTGGACTATTTGATACAAATATAAAATTAATAGCAGATTTAGTTCATGAAGCTGGAGGACTTCTTTATTATGATGGTGCCAATTGTAATGCAATTATGGGTATCGCAAGGCCCGGAGATATGGGCTTTGACGTAGCACATCTTAACTTGCACAAAACATTTTCTACGCCTCATGGTGGAGGTGGTCCAGGAAGTGGTCCAATAGGAGTTAAAAAGGATTTAGTTCCTTTCTTGCCAGTGCCAATAGTAGAAAAAGAAAATGATAAATACCTACTTAATTATGATATCCCTTTATCAATAGGGAAAGTTAAGAATTTTTATGGTAACTTTGGCGTTATGGTAAGAGCATTCTCTTATATTCTTACAATGGGTGCTGACGGATTAAAGAAAGCAAGTGAAATGGCTGTTTTAAATGCTAATTATATTATGAATAAATTAAAACATGATTATAATTTACCAATAGACACAGTGTGCATGCATGAATTTGTTTTAGCTGGATTAAAAGATTGTCCAAATGATATTTCTACTTTAGATGTAGCTAAGAGATTAATTGATTTAGGGTATCATCCACCAACAGTTTATTTCCCGCTAATTGTTCATGAAGCACTTATGATTGAGCCAACGGAAACAGAAAGTGTGGAAACATTAGATGAATTTATTAATGCAATGATTACAATTGCTCATGAGGCAAAAGAAAACCCAGAAATTTTAAAAGCAGCGCCTCAAAATGCACCTTCAAGAAGACTTGACGAGGTTAGAGCAGCAAAGGAAGCAGTAGTTAAATGGGAAAAAGAATAAAATTAAATAAATGTTAAATAAGCTAAAATATTGCCGGAGAGTTTTTTAAAAACTTTTCGGCAATAAATCCATAATTGAATAGTTAAGCAAAGGTAAAAGAAAATGAGTAATTGTTTTTAAAGCAAATTAAAAAGGGGGGCACTATTATGGATAAGGATATTATCGTAATTGGAGGGGGACCTGGTGGATATGTAGCCGCTATACGTGCAGCACAATTAGGTGCAAAGGTAAGTGTAATTGAAAAAAGAGATTTAGGTGGGACATGCCTTAATAGAGGGTGCATACCTACTAAAGTATTATGTAAAAACGCTGAAATACTTCATACTTTAAATCATATAGAGGATTTCGGAATAAAAGTAAGTGATTACAGTATTGATGTTGAAAAGATTCAACAAAGAAAAAGTGAAATAATAGATAAGTTAGTTGGAGGAGTTTTTAATCTTTTACAATCTAATGGAATAGATATATTAAGGGGAGAAGCAGTCATAGAGGATAAAAACACTGTTAGAGTAAAGCTTCAAGAAGGTGGAGAAAAAGAAATAACAACTAAGAACATTATTATAGCCACTGGATCCGAAATATCTATGCCATCTATTTCAGGAATTAATCTTCCAGGCGTTATTGGCACTGATGAATTATTAGAATTCAAAGAAATTCCAAAAAGGTTTGTGGTAATTGGAAGTGGAGTTATAGGTATAGAATTTGCTAATATTTTCAAGAGTTTAGGTTCTGAGGTTACAATATTTTCATCAAGATTATTGAAGCGAACAGATAATGATATATCTAAGAGATTTACATCTTATATAAAGAAACAGGGTGTGATAGTTCATAATTGCAGAGCTTCAGGAATTTGTAAAACAGAAAATGGGCTATTGGTTAAAGGACAATCCACAAAAGGTGAAGTTGAAACAGAAGCTGATGTAGTTTTAGTTGCGTCTGGTAGAGTGCCATGTTTTGGAGGAATAGATTTAGAAAAATTAGAAATTGAATATGGTGAAAATGGAATTAAAGTAGATGAGTATTATGAAACTAATGTAAAAGGCATATATGCCATAGGTGATGTTATTGGAGGAATGATGCTTGCACATGCAGCGTCTAATGAAGGGGTTAAAGCTGTTGAAAGAATAATGGGTGTTTTACAGACTCCAGATAATGCCGTTGTACCTGATTGTATTTTTGCTAATCCAGAAATTGCTTATGTAGGTTTAACAGAACAACAGGCAAAAGAAAAAGAAATAGATTATGAAGTAAGTAAGTTTATGTTTGTTGCTAATGGAAAGGCTTTAGCTTTAGGGGAACCAGATGGTTTTGTAAAGGTTATAGCAACAAAAGAAGATAAGATAATTATAGGAGTTCATATTATAGGACCTCATGCATCAGATTTAATACATGAAGGAGCTTTAGCCATAAGTAAAAAATTAAATGCAAGGGATATAGTTAACACTGTTCATGCTCATCCAACATTGTCAGAAACATTTTATGAAGCTGTTCTTGGATTGAATGGAGAAGCTATTCATATGGTGCCATCAAAAAGATATTGATTGTATGAATCCTATTTATATAAAGATAAACAAGTTCTTTGAACTTGTTTATCTTTATAAGTTTGTTTTGGAAATACTGCTTTAGATTGCAGACATCTAAAATAATCCTTCCATTAAATCATCAATAGATATGTTTGCAAAATAATCATTTATATTAAAGGAGGAAAGGGCTTTACGAATATCCTCAGGTGTATGCTTTACTCCAATCAAAGCAGTTTCTATATGGCCAATATCATATTTACCAAAAAAATCTCCAAAGAATTTAGCATTATTTATTACTCCATTTTTAACATCTAAATTAAATTCAACAAGTCCAAATTTGTATTTTTTCTTCTTTTTTAAATTATATTTAGGAGAATTTCCAAAATTCCATTTCCAAGTTGAGTATTTATTTTGTGCTAGTTCATTAATTTTCTTTATATCATAATCATTAAATTGATAGAGCTTATTTTCTGTGTTTGTTTCTAAAATATGCTGCATTATTATTTCGCTAAAATCAGAAATATATAAGGGGTTTTTTAAATGATCACTTATATTTGTTACTCTGCTGGAAACAGATTTTACACTTTTATCTTGGAATTTAGCAGGGTCTACATTTAATGCATTACTTAAATGATTCATATTAGATGAAAAAAGGAGAGAACCATGATGTAAAATTTTATTTTTATATTTACATTGAGCATTTCCAGAAAACTTTTTACCATCTATAATTAAATCATTTCTCCCAGAAAACTCTGCATTAACAGAAAGTTTTTGAAGAACATCTATAATTGGCTGAGCGAATTTTTTGAAGTTAGTGAAGTCTGAAAGTTGATCATTAGCTATAAAGGTGAAGTTTAAATTACCTAAGTCCTGATATGTAGTTCCCCCACCGGATAATCTTCTTACAACACATAAGTTTTCTTTTTTAGCATAGTCTACATTTATTTCAGATAAAGCATTTTGGTTTTGTCCTATTATTAAGGAGGGTTTATTTATCCAAAGCATAAAACAATCTTCATTGAAATTTTCAAGCATGTACTCTTCAGATGCTATATTAAAATACGGTTCTATATTGGTGTTATTTATACAAATCATAATGTACTTGATTGTGAAAAATCACAAATCAAGATTTTCACCTGCCTTTCTTTTAATAATATTCTAATAACATATTGATTTAAACACATTCAAAAATCATAGAACATGGATTTAAGTTGATTACATAAATCTTATCACAAGGTAATGAATACATAATAATACATATATGTATTATTATCAAGGGCTTCATGGAACTAAATATAAAATAAGTTAAAATATGGAGAGCGTGTTGCGTTAAATATAGAAGAAATAAAGATGCAATCGCTTCCTAAAGTGAAATATAAAATAAATTCCTAGAAGTAAGCAAGTTTGAAAGCTTCATCATTTTTATTTACCCAGTTTTTCTTTAAGAAATAAGGACTTTAAGTTATAATTAGAATAAAAATATTAAAGATATGCATATGATGAGGGGTAGAGAAATGAAAGTTAAAGTACCAGATTACTATAAACACTTTAAGTGTATAGCGTCAGAATGTGAAGATACTTGCTGCGCTGGATGGGGAGTGGTCATCGATGATGAAGCGTATAACAATTATAAAAATGTAGGCGGTAAGTTTGGAGAAAGATTAAAAGACGAGATTACATGTGATGAAGGGGATAATATTTTTAAATTAAAAAATAATAATTGTGCCTTTTTAAATGAAAGCAAGATGTGTGATATATATAATGAACTTGGAGAAGATGGACTTTGCCATGTATGCAAACAGTTCCCAAGGGTTACGGAGGAGTTTGGAACCTTGCGTGAAGTAGGGCTGTCATTATCATGTCCTGAAGCTGCAAGAGTAATATTAAATGACTCTAAAAAGATTGAATTTGAGTCCAGTGAAAATCATGAGGTAATTGCCACTTATAATGAAATTGATACACAACATTTTATACTGCTTATGGAGTGTAGAAATTTAGTCATTGATATTCTTCAAAATCGTGATATAAGCCTAGCAGCTAGAGCGTCAATAGTCCTTGAATTTACTGAGGAAATTCAAGATAAAATAGACTGGGATGAAATGGAATCCATAAAGGGTATTATAGAAGAGTATTCACAGCAGAGCTTTATAGAAGAAGCTGTTAAGAAGCTGGACGAGTACAAAGAAAGCGAGAAATTTAAATATGATAGCATCTATGAATGGCTTAATGTATATAAAAATTTAGTACACATAAATGATAATGATCCATTAGCCCTAGATGAAGCTATAAAATGTTTTTATGAAGAGGGTAAAACTAAGGATTTTTACATTGATAAACATAAACAGTTTGAAAAGCTTTATGAGGATAAGATGTATAAGTTTGAGCATATGTTAGTTTATTTTGTATTTAGATACTTCATGAAATCTATTTTTGATTATAATGTAATTGCACAGATAAAGATAACAGTGGTTAGCTTTTTAATGATTAAGGAATTATGTATTGCGAGATGGATAGAAAATAACTATGAATTTACTGATAAGGACATAGTTGATATAGCCCATATGTACTCTAAAGATATAGAGCATTTGGAGGAAAATATAGATACTTTAACAGATATATTTGAAGATACTGAAATATTTACAGTGGATAAGATAATAGTTGCATTAATGAACTAAGGAGAAAGTTAGATTATTTTATTTAGTATTTTTCATGTAAGGTATCATTTATTTGTATTTGGATGATATGATTTGTATGTTTATTATAGATAATCTTAGAGAGATTAGCTATTATTTCAATGTAGAACAAAATACTGTTTTAACATATGCTAAAGTTAGTGATACTCCAACATTTATAAACTTAGAAGACAGAGACAGTGAAACTCCATGAATATATGAAGGATTTAAATTAATAGGGCTGTTGTAAAATTATTTTATGATTTTACAGCAGCCCTATACATCGTCTTAAAGTCTTAGATTGATGAAAATTACTATGAAGAACCTGAATACTATAAATTCAATATATGTAGCGTAGAATTTTTCGAAAACATAGCAAACATATATTCCAAAAGGAATAAATAAAATTTACAACTTAAATATAAATTGCTGAACTGATTTTAAAGTCCGTTATTTTGGTATTATCTTAATACAAATAAAACTCACGCCTGTCCGACTTCAAAAGTCCATCTTCCTTCATCATCCGAATTTCCCTCATCATGGCGCTTCTGTCTACGCAGAGATACTCAGCCAGTGCTCCAAGGGACATAGGGATAACAAAGGGGTTTTTACCAGAGGTTTTTTTTATGTAATTAAGATAGGTAAGGAGCTTTTTACGAATGGTGTGTTGGTTTAAAATGCTTAGATGCAGTGACAGGGATTGTGATTTTTGAGCAGCCATAATAAACAAATTGTTTATCAGCTGGGAATGATGAATACAGGCATTTTCACAAGGGGTTATTATATGCTTATAGTCAATGAAAAACACCTGACAGTCCTTGGTTGCGGAGATAATATATTCATAGTTGTCAAGGGGAAGGTAAAACAGTTCACCAAAAACATCCTGTTCCGCATAGGGTTCTAATAGGCTGGAGTCACCATCATAGTCAATAACAGATAACTGGGCCTTTCCTGAAACCATAACACCTATCTTTTCTATTTTATCAGAGTATCTCATAATGGTTTCACCAGCACTGAAGGATTTAAACTGTGGTTTAAAACATACGATCATTTTTTCAATAGATTCTTTTGAGATTCCATCATTAACAAAACACTTTCTCATATTTTCCTCCTTTTTCTAAATTATAACATAAAACTGTTGCAAATGTCACAGTAAGTTATATGAAGATTCTGCATAATGTAGATATGAAGAGGGAGGGATTTAATATGTTATTTAAAACCACTGATATACATGAAGAACTGAGAGCAAAGATTAGAGCTTTTGCTGAAGAAGAAGTAAAGCCTATTACATTTATGCTAGATCAAAAAAATGAATTCCCAGCAGAGGCCATAAAAAAGTTTGGACAAATGGGACTTATGGGAATACCATATCCAAAGAAATATGGTGGAGCAGGTCTTGATGCCTTAAGCTATGCCATTGCAGTAGAGGAACTTTCAAGAGTTGATGGTGGAACAGGTGTGATATTATCAGCTCACGTATCATTAGGTTCATATCCTATTTTTGCATATGGAACAGAGTCACAAAAGGAAAAATATTTAATTCCATTAGCAAAAGGAGAAAAGATAGGAGCCTTTGGATTAACAGAACCAAACGCAGGAAGTGATGCTGGTGGAACTGAAACAACAGCAGTACTTCAAGGCGACTATTATATTTTAAATGGTGGGAAAATATTTATTACAAATGCACCAAAAGCAGACACATATATAATTTTTGCATTAACAACTCCTAACATTGGAACAAGAGGGATTAGTGCTTTCATAGTAGAAAAAGGCTGGGCAGGATTTGAATTTGGTGACCATTATGACAAGATGGGTATAAGGTCATCTTCAACGGCAGAGCTTATTTTCAATGATGTAAAAGTACCTAAGAAAAACCTTTTGGGTAAAGAAGGGGAAGGATTTAAAATTGCAATGGCAACCCTTGATGGCGGAAGAATTGGAATTGCAGCTCAGGCCTTAGGAATTGCTCAGGGAGCCTTTGAAAATGCAGTGGAGTATGCAAAGGAAAGAGTTCAATTTGGAATACCTATTGCATATCAACAGATTAACTCCTTTAAAATTGCTGACATGGCAACAAAAATTAGAGCAGCAAGATTTTTAATTTACAGTTCTGCGGAGTTAAAGGAAAACCATGAGCCTTACGGTATGGAATCAGCTATGGCAAAACAATATGCTTCAGATATTTGTTTAGAGGTAGTTAACGATGCTGTACAGATATTTGGTGGAAATGGATATCTAAAGGGCATGGAAGTTGAAAGAGCTTATAGAGATGCAAAGATTTGTACTATATATGAAGGAACTAATGAAATACAAAGGATAGTTATAGCTTCACACATTTTAGGGAAAGCACCAAAGAATAATGTGCCAGCACCAAAGGCCAAGGGGCCAATCACAGGAAACAGAAAGAAGAAAATCTTCAATGAAGGTTCTGCCGAGGAAAATGTTAAGGCTTTAGTTGAAGCACTAAAATTAGATGGATATGACTTTACCCTAGGAATTCCACTTGATACTCCTATTACACTTGCAGATCGTGTAGTTAGCGCAGGTAAGGGTATTGGTGCAAAGGAAAATATGAAGCTTATTGAAGAACTGGCTATTCAGGTAGGAGCTGCAGTGGGTTCCTCAAGACCAGTGGCAGAGACTTTAAAATACGTACCACTTAATAGATACGTTGGGATGTCAGGACAAAAATTTAATGGTAATCTGTATATTGCTTGTGGAATTTCAGGAGCAGGACAACATTTGAAGGGTATAAAAGATGCGACAACTATAGTTGCAATAAACAAGAATAAGAATGCACAAATTTTCAAGAATGCAGACTACGGAATTGTTGGCGATTTAATGGAGATTTTGCCTATATTAATAGAAGC
Source organism: Clostridium sp. (assembly GCA_032005505.1). Lineage (GTDB taxonomy): Bacteria > Bacillota > Clostridia > Clostridiales > Clostridiaceae > Clostridium_J. The sequence continues at coordinate 13,647 of DALZNT010000031.1, read as the reverse complement.
TTTAGATAATGGTGAACCAAAAAAACCAGCACCACCAATGGAAAAAATGAGAAAAGCTACTCCTAAAAAAGAACCATCACCATGGACAACTTATGTTTGTGATGGTTGTGGATATGAGTATGATCCTGCTGTTGGCGATTCAGAAAATGAGATTAGTCCAGGAACTGTTTTTGAGGCTCTTCCTGAAGAGTGGATTTGTCCATATTGCGGGGAAGAGAAAACAAGTTTTGTAGAAGTATTAAAGGAGGTATAAAGTAGTATGCATTGTGTAAGAAAAGTCACAGAGGATTTGTATTGGGTAGGCGGAAGTGATAGGCGTCTAGAATTATTTGAAAATATCCATCCTATTTCAAGAGGAGTATCCTATAATGCATATCTTCTTATGGATAAAAAGACAGTGCTTTTCGATACTGTTGATTGGTCGATTGGCCGCCAATTCTTTGAGAATATTGAATATGTATTGAATGGAAGAGAGCTAGATTATCTTGTGATTAACCACATGGAGCCTGACCATGGAGCTTCTATAGAAGAGATTCTTTTACGTTATCCTAATGTTGTTGTAATTAGTACAGAGAAGGCTTATATGTTGATGAATCAATTTAAAATCTCTGTAAAGGATAATGCGATAATAGTTAAGGAAGGTGATATCCAGTGTTTTGGAGACCATACCATCACTTTTGTTGCAGCACCAATGGTTCACTGGCCAGAGGCAATGGTTAGCTTTGACATTACAAATGGGGTACTATTTGCAGCAGATGCCTTTGGTTCATTTGGAGCTTTAGATGGAAAATTATTTAATGATGAAGTTAATTTTGATAGAGATTGGATTGATGATGCCAGAAGATACTATACAAATATAGTTGGAAAGTACGGTCCACAGGTTCAAAGACTTCTAAAAAAAGCAGCTACCATTGATATTAAAATTATATGTCCACTCCATGGGCCAGTTTGGCGTAGTGACCTTGGATATTTCCTTGATAAATACGATAAATGGAGCCGTTATGAACCAGAAGAAAAAGGTGTTATGATTGCTTATGCCTCAATGTATGGAAATACGGAAAATGCAGCTAATGTGTTAGCTACAAGATTGGTGGAAAAAGGTGTTACCAATGTAGTGGTATATGATGTTTCAAAGACCCATGTATCTCAGCTTATTTCAGAGACCTTCCGTTTAAGCCATATGGTCCTTGCATCAGTAACATATAATTTAGGAATTTTCCCTGTGATGCATAACTTCTTAATGGATATGAAGGCACTAAACTTACAAAAGAGAACCGTAGCAGTTATTGAAAATGGTTCATGGGCACCTCAAGCAGGGTCAAAAATAACAGAATTATTAGATGAAATGAAGGAAATCACTGTCCTAAATGAACATGTGTCAGTGTTATCTACTTTAAATGAAACAACTTCAGATGAGATGGATGTACTTGTAGACAGCATTATCGAGTCTATGAAGTAAGGTTTATTTAAAAGGTTTAATATAAATAAAAATATTTCTAAGTCATTTAGATATATGAAAATCCCTCAAATATTAAGTCTGAGGGATTTTTATTGAAAACAATATTATTTCATAGGAGCACTAGACATAAGTAGTATTTTAATAAATCATTTCTTAACCTTTACAAAGTACTTAGTATGAAGTAGCTCATGAGCCTTATGACTCAATGGATGGTCTAAAAATTTATCATAGATAGCAATGACGGCAGGATTTTCATAGGATCTTCTTAGAGGCATTGATTTATCGATGTTATTTAGGCCTTCCATTCTCTTTTGAAGAGTTTCCACTCTCTTTTTACCTTTAGGCTGGCCACCTCCTCCAATGCATCCGCCTGTGCAGGCCATGATTTCTATGGCATGGAAGAATTCTTCTCCAGATCTTATTTTATCAAGCATTTTCTGTGCTTCTCTAAGTCCATAGGTAACACCAATTCTTAAGTGCAAATCACCTGCATCAATTTCACAGCATCTGAAATCATCCCAGCCACGGACAGCTTCAAATTTCATAAGATCGATTCTTTGGCCTGTCATTTTTTCTACAGCTGTTCTAGTGGCGGCTTCAATAACTCCACCAGTTCTTCCAAAGATAACTCCGGCACCAGTATATTCACCCATTACTTGGTCTATTTCTTCTCCTTCAATTTGGCTCAAATCAATACCAGAATCTCGGAAGATTTTTATAAGTTCTCTTGTTGTTATTACATAGTCCACATCATAATTAAGGCCCCTTGAAAACTCAGGTCTGGAGGCTTCGTATTTCTTTGCAAGACAAGGCATTATGGCAACAGATGTAATTTCGTCTCTTGCTAAGTTGTGATCTTTTCCCCATAAATCCTTTGCTACAGTTGCAAACATCTGCATAGGTGATTTAGCTGAAGAAGGAACATCTAGCATATCTGCATAGTTTTGTTCAATAAATTTAACCCAAGCAGGACAACAAGAGGTAAGGATAGGAAGTTTAACATCTTTATCTCCGGCAAAATATCTTTCAAGTCTGTCTTGAAGCTCAGCAGCTTCTTCCATTATTGTTAAATCTGCTGCCCAGGTAGTATCAAATACGTAATCTACACCTAGTTGTCTAAGACCAGCAGCTATCTTATTTTCTACGTTGTCACCAGGATTAAATCCAAAGGCTTCACCAATGGAAACTCTTACAGATGGAGCCATTTGTGTAATTACAACTTTATTTGGAGTGGCCAAATCTCTTAGGAACATAAAAGTATTGTCACCTGCAGTAATTGCATCAACAGGACAAATAGATACGCAGGCTCCACAGTGGGTGCATCTATTGTAATCTATATAATGGAGTTTTTTAGGTTCTCCATGAATGCAATCAACAGGACAAACTCTTGCACAAGCACCGCAACCTATACATTTTGTAGTAATAGTCAATTTTGTAAGATGATTACATTGAGATGTTGGACATTTGTCCTCTTCTATATGTTCTTCTATCTCATGATAAAATTTATCTATAATTTCTTCTATTATATTGTATCGTTGATTCATCTTTGATTTAACTGTTTTTGAAAGTTCTCTTAGCAAAAACACATCACGCATATTTGAGCGACCTTTACGCATTCTGTCAAAAACGTTACGCATTCTAGTTATCTCAAGTTGTACTTTTAAGTAGTTATCAAAGGCACCAACCTTCAATTTACCAAATAAAAAGTCTATGTAGAATATGGCATATTGAATAATACAATCTTCTTCAGAGAGAATTATTATAGAACGGCTAAGGGTGGTTTCAAATAAGTCAAAGTCTAAAGGTTTTTCAAGGCCATCTTGTGTTAAGAAACATCCAAAAGGAATTCCTAATTGAGCTGCCTTGAAATTTTTGTTGTTTAGTATTCCACCGGCAAGATTTATTATATCTAATAGAGATGCACCTTCAGGCACCTCTATTATTCCAGGTTCATTAATTTTACCTGATACAGCTACAAGTCTTGTGGAGTTATTTGTAATTTCCTTCAGCTTATCTTCACTAAAAACAGAGAATACTGAACCAAGTGAGCTTTGCAATATTGTTGTTTTCATATTTTCCATATATATCTCCTTTAAGAGTACTCTTTTGTATTTAATTTATCCTCAGATGTAAATACTATGCATTGTTTTAGAACCGTAAAATTAAGAAATACAACTAATATAACTATTAAAGGTAGAAATATAACTAAGGAAATGTGAAAAATAGTAGTTTGAATGTTGAATATTAAAAGGGACTGTCGCATAATTAATATTTATAAGTTCCAATGAATAAAAGACCTCTAAAACTAGAAATTTCACACTAGTTTTAGAGGTCCTTTTCATATAGCTAAAGCTATTATTCATTTTTAAAGGGCATTTATGCATTTTGCGACAGCCCCTTAGATTATAAGAAGGCTTTTACAGAATAAAGTAATAAAGGTTTCGATTGATTTAATTAAGTCGTAATTACCTTCACGCTTTGCCCAATCAGAACTATAACCACGTAATAATACCATAAGCATACGTGCAGTATCTTGTGGACTTACAGTAAGGTTAAATTGTTCTTTATCTACACCACGGGTAAGTAGTTCTTGTAGAACTTGAAAAATCCCGCGATTTTCATCTAGATAATTTTTATCATTATTCTGTAATGGTGCCATATTTATACAACGACATGTCTCTACACCATTTTTAACTATGTAGATACCATAGCTAATACAAAATGTGATTAAGTTTTGTGATTCATCTTCTTGGAATTTAGATGCAACTTCATTTATAAAGTAATGATCAATATCTGAAAATAAAGCCAAAGCTAGGTCACCTTTTTCAGAAAAATAGTGATAAAAGGTTCCGGTTGAAATCTCAAGCTTTTTACAAATGCCACGTACGGTGAGGTTTTCATAGCCTTCTTTAGTAATAAGTTCAGTAACCTGAGCTAACAATTCCTGTTTACGTGCAATAAATTTTTTCTTTGGATTCATGGTAGCTTCTCCTTTGGTAAGTAAAAAATCATTTCCTTAAGTAGCTATAGTACTAAGAAAAACATGGCTTTTTTACTAAGAAATATAATACAATTATCATATCATTTTTTCTAATAAATGCAAGGGCAGACCATAATCAATGATAGATTATGATCTGCCCTCAAGAGAAAAATTTATATATCACATTATATTAACTTGGGGTTAAGTCAAATAAAGTAATTAGCTTAATTTTAAAAGATTACTACTTAGTAAATGATGCAGCGCTTGTACCTGCAATACGTCCAAATACAACAGTATCAGTTAAAGCATTACCGCCTAAACGATTGCTTCCGTGGATTCCTCCAGTAACTTCTCCAGCTGCAAATAGACCAGCTATTACGTCGCCGTTTGTATTTATAACTTGAGTATCTTTATTAATTTGAACTCCACCCATTGTGTGGTGTACAGTTGGTACACGAACAGCTGCATAGAATGGTCCATTGTTGATACCGTTATTTACTTTGTCAGTATCAGTGAATAATTTACGTCCAAATTCATCTTCTTGACCTTCTAGGTCTCCACCTTGGCAGTAACGGTTATATTCATTAACAGTTGCAACTAAATTTTCTTCTGACACATTCATTAATTTTGCAAGCTCTTCTAAAGAGTCAGCTTTTAAAGCTCTTCCAGCTGCTACTAAGTCAGAAAGCTTTTCACCAAAGTTGTTTATTTCATCACCTTGAGGATAAGTATCGCTATCCATTACGATGTACATTGTTGTATCTGTTTGGTCAAATAAACCAAGAGTCATTTCATCACGACGTCCAGCTTCATTTACAAAACGCTTACCTTCTAAGTTAACAAAGATACGGCTTTCAACAGCATGTTCGATATTTCCAGAAAGGCTACCAGTGTTTGGATCTCCTAGAGGTAATAATTGAATGTTACCCATTTGAACAAGATTTGCACCGATTTTTTCAGCCATTTCAATACCATCTCCAGTTATAGAGCTTGTATTTGTACTAGGAATAGATTCATCAAGAGCAGGCCATTTATTGTAGATTTCATTTGCTTCTTGACGCATTTCTACGTTTTGACCAAATCCACCAGTTGCTAAAACAACACCGTTGTTTGCTTTAACAGTAACTTTGTTACCAGTTTTTCCAGTACAAGTTACACCAGTTGTAACGTTATCTTCAAGAATTAATTCTTCAGCAGTTGTATTGTAAACCATAGTTATTCCAGAATTGTTATCTATGTACTCTTGATGTGTTTTAAAGAAACCAGTTCCTTCTGGTTCAACAGGTTTATGTGCACGAGGCCACATTCCACCAGTTACAGTGAATACATCATCAAAGAACTTCATTCCAAGACTTTTAAGCCATTCTACACCACTCCAAGCATTGTCAGTTAAAGTGTGAATTAACTCAGGATCACCTTCTTGGTCTCCACCATCAAATGTTTGATTATAATGATTTTCAACGCTATCATTATTTGCAATTGCAGTTTCGCTTCCATCATCTACCGCATTAAGAGCACCACCAGAAAGAATTGTGTTACCACCCATTTGGCTTGTCTTCTCTACAACAATTACGCTTTTTCCAGCTTGATGAGCAGTTACAGCCGCAGCCATACCAGCACCACCAGCACCTATAACTACTACATCAGCAGTAAGTTCTTCATCTTCAGCTTTAACAGTCTCTTTTTTTACTTCACGTAAAGATTTTATATCTTTATCACTTAACCCAGCTTGTTTTAAGGCATCTGTAACACCATCTAAAATAGCATTACTTGTAAGTGTAGCACCAGAAATAGTATCTACACCAAGGCCTTGAATCTCAATAATTTCAGCAGGAATTGACTGAGTAGCTGGCTCACCGATACCAGGAGTTTCCTCATGATCAATTTTTATATCTGTAATTTCATTTTCAGACACAGTTACAGTTACAGTCATCTCATGCATACCAGTTGTGGTAGCAGTATATGTACCTGGAGTATAAGTTAAAGATTTGTCAGAGTCGCTCTTATTAGAGCAACCTGCTAGTGTAGAAGTTGCCATAGTAGCAACTAATGCAAGAATAAGCATAGTTTTTTTAGATCTTCTTAAATGATTTTTTCCCATTAAGTTGAATCCTCCCCTAAATTATAAAATTAGAACATGTTTTAGAACGTGTATGTTAATTTTATAACACATATTTTGGACATGTGCAATATAAAATTCTATATTTTTTGAATTTTATGTATAAAAGTATTGGATTATTCTATTTTGTAAAGGGGGAGGTGTAAGACGAAAAAGATTAAGGATTTGAATTATTCTTAACTTATACACTGAAAAATTTACAATGATAAAAATTATGTTGAAATCTTACAAATGAAAGGCGTTTACTATAAATAGGTAAAAGTGTAAAATAGTACATAAGAATAAAATAAAGGATATAATATCCTCATCAGTAGGATATTATTTTTTAGGGGGGGCTTATACAGTGAAAAATGTAATGAAAAAGATAAATTTTCCACTTCTTTTAGGAAGTATAATTGTAATATTTCTAATGCTAATGGCTTTGTATCCAGGGATTTTCACATCTAAAGATCCTCTTTATGAAGAACCACCTAAGTATATAGAGCGTAAAGTGGAGGGGGAATGGGTAAAAGAGTTTGCTTATAATCCAATGCCACCAAATAGGGATAATATATTTGGAACAGATGACGCTGGAAGAGATGTATATTCTAGACTTGTATATGGAACCAGAAACACCATGAAGTTAGCATTACTTGTAGCAGTTTTTAGAATGATTTTAGCATTACCCCTTGGCCTGGCTGCAGGAATGGGAGTTAAGTTTATTTCCAGTATAATTAAAATATTTAACACTTTTTTTACAGCTATACCAATGCTGCTATTTAGCTTTATAGTTTTAAATATAGGATATTTTAGAAGTTTACAAATGGATAGGTCTATTTTGGCATTTGCCATAGTGCTTACAATAGTTGGGTGGGCTAAGCTAGCTGGAATCATTGAGGATTCAACGAGAGTCATTATTGAAGAGGACTTTATTGAAGGTGAGATAGCTATTGGTAAAACAAAACTGCAGATTGCCTATCAAAATGTTCTACCCCATATAATACCAACTTGTATAAGCTTGTTTTTTAAAGAAATGGGAATGGCATTATTCTTAATTGCTCAATTAGCAGTTCTTTATGTTTTTGTTGGAGTAACAAGACAGATTAAGGAGTTAGCTTTTAAAGCAAATTATTTAATGAATTCAGAGCCGGAGTGGGGGGGTAGCCTTTCAAGAATTGCCCAGAATATTAAGGCCTATGACAGCGTATATTGGATGAGCCTTTACCCTGTACTAGTTTTTAGTATAGCAATTATCGGAATAAACCTTACAGGAGAAGGACTACGAATCGAGTTCCAAAAGAGGGATTCAAGAGTCATTAGTTCCATTAAAAAATTTTCTTATTCAATATCACCAAAACTATTTATATCTCAGATTAAGGATATTAAGAAGTACTATAAACCTGTAATCATAAAGACTTCAGTTATAGTAGTTATTATTGCATATGTAGTAATTCCCTGGCATCCAAGCCTTTATAAATTTGATATGGAGGGAGCTAAGGCACATCTTGAGGAACTTACAAAGGAAAAGTATCAAGGACGTGTATCTGGGTCTGAAGGAGGACATTTAGCAGGGGAGTATATAATTGATACATTAAAGTCCTATGGTTATGAAATAGAAACCCTAGAGGTACCATTAATGGGTACAGACAAAATATTGGGCAATGAAATAACTAGACCTGAAACCTTAGCTCCTATGATAATTGAATCAGGCTGGATAAGATTAACTGATGATAATGGTGAGGAAAAGGTTTATGAGCTGCATAAAGATTTCACTATAGCATCGATAAATAAAAATATTTTTATGGGTGAAAAGAAGAATGAGTTAAATTATAAAGGGATTGTTGCAGACGCTGGCCATGCATCAAATATACCAGACGGAACAGACTTTTTTGCTATTCAAAACTCTTTTAATGGATTTACTTATTATAATGAAAATAGTTCTAATATTATGAAGAATGAAAATGGTAAAGATTTGAAGTATGATATTCAGTTTATTTGGAATGAAGGATACCAGACAAATAGTAACCCATCCTGTTATAGTATCACTACTATTATTCCATTTGATGATTTAAGAAAAGAATTAGAAGGTGGATATAGAGAAGTAGAGATAAACTTTGATTTTCCAAAGGAACCTCAATATAGTGGAAGAAATATAACCGCAACTTTACCAGGAGAAGGTAAAACTAGTGAAAATCCAGGGGAGTTAATAATTATAGGAGCAAGTTATGATGGGGTTTATATAAGTGAAGGTGGACAGTCTTATGCAATGACAGCCACACCTGCTGCAACAGCATTAGAGGTTGCAAGAGCATTGTCACAAATGAAGGAACCTTTAGAAAAGTCTATTCAGTTTATATTTTGGGATAATGATTATGAAATGATGACGTATTCAAAGAATTCCGGATCATACTATTATAGTGAAGTTGAAGGTAGACTGGTGGATATGGCATTCAAACATGGGTACTATTATCTAGATATAAGCTATCCTGGCTATAGGGATGATAAAGATTTAAAGTTTATAACTTTTCCAGCTCAATTAGTAGATAAAAATACTTATCTCATGGGAATGGAGATGGAGAAAAGATTAAAGCAATTGGATGTTAAATTCCGAAGATTTCATGCTAGCTATGACATTACAAAAGCATTAGCTCTATTGAGATTAAATGGCATGGCTAGTATAGGGTTGGGTAATTATAGCATAAATGAAATTAATAGTGCGGTTGATATTGCGGAGAATATAAATTGCGAAATAATGGAGGATATGGGTCAAATTATCTTAGATACGGTAACAATGAATTCTTATTTGGTAGATTAGTATGAAGCAATGGAAAGGAGGAAGCCATGATAGAAGTAACAAATCTAAAAAAACAATTTCTAATAAAGGATAAAGTTTTTGGACTTAACAAAGGTGTTGTAAATGCAGTAAATGGTGTGAATTTTACAATAGGAAAGGGAGAAACTTTGGGCCTTGTTGGAGAATCGGGAAGTGGAAAATCCACCGTTGGGAGAATGATATTAAGGCTACTGGAACCAACTGATGGAAAGGTATTCCTTGAAGGAAGAGATATTAGTACCATAGGAAGCAGAGAATTTAGAAAGCTAAGAAAGGATTTGCAGATAGTTTTCCAAAATCCTTATGCTGCTTTAGATTATAAAATGACCATTGAAGATATTTTAATTCAACCACTTCAAATACACAAAATAGTTAAACCTCTAGAATATAAACAAGAAGTGAGAAGATTACTTGAAATGGTGGGATTATCAGCAGAAGATGGGAAAAAGCTACCCCATGAGTTTAGTGGAGGACAGAGGCAGAGAATAGCCATAGCTAAAGCTTTGGCAACTAGGCCCAAATTCGTAGTGTGTGATGAAGCAGTATCAGCTTTAGATGTGTCAGTTCAATCTCAAATTATTAATTTAATTATGGACCTTCAGGAGAAGTTTGGACTATCCTATTTATTTATATCCCATGACTTAAGTGTAATAAAGCACGTTAGTAATAAGGTTGCAGTTATGTATCTTGGGAAAATTGTAGAGAAGGGTGAGGTAGATGATATATTTAATTCGCCTAAACATCCATATACAAAAGCACTTATGTCTGCATCTCCAATTCCAGAGCCAGGTAGAACTATAAATAGAATAAAACTAGAGGGTGAAATTCCTAGTGCCATGGAGTTACCATCAGGCTGCGCATTTCATAATAGATGCCCAGAAAAAATGGCTAAATGTGAAACCCTTGAACCGCCACTTAAATCACTTGAGGATGGAAGGGTAGTTGCCTGTCATTTATATGAGGGAAGGAGGAGTAAAAATGAGATCTGAACTTGTGAAAGTAGTAACTAAAAAAATCCTTGTAAATCTATTAATACTCCTAGTAATTCTATTCCTTGTTATAGCAGTAGCAGGAATACCTGTAGATTTTAATATTACTACCTACAATGGCGAGCATACACCTAATATGGGGACAGACGTGATTTTAAGTAATATAAAAAACAACTTTAAAGTATTTTGGAGCGGTGAAGGTTTTAGAACTATGGTTCAAGGTGAAACAGTAGGACATTTACTCCTTAAAACAGCTGGGAAAAGCTCAGTTATTTTATTCTTTGGAGCTATTCTTGCACTACTCATAGGAATCCCAAAAGGAATTATTGATAGTAGAAAAAATAGCAGAAGTGGAACAATAAAGCTGCTTCAATCACTTATTCCTCTTTCAGTTCCTGATATTTTGACAATAGTACTTGTACAGCTTGGTGCAATGTACTTATATAAAAATGGAATTTCATTTTTAGGATTAGGACCAATCCAAGCCTTTGGAGATGAAAGTTTTTTAAATGCTATTTATCCGATAATTTCAATATCAATACTTCCAGCAGCGTATATATCTAGGATAACGGCTACAACTATTGAGGAGAATTTTGAAAAGCCATATATCTTAGCGGCTAGAGGAAAGGGATGCTCAAGATTTCAAATCATAAAAAATCATATGATGAAGAGCGTAGGATATGGAGTTCTATCTGGATTTCCAACGGTTATAGGAATAATGTTTTCAAGCTTAATCATAGTAGAAAAACTCTTTTTCTACAGAGGAATGGGCTTCTATCTTATATTCTTTTATACAACGGACTTGATTAAGCCTTACGAGGCAGGTATTGCGTTTACAACCTTTATTGTAGCATTAGCAATTTTTTATTATTTAATTTTTATGATTTTTAATATGCTAAAAGATATGATATTACCTAAGACAAAGGCTCATTAAGGAGGGATACTATGGCATTACTTGAAGTTAATAATTTAAAAACATATTTCAGCATAGATGGGAAAGAATTTCCAGCAGTGGACGATATATCATTTCAGCTGGAGGAAGGACAGACTATTGCTGTCATTGGAGAATCAGGAAGCGGAAAAAGTGTAACAGCTCTTTCAATTATGGGACTTGTAGATTATCCAGGGAAAATAGCAGGTGGACAGATTCTATTTCAGAATGGGGATTTACTAAAAAAGAAGGAAAAGGAAATGAGACATATACGTGGCAATGAAATAGCTATGATATATCAGGACCCAATGACAACTTTAAATCCAATGAATAAAGTTGGAGATCAAATTGCTGAAGCTTTAATCATCCATAAAAAAGCTACTAAAAAAGAGGCAAAGCCAATTGTTATAGAACTCATGAAAGCCGTTGGTATTATGGATGCTGAGGAGAGATATAGCCAGCTTCCTGACCAGTTTAGTGGGGGGATGAGACAAAGGCTTATGATAGCAATGGCAATAGCCTGTAACCCTAAAATACTAATAGCAGATGAACCTACAACGGCTCTTGATGTAACAATTCAAGCAGAGATTTTAGATTTGCTGAGAGATCTTAAGAAAAAGCACAATATGTCCATAATATTAAGTACTCATGACTTAGGAGTAGTAGCAGAGATGGCAGATAAAGTAGTAGTAATGTACTGCGGTAAAATCATGGAGATGGCATCTAATGAAAATATATTTGCAAATCCTTCGAATCCATATACAAAGAAACTTATGGAGTGTATTCCAAGGATAGATGATAAAAAGAAAAGGCTTGATACGATTGAAGGATATGTACCACATTTATCCAAGCTATCAAAGGGCTGCAGATTTTCGAATCGCTGTCATGAAGCAACAGAAAAATGCAAAAATGAATTGCCACAGCTTAGAGAGATTTCTAAGAATCATTGGTCTAGGTGCTGGCTTCATGAAGAATAAATCAAAGCATGGTTAGTTTAAATTCACGTGAAGTAGAAAATGGGAAATGAAGGTATAATGTTGAGCCACATTATATTAAACCAGAACTCACAGAAAGCGTCATATTAAAAATATGTGTAAATTGATTACAATTAAGAAGAAACTTAAGTAGGCAAGAATGAATAAAGAAAAGGTGGATGTAGATACTAAGTTTGAAGTTGATAAAATCTACACTGAAATAGAAATGAGGTATAGAGTATGGTATATGATTATAAAGTAAAAGATGTACAAGGAAATGAAGTTTCAATGGCTGATTACAAGGGTAAAGTACTTCTAATTGTCAATACTGCTACGGGATGCGGATTCACGCCGCAGTATGAAGGTCTTCAGAAGATATATGATAACTTTAAAGACAGAGGATTTGAAATATTAGACTTTCCAAGTAATCAATTTTTGGAGCAAGCGCCAGGTACTAATGATGAAATCCAACAGTTTTGCAAGGTGAACTATGGAACAACCTTCAAAACCTTTGGAAAGATAGAGGTAAATGGTGAGGGTGCACATGAGCTTTATAAGTTCATAAAGAATGAAGCTCCAAAGGCTGAAGAAGATGAGGCGTCAGAAGGTTTATATAATAAATTGTCTGGATTAGGTTTTACAACAAGTGGAGATGATATCAAGTGGAACTTCACAAAGTTTATAGTAGATAAAGAGGGGAATGTTATAGGACGATTTGCTCCTACATTTGAACCAGAAAAATTAAGTGAAATAATTGAGGATCTTCTTTAAAATATAGTAAGAATCTTAAAGAAGATCTTCAATGGAAATAATTTAATAGAGAATAAATTTAAAGGTGCAGACTGATGTTCTGCACCTTTTCTATGTTAACTATAAGCTGATTTTGAGGTGTTTTATAATATTTCTAATACCTCTACGGAATAGTTTTCACCTGGAGCCTCAACTTCAACCACATCTCCAGCTTTCTTTCCAGATAAAGCTTTTCCTAAGTCAGATTCTATACTTATAAGCATCTTTTCAGGAACTGAATCTAAAGTGGTTACTAAGGTAATATCAGTTTCAAAGTCATCATCTACAAATTTGATTTTAGCTTTACTGTTAATTCCTAATGTTGACTTATCTATAGCGCTATCATCTAGTACTGTTGCCGTTGAAATCATAGTCATTAAATATTGAATTCTATTATCATTTTCTCTATAGTTTCTACAAGCCTCTTTGTATTCTGCATTTTCTGATCTATCACCATGGGCAGCAGCCACTAATTTTTCCTTTGCGATTTCAGCTCTTTTTACAGTTAGTCTATATTCTAATTCTTCTTGTAATTGTTTCATATTTTCTTCAGTAAGTGTGTTATTCATATATGATGAAGCCTCCCCTAAAATT
>DALZNT010000030.1:0-31361 GCA_032005505.1 Clostridium sp. | reverse complement strand
GCTTTACTTCGTTGATGGCAAATTCTCTTACCATTTGTCTTACAAGTTCTTGTTCTCTAGTTAATGAAAAGTTCATTGTAATACCTCCTATTTATACCCTTTTATCTGTTATGGAAATTTTTTTCTCTTTTTTCCATGAAAGCAGCCATACCTTCTTTTTGATCTTCAGTTGCAAAACAAAGACCAAATGCTTCAGCTTCAAATGCTATTGCATCATCAATATCCATTTGTAATCCTCTGTTTATAGCTTCTTTACATTGAGATACCGCTATAGGTGCATTTTTAACAATTCTGCCTACCATAGCTTTTGCTTCATCTAGAAGCTCTTCTGGCTCTACTACTTTATTTACTAAGCCAATTCTTAGTGCTTCGTCAGCCTTTATCATGTCACATGTATAAATAAGTTCTTTAGCTTTTCCTTCTCCAACAATTCTTGAAAGTCTTTGAGTTCCACCAAACCCTGGTGTTATTCCTAAACCTGCTTCTGGTTGCGCAAATTTAGCTTTTGTAGATGCGATTCTTATATCACATGCCATAGCGAGTTCACAGCCTCCACCAAGTGCGAAACCGTTAACAGCCGCTATAACCGGCACTTCTAATTTTTCTAAATTTCTGAATACTTTATTTCCAAGAACACCGAAAGCTCTACCTTCTCTAGCGTTCAAGTCTTTCATTTCTGAAATATCAGCTCCTGCTACGAAAGCTTTAGTTCCTTCACCTGTTACTATTACTGCATATACCTCGTTGTCATTCGAAATTTCTTGGATTACAGAATCTAACTCCTTTAATGTTTCAGTGTTCAAAGCATTTAAAGCTTTAGGTCTGTTAATCTTTACAATAGCCACATTTCCTTCTTTTTCAAGGATAACATTTGTATAATCCATATTAAAAATCCCCCATGCATTTTTTCTAGTAAGGTCCTCCCCACGCAAGTTATTATTTAACAAATATATTCTAATGTCGTATAACCCTACAGTAACTATTATAGACCTCCTCATTTTCTTTTTCAATATAATTACCATTGTTAACAAAATATTTCATTTATTTAATATTCTATAAAATAAATAACGTGTAAAAATATATGTCATATTTTTACACGTTATTCTTTATAATACCTTACGTTTTTCATTATATTTAAAATAAATCCACTGTTATTCCACAGATTTATTTCCTTCATCTCTTTCATTGATTAAGTAACTAAGAGTCATTAAACTTTCACTTAAATGTACATTTTCAACAATGACATCATCATTAACCTTTAAGTCTATAGGTGCAAAATTCCATATACCCTTAACATCATTTCTAGTTACTACATCTACTACTCCTTGAGCTCTACTCTTAGGTACACAGATGATAGCAATATCTACAGCTTCTTTTTGTAAAAAGCTATCTAGCTCATCCATATCTTTTATTTCTATATCTCTTATTTTAAGACCTATAAGTTTAACATTTAAATCAAAAATTCCTTTTAGGTTAAATGCCATTTTATCGAAGGTTGTATAGTTAGCAATTGCTTGCCCTATGTTTCCTGCTCCAATAATAATTGTATTGTAGGATTTATTTAATCCTAATATAACTGAAATTTGATATAATAACTCTTTTACATTATATCCATATCCCTGCTGTCCGAAATCTCCAAAACAATTTAAATCTTGTCTTATCTGGGACGCAGTAAAGCCAATCTTTTCACTTAATTCTTTAGATGATATTCTATCAACATCGTTCTTATCAAGCTCGCGTAAATATCTATAATACTTTGGAAGCCTTTTAATTACCGCCATCGAAATGCTTCTTTTCTTTTCCACCTTACCACAACTCCTTATTTTACTTTTATATCTCTGAATTACTATTAAACAATTACTGTAATTAATATATTAATTAGCCTATTTATTAGTCTTCCTATCTTTTATGTTTCTTATTATACTATACTAATTATATTTGTTACATATTTTTATCACAAATTTTAAAAATTCCCACATATATATAATTTACAATTCTGCCTTTTTTTCATAACTACTCACTACCATAAATCAATTTATCTTTTTATGGTTTCATGATAAAATGCTATTAGGACGGTGAAATACATGATAGTTTTAAGTTGTAAAAATATAAGTAAATACTTTGGAATAGATATGATTTTAAAAGATATCACCTTTAATGTCAATGAAGGTGAAAAAATCGGATTAATTGGAGCTAACGGGGCAGGTAAATCTACCCTTTTTAAAATCCTTACTAATCAAATGGAATTTGATGAAGGTGAATTATATATAGATAAATCTAAACAATTAGGGTACCTTTCCCAAAATCTTTCCCTTGATGTAGACAACACTATCTACACTGAGGTTATTTCTGTTTTTAAAAGCTTATTAGAAATGGAAGATAGACTGAAAGCTCTTGAGGAAAAGATGAATGAACCTTATGATGCTTCTAAGGAAGATTATCACAACAAAATAATAAGAGATTATACTACATTAACAGAAGTCTATGAAAATCGTGGCGGATATACCTACAAAGGTGAAATAAGTAGAGTTCTTAAGGGTCTTGGCTTTACAGAAAATGATTTTGATAAATCAATTGATATTTTAAGTGGAGGTCAAAAAACTAGGGTAGCATTATGTAAGCTTCTTCTTAGAAAACCTGAAATCCTACTTCTTGATGAGCCTACAAACCATCTTGACCTAGATGCTATCGAGTGGTTAGAGGAGTATCTTAAAGAAATTAAGGGAACCATTATTGTAATTTCCCACGATAGATTCTTCCTTGATGCCATAACTAACAAAACTGTGGAATTAATCGGTGGAACTGTTCAGGTTTATAACGGAAATTATACAGCCTTTATTGACTTAAAAGAGAAGAATAGAGAAGTTATGCAGAAGGCTTATGACCTTCAGCAAGCTGAAATAAAACGACAAGAGGACATTATAACTAAATATAAGTCTTTTAACCGCGAGAAGAGTGTTAGAGCTGCTGAGAGCCGTCAAAAGGCCCTTGATAAAATAGAAAGAATTGATGCGCCTCTTAAAGAAGCTAAAGCATCAAGAATAAAATTCGAAACTCAAATAAAGAGTGGTAATGATGTTCTTTATATTGAAAACCTTAAAAAGAGCTTTGGAGATAAACTACTTTTTGATGGGCTAAATATGGATATTAAAAGAGAAGAAAAAATTGCTCTTATAGGTGAAAATGGTCGTGGAAAAACTACTTTATTCAGAATCATCATGGATAAAATTCCAGCAGATAGTGGAGTTAAAGTTCTAGGTAAAAATGTATTTCTTGGTTACTATGACCAAGAGCAATCAAACCTAGATGATAGTAAAGCTATAATTGATGAAGTATGGGATGACTTCCATCACATGACTACTACCGAGGTACGTTCAGCCCTCGCTGCATTTTTATTCACAGGTGACGACGTATTTAAGAAGATATCCTCACTTAGTGGTGGAGAAAAGTGTAGAATTAACCTTTTAAAGCTAATGCTTTCTAAGTCCAACTTCTTACTTCTTGACGAGCCTACAAACCACCTTGACATCATGTCTCGTGAAGCCCTAGAAACAGCCATTTTAAACTATGATGGTACAATTATTCTAATATCTCACGATAGATACTTCTTAAATAAAATTATCAACAAGATATATGAACTTAATGAAGATGGCATAAAAGAATACCTTGGTAACTACTCTTACTATGTGGAAAAGAAGACTAATCCCCATAGATTTGAAGCTTCCGAAGAATACTCTGGAGCTACTAAAACTCAAATAAAATTAGATAAAAAGAAGAAACGTGAAGTTGAAAAAGCTGAGAAAGAAAAAGCAAATCTTCTTAAAAATATAGAAACGCAAATTGCTTCTACAGAAGAAACCATTGAAGATCTTCAAGGTCAGCTTTGCTTAGAAGAAGTTTATTCTAATCCTGACAAAAGTAGAGAAGTACATAAATTACTTCAGGATGCTGAAGATGAACTAGCTGAGCTTTATGAAGAATGGGAAAGCATGGCGTAGAATCACAATTAGTCCTGCTAATTGAAATGAATAATTAATGATGAATAATTATTGTGAGAACTCCTTTGGGAGTTCTTTTCTTTAATTCTTCATTTTTCATAGTTCATTTTTCATAAAAAATAAAAGCTAGGTTTGCAACGCAAACCTACCTTTATTTTTTCTATCTAATTTTCATTTAAAAAATCTTTTGCTCCAAGCTTAGCTCATAAACAGTATCTATAAGGAGGTAAACCATATTTTTACTACTATTTGAGTTAGCTATAGAGTACATAATAAACCCCTCGGAACCTCTCTTGGTTCCCTCCCCAGTAAGAGGAATTTATTATTAATTTTTTATTTGAAAGTTGCCCCCATAAACCTCTATTAATTACCTATTATTTTGTATTAAACTAATCCTCTTGCAACCATTTCAGTTACCGCGAATGTAGCTACATCATCAGCATATTTTCCTGGTCCGAATCCAGCATCATATCCTAATTCTTTAGCCAATTCGTGAGTGATTCTTGGTCCACCACAAACTAATACAACTTTATCTCTTAAACCTTCAGCCTCAAGAAGCTCTACAAGGTTGGTTAAGTTTTGGATGTGTACATCCTTTTGAGTTACTGTTTGTGAAACTAGTAAAACGTCTGCTTTAAGCTCGATAGCTTTTTTGATGAACTCTTCATTCTCAACTTGGCTACCTAGATTAAGAGCTTCGATTCCTTTATATCTCTCAAGACCATAGTGTCCTGCGAAACCTTTCATATTCATAACTGCATCTATACCAACAGTATGTGCATCAGTTCCAGTTGAAGCTCCAACTATTACTACATCTCTTCCGATATTTTCTTTAATATAGTCTTGAACTTCTCCCATAGACATAGTGTCAACTTCTACTGTTTGAACGTGAATTTCTTCATAGTTAACAGTGTGAGTTAATGAACCATATGCTACGTAGAATGTGAATTCTGCATCTAGTGCTCCATGATGAGCAACGTTAGGATCTTTTAATCCCATAGATTTAGCAAGTTGAAGTGCTGCCTCTACTCCTCTTTCATCATCTTTTACTGGTAGTGTAAAACTTACTTGAACCTTTCCGTCGTTCATTGTATCTCCGTATGGTTTAAGTTTAGTTAAATCCAGGTTAGTATCATAGTCTCTTACTTCAGTTGAATATAATCCTCCGCTCATTATTTGTTACCCCCTAACATTAACTCTATAAATGGGTTGAAGTAGTTATTTTCTTTCTCAACAACACCATTAAGTCCTTTTCCTCCGTTTAGAGGTCTCTTAATTCCTGCAAATTTACCTTGCTCGATAGTTCTGAATAGGCCTTCTTTTTCTATTTCAGATAATAGATCAGCAGCTTTATTTAGAACTTCGTCAACTCTAGTCTCCATTATTCCACCTTTTTTGAAAGTGATTTCTGAACCAAGGTCTTTCATTGTGCTGAATATATATTGTGCGTTATCTATAGATAGAGCTCTGTCACTCATGAATGGAGTGTGTATAGCTTCTGTTAACATTCCCAATAAGTGTAATTTTTGTCCAGTCATTATTGTAACCATGTTAAATAATGCATCTTGAACCTGTCCTTTAAATATATCTCCAGTCATGAACTTAGTTGGAGGCATGTATTTAAGTGGAGCTTTAGGGAAGATTTCTCTAGCCATTTGTGCTTGTGCAAGCTCATAAAGGAATCCATTTTCAACGTTTGGATTAATTTCGAATGCATGTCCTAATCCCATTTGCTCTTCTGGAAGTCCAGCAAATAAAGCAAATTGCTCATTTATAAATTGAGATGCAAGAACTGTGTGAGCTTCCTCAACTGCATCAGCTGTAGTTAAGTAGTTGTCCTCTCCAGTGTTGATTATAACTCCTGCAAAACCATTAATTATTCTTGAGAAGTATTGGTCAACAATTGTTCTTTGCATGTTGATATCTCTAAATAGTATTCCGTATAGAGCATCATTAAGCATTACGTCAAGTCTTTCGATAGCTCCCATAGCAGCTATTTCAGGCATACATAATCCAGAACAGTAGTTACATAATCTTATGTATCTTCCTAATTCTTCTCCAACTTCGTCTAAAGCAGCTCTCATAAGTCTGAAGTTTTCTTGAGTAGCAAAAGTTCCTCCGAATCCTTCTGTAGTTGCTCCGTATGGTACGTAGTCAAGTAAACTTTGTCCAGTTGTTCTGATAACAGCTATGATGTCTGCACCTTGTTTAGCAGCAGCTTTAGCTTGGATAATATCTTCATAGATATTGCCTGTAGCAACGATAACGTAAAGGTATGGTCCTGTTTTATCGCCGAATTCAGCAAGATATTCTTCTCTCTTACCTCTGTTAGCTTTAACTGTTGCAACCATTTCCTTAGCAACTTTATTAATTGTCATTTGGATTTCGAACATATCTTTCATTGGTAGTTTTGTTAAATCTATTTCACCAGCAGCAACTTTTTCTGCAACTTCTTGTGCTGATAATCCAGTGTTAACCATAGCGTTTCCAACGAATGTTGCAACTCCAACAGAAAGTCCATTTCCATCTTTAATATTTTCAACAACTACGTTAGGTAGTGGTACTCCGAACTCGTCTACACCATCTATTCCTAATAATCTACATATTGTTCTTTCTACAGCAACTGTAGTGTTTTTATCTATAAACGCTTGTGTTCCCTGTGCTATATTCTTTGCTGATTCTCTCGCTTTAGCAACGACTTCTAGGTTTAAGTTTAATTTACTTTCCATTGTATTCCTCCTGATAATAAATTTTTGCAATATCTACTATGTCACTTTCTAATCCAAGTAACATTGCTATATTCAGAGCGTCCTTAGGTACTTGATTCGCTTTAGATACTCTCTCTAATTTATACTCCATATTCTCTTGAATAATTTCAACCGAATGAGTTTTATTTAAATCTATCTTATATTTCAACTTGTTAAAATCAATATTCTTAAGGCCGACTACCTGATAATGAACCATTGATTCTTCTACTACACCATCATAATGGGTTGATATTATGCTGGCTGTATTAAACTTCTGCAGATAGTTTGCAAGGGATTTAACTAAGAAGAAACCTTCCTTAGGGTTAGTTCCTCTAGCAAATTCATCTAGAGCAACGAAGCCATCTGCACGTTTTACACATTCTACAACCTCTTTCAACTTAATGATTTCTGCTCCAAAAGTGCTGAGTCCTTTAGAGATAGATTGCATATCATCTGAAACAAAGTGTATAAAGTCTAATATCGGGTAGCTTGCTTCCTTTGCAAACACAAAGAATCCCATCTGTCCAAGGAATAAGTTAAGCACTATAGTTTTTAGTGCAACACTCTTTCCTCCCATGTTAGCTCCTGTAATTACAGTGGTTCCACCCTTTAATTCAATATTAACTGGTGAGAACTTCTTTCCCTTTTTCTTAAGGATACTTTCAATTTCCGGATTAATACTGTCTACTATTTTAATATTCATTTCATTAAGGATGTTTGGCTTCACACAATTATATTTAATAGCTATGTATGCCTTAGCCATTAATAAATCTAAAACTCCAACAATCTTTAAGTTATGAGCTATTTCTTTACTGAAGGAGGTAAGTTTTGATGTCAAATTTCTTCTTATTGCTAGTTCTTCTTTCTCTTCTTCAATGACAATATTTAATCTTTCTTGTTTTAACTCTTCAATCTTTTCTTCATCATCACAGGAAAAAATTTCTTTTTCCTTATTGTCTTTTAACTTTCTTATTTCAGAAAGTTTTTCACTATATTCCTCATAGATATAAAATGTAGACATTCTTTTCTTTGTTGGGTCCAATATGTCTATTACTTCCTCTAAAGAATGTAGTTTTATTTTATCTATGGCTAAAGTCATACCCTGCAGTACAGACTTCAGCTCCTCTAATAACATTGCAACATATTTAATCTCGTAAAGTTCAACTTCATCTAAAGTCTCAACTTTCTCGATTCTTTTTACCGTATTTCTTATATCTTTAATTTTATGAAGAATTCTTACTATATTATTGAATTCACTATGATAATCTCCCATATGACCAATCATGTTTTCTATATTATCTAATTCTTCTTTAAGTTTAGCATTCTCCCCTATTTTATAGGGTTTTAATTTTTTCTTTTCTTCTGCACCGTATGCTGTTATTATTCCCAGTTCATCCATAATGAAGGAAAATCCGATTTGTGCTCTTTGTTCATTATCTAAAAACTTCATATCTATTCTCCTCCTAATACATCAAATACTGGTATGTCAACCGCTTCTCTAAGCCCATTTAGGAATGCCTTCTTTGGGAATTCATATCCATAAGGTGATTTTGGATTAGCAGTTATACAAACTACAGTTATTTTTCCTAACACCTTTATTTCTCCGCCTTGTTTTTGGAATTTATAAAGTGTATCTCTGCTTATAAATAGCTTTGTTCCATCTTCTACTAGGAAGGTAATATTTTTATATAAATTTGTAGATGTCATTATACTTTCTAAAAGCTTATCTGACACTGCTCCTTTAATAACTACATGAGATACTTCTTCATCTAAAGCTTCAACTATTTCCTGTGCAGCTTCCAGCGCTGTTAAAACCTCTACAAGCTTACATTCACCATTTTTATAAATTACTCCAACAATACCTTTATCTAGGATTTCTGTGGCAACCTCTAGGATTTTTAGATCTTGTTCCTTTGGTAAACTTAATAAATCTAATGTATGTTTTGTTTCGCCTATAACTGATGCCATACTTCTTGATAGTGCAGCTCCTGTAGATAATACTGTTGCCTCACATACTTGAGGTGATGCGAAGGTCTTTCTACTTAATGCACCGTCAATTATAACTAAGTCGCAGTTAAGATCTAGCAATTGATTTTTTATATCTGTCATATATGCATTTACGGAAGGTCCTCCTAAATCCACATATCCATCGCTTAAAGCTTTGCAAATAACAATCTCACCCATTGGAGTGTTTATCCCTGTAGTACTTATAATTTCTCTAGTAAAATCACTATTTAAAAGGCAGCATTTAGCCGTAGCAATTGTTGTGCCCTTTTCAATGTATATTCTAGGTTTTTCTGTTGCTGTAACTCTATCTAATTCCTCACCATCTCTACCAATAGAAGTAAGGCCTAGGGACATAGTGCCCCTAGCCTCCTTCAATATATGGTTCAACGTTGTAGTTTTACCAACATTTTTGTTCATTCCTATAATAGATACACTTCTATAAGACTTCAACATTTTTAAGATCTCGTTCATTTATTTCACTTCTTCTACTTCTTTTTCGTGAACATGTCTTTCATTTCTCTCAAGTCCTACTGGCTCAAGGCTTAATCTTTCTCCGTTTAATAATCCAGCAACTCCAACTTTGTGAGCTGTTTTCTTACCTGTGCATATATCACAAGTACATCCTGGAGTATAGTTTGTTGGCTCTGTATAAGTTGTTATAACACCTTCAAAGTTTCTTAAAATAATCTTATCATGGCTTTGAGAGATAACATAGTTAGGCATAACTGGAGTTTTTCCACCACCGCCTGGAGCGTCAACAACAAATGTTGGTACGCAGAATCCTGATGTATGTCCTCTTAAACCTTCAATTATTTCGATTCCTTTAGAAACTGGAGTTCTGAAGTGCTCAAGTCCTAATGAAAGGTCACATTGGTAGATATAGTAAGGTCTTACTCTCATCTTAACTAATCCGTGCATTAAATCTTTCATTGTATGAACGCAATCGTTAACTCCTCTTAAAAGAACTGATTGGTTTCCAAGTGGTACACCAGCGTTAGCTAATTTAGCACAAGCTTCTATAGCTTCTGGAGTAATCTCAGCTGGGTGGTTAAAGTGAGTGTTTAACCAGATTGGGTGATATTTCTTAAGCATATTTACAAGATCATCAGTTATTCTTTGTGGCATAACAACTGGAGTTCTTGATCCTATTCTTATTATTTCAACGTGTGGTATTGCTCTTAATTTACTGATGATGTACTCTAAAGTTTCATCTGCAACTAGTAATGCGTCTCCACCTGATAATACTACGTCTCTTACTACTGGAGTTTTTGCAATGTACTCAATAGCTTTATCGATTCTTGCCATTGGCATACAATCATCTTGTTGTCCAGCAAATCTTCTTCTTGTGCAGTGTCTGCAGTACATAGAGCATTGGTCTGTGATAAGAAGTAATACTCTATCTGGGTATCTATGAGTTAATCCTGGTACTGGAGAATCTGTATCTTCGTGTAGTGGATCCTCTAAATCTGCTGCTGCTCTGTGAGCTTCAAGTCCAGTTGGTATAGCTTGTAATCTTACTGGATCATTGTCATTAGTAGGATCGATTAAGCTTAGGTAGTATGGAGTTATAGCCATTCTTAAAGTTTCTAGGCATTTTTGAGCTCCTTCTTCTTCTTCAGCTGTTAATGGCATGTACTTCTTTAAGTCCTCTAAAGTCTCTATTCTGTTTTTAGTCTGCCATGTCCAGTCATTCCACTGCTCATCAGTAACGTTTGGAAATAATTCTTGTCTACGTGTTGTATTCATTTATATTTACCCCCTGAAATTTTATCTTTTTAAATTTTAAGCTAGTATAAGTTTTAAATTTAGTTGAGATTTAATTGTTTCTTGGTCTAAATGGATTAAACGTATAATTCTTTGAATATTTGTCTTAATTCTGCATTCTCTTTTAATTCTTCAAGAGTTATTTCAGCATGTCCTTGAGTGTATCCGTTTCCTACTATCATAGTTACGTCTTTACCTACACCCTCAGCTCCTAATGCTGCTTTAGTGAATGCTGTAGCCATTGAGAAGAAGTAAACTATTCCGTTATCTCTAACTGGTAATATAGTTGACATCTCAGTGTTGTTAACGTTAACTATGTTGATAGCTACATCTACTTCTTTACCGTTGTTGTTCTCTAAAGCTGTGTTCATTACTTCGATAGCTTTAGTAGCATCTCCAATAACTATTTTCATTCTTAAGTTTAATCTTCTTAATCTTGCAGCTTCCTCTTCGTTTCTAACTAAACCAATTACGTTTCCTGTTGGTCCAACTCTTTTAACAGCTTCGTAGCAGCAAAGCATTCCTGATTTTCCAGCTGCGCCTAATAAAAGAACTGATTGACCTGGTGTAACTAATTTAGCTACTTGAGCTGGAGCTCCTGCAACGTCTAAAGCTGCTAAAGCTAAAGTCTCTTCTAAATCTTCTGGAAGTTTAGCATATATTCCACTTTCGAATAATATTGCTTTTCCTTTGATTTCAACTCTATCGATGTCAGGTTTAACGTCGATTATTTCTTCTATTTTAAGTGGAGTTAAAGATAGAGAAACTAATGTAGAGATTTTGTCTCCAACTTTAAGATCTATGTTTCCTTCTAAAGCTGAACCTATTTTCTCGATTGTTCCAATAAGCATTCCGCCTGATCCAGTAACTGGATTTTGCATCTTCCCTCTTTGATTAACGATTTCTAATATTTTAGCTTTTATTTTTTCTATATCATGTCCTGCTTCTTCCTCTATTTGAGTAAAGCTTGCAGAGTCAATGTTTAAAGCTTGTACGTTTATAAGGATTTCGTTATCATATATGTCCATATCATTGTCTATTTTTGTAGCTGGTTGTGGTAAAACACCTTTTGGTTCTATAACTCTGTGAGTTCCGTATTTGCATCCTTGTTTCATAATTAATTTCTCCCTTCTTATCCTTGTTGTTTATTATATTTTGTAAGACTTTAATTTCTCATCAAGTCCTAATATTTCTCTTGCTTCTGCTGGTGTAGCGATTTCTCTTCCTAATTCTTTAGCTAATCTGACAACTTTTTCAACTAATTCACAGTTGCTGTTTGCCATTACACCTTTAGATAAGTAAACGTTATCTTCAAATCCAACTCTAACATGTCCACCATCGATGATTGACATCATAGCTAATGGGAATTCATTTCTACCTATACCAGATACAGTATAAGTACTTCCTGCTGGAATGCTTTCTCTCATGAACACGAAATCTCTAAGATCAGCACTTATTCCACCATTTACTCCCATTACGAAGTTAAAGTGCATTGGAGATTTTATATATCCTTTTTTGTTAAGTCTGATAGCCATATCTATCATTCCCTTGTCAAAAACTTCGATTTCAGGTTTAACATTTAATTGTATCATTTTTTCACCGAACTCTTTTATTGTGTTCTCTGTGTTTGTGAAAACCTCGTCTCCACCAAAGTTACAAGTTCCACAGTCAAGAGTTGCCATTTCTGGTGATAAATCAACAGGTTGAAGTCTCTCAGCGTTAGTCATTCCTACAGCTCCACCAGTTGATGGTTGTATTATAACGTCTGGGCATCTTCTTCTGATTTCAGCCATACAAGCTTCAAATCTATCTTTGCTTTGTGTTGGAGTACCGTCATCTTCTCTAACGTGAAGGTGTATTACAGCTGCTCCTGCTTTATGCGCTTTCTCAGCTTCTATCCCTATTTCTTCAACAGTATATGGAACGCCGGGGTTTTGATCTTTAGTTACCTCTGCTCCACATATAGCTGCTGTTACTATAAGTTTTTCCATCTTAATTCCCTCCTCAGACCTAAAACAGTTGGTTTTTTAACATTATTTTACATAAATCTTACTAACTATTTTCTTTGCTTATCCTTTGGTACTACGCAAGTTCCTGTTGCTCTACAAACAACTATTGGCTCTGCTAAAACATCACAAGCTGAATCATTGATGTCAGGTCTTGGAACGATAACTTTTCTAGCTTCGAAAACCATTTTTCTTGAAGAGTTTCCAACGTTAGTGATTTCTCCTACTGCTTCGATATAATCTCCAGCATATACAGGTGCCATAAATTCTACACTGTCATAAGCTTTGAATAAACCTTCATCACCATCTTGTAGTATTAAAAGTTCTGTAGCTACGTCTCCGAATAGTTGTAACATTCTTGCTCCATCCACAAGGTTTCCGCCGTAATGAGCATCGTGTGAACTCATTCTTAATCTGATTATTGATTTCATTTCCATTTTCATTTCCCCCTCAAATTTAATTTATTTTGTTCAATGCCAAAATAAAAATGGCATTGAAAATATTCAACACCATTAGCTTCCTAAATTAGAACTATTAATGTAATGAATATTTTTCATTACATAAATAGCTCACCACAATATATGGCAGTGATAAAGACTTGTACTTTATCCCCAAGTAATGCATAATACCTTTGCATCCTTTCGGCTTAAAAACAATTCACCAGAACATAGGAGGGTAATCTCCTTATCATTTACTGGTTACCAATTCATAAGCACCTCTATTTATGTTTAATTATTTTATTTTTTCAAATGTTTAAATTTTTCAAACATTTATCTCACAAAATGATTATAGATTTATTTTTCTGAAAATGCAATATATTTTTGCAAAAAATTTTTATATTTTTGTAATTTTATGAAATAAGTATAAAGTTTTTATATTTAGTATAATCAGATTATAGTTACCTGAAAACGTTTTACATTTCTGTTTTCTTACTTACATTTTATTCACCCTTTTGTATGAATAAGTATACATTCACCTTTTATCCTACTTCCACTTGATTTTTGAAATCTAACTTTTAATATTTAGAAATTAGAATGTAGAACTTATAATTAAAATAACTCTCTTTTTAACCTAAAAAGAATTCTTCTGAGATCTATATATTCTACATTCTAAATTTTAAGCCCTAAATTTAAGTAAATCTCTAATTCTAAATTCTAATTTTAAATTATTCATTTTTATTATTTAATTATTCACTTTTAGCTGCAGCGTGTCTCTTGTTTCTTTCTAACCCTACTGGCTCAAGAGAAAGATTTTCTCCATTTAATAAACCTGATACTCCAACCTTATGAATTTCTTTTTTCCCAATACAAACATCACATTTACATCCTGGGATGTAATTATCAGGCTCTGTATAGGTTGTTATCACCCCTTCAAAGTTTCTTAAAATTACCTTATCGTGACTTTGAGAAATTATATAATTTGGCATAACTGGAGTTTTACCGCCACCACCAGGAGCATCTACAACAAAAGTTGGTACACATAACCCCGATGTATGTCCTCTTAACCCCTCAATTATTTCTATTCCCTTTGATACTGTAGTCCTAAAATGCTCAAGTCCTAGAGATAAATCACATTGGTAAATATAATATGGTCTAACTCTTATTTTAACTAGTCCATTTACTAAATCCTTCATTACATGAACACAGTCATTTACGCCTTTTAGAAGAACTGATTGATTACCAAGCGGTATTCCTGCATCAGCCATCTTCTCACAAGCTGTCTTTGATTCCTCAGTAATTTCATTTGGATGATTAAAATGAGTATTAATCCAAATTGGATGATACTTCTTGAGCATATTTACAAGGTCATCCGTAATTCTTTGTGGCATAACAACAGGCGTTCTTGAACCAATTCTTATTATTTCAACATGAGGTATCTCACGTAGTTTCTTAATTATATATTCTAAAACTTCATCATCTACCAATAATGCATCTCCACCAGATAAAAGAACATCTCTTACAACTGGTGTATTCCTAATATACTCTATTGCCTTATCAATCCTTGCCATTGGCATGCAATCATCATGATGCCCTGCAAACCGCCTTCTTGTACAATGTCTACAATACATAGAACATTGATCTGTAATTAACAGCAAAACTCTATCTGGATATCTGTGGGTAAGTCCAGGCACTGGAGAATCAGTATCCTCATGTAATGGGTCTAATTGATCTGCATCTGCCCTATGAGTTTCTAAAGCAGTTGGAATAGCTTGCTTTCTTACAGGGTCATCAGGATTATTAGGATCAATTAGTGATAAATAATATGGAGTTATTGCCATTCTAAACGTCTCAAGACACTTATTAACTCCGTCTTCATCTTCTTTCATTAATTGAGTGTATTTTTTCAAATCTTCAACAGTCTCTATTCTATTTTTAACTTGCCATCTCCAATCATTCCATTGCTCATCGGTTATATCTGGAAACAATTCATATCTACGTGTATTCATCAAAACCACCCCCATTGTAATTGGGAAACTTACTTCCTTTCAAAATAATTCTCTAGGAATTCTCACCTTCATTTTTCATCATTAATTATTAATTCCACCTTATGTGGCACTAAATATATTTTTCTTCGAAAATCTTTTTAAGCTCATCATTTTCTCTTAATTCTTCAAGAGTTATAGCTGCATGGTCTTTTGTATATCCATTCCCAACTATCATTGTTACATCTTTCCCTATTCCTTCTGCTCCAAGAGCAGCTTTTGTAAAAGAGGTTGCCATTGAGAAGAAGTATACTATTCCACCATTTCTAACTGGTAGAATTGAAGCCATTTCTGTGTTTTGAACATTTACACAGTTAATAGCTATATCAGCTTCTTTGCCTCTATTATTTTCTTTTACAGCACTAAGAACTGATAATGGGTCATTGGCATCTGCTAAAACTACTACTAGATTTGGTCCAAGATTTAATCTAGTAAATATTTCTCTATATTTCTCTTTTCTTACTACAGCAATAACTTTACCTGCTGGTCCAACTCTCTTAACTGCTTCATAGCAACACAATAAACCTGATTTTCCCGCTGCTCCAAGAACTACAACTGTTTCGCCTGGTTTAACAAGTTTAGCAACTTGAGCTGGTGCTCCTGCAACATCTAGAGCTGCCAGTGCTAATGCTTCAGACATATCAGTAGGAATTTTTGCATATATTCCACTTTCAAATAATATAGCATTTCCTTTAATATCAACTCTATCAATATCAGCCTTAACCTCTAATATCTCATCAATTTTAAGTGGAGTTAGTGATAATGAAACTAATGTAGCAATTTTGTCTCCAACAGCTAAATCAGTTTTACCATGTAATGCATCTCCAACTTCTGCAACTGTTCCAATTAACATTCCACCTGAGCCTGTTACTGGATTTTGCATTTTTCCTCTTTCACCAACGATTTGTAGAATTTTTGCTTTTATCTTTTCTACATCATGATTAGCTTCATCTTCAAGTTGAGTAAAACTAGCAGAGTCAATATTTAAGGATTGTACATTAATAAGTATTTCATTATCATAGATATTCATATCATTATCAATCTTTAAAGCTGGTTGTGGTAATCCACCTTTAGGCTCTATTACTCTATGAGTTCCGTATCTGTTACCTTTTTTCATATAAATCATACTCCTTCTCTCTTAATTTATTTGAATGTAATTAATTAATCCCTAAAATAGCTCTAGCTTCAGTTGGAGTAGCAATTTCTCTACCTAACTCCTTAGCTAATCTAACTACCTTCTCTACAAGTTCACCATTTGATTTAGCCATAACTCCTTTAGAAAGGTAAACGTTATCCTCAAATCCTACTCTGACATGTCCTCCATCAATTATTGACATTGTAGCTAATGTGAACTCATTTCTACCAATTCCAGCTACAGTATAAGTACTTCCTACTGGTATACTGCCTCTCATAAATACGAAATCTCTAGGATCAGCTCCTATACCTCCATTAACCCCCATTACAAGATTAAAATGCATTGGTGCTTTAATAAATCCTTTTCTTTGAAGCCTTATAGCCATATCAATCATGCCCTTATCGAAAACTTCAACTTCTGGCTTAATTTTTAATGAGATCATTTTAGCTCCAAATTCCTTTATAGTATTTTCTGTATTAACAAATATATCATCGCCGCCAAAGTTACAGGTTCCACAATCTAGAGTAGCCATCTCTGGTAATAATTCTATTGGCTGAAGCCTTTCTTCATTGCTCATACCTACTGCCCCTCCAGTTGAAGGTTGAATTATAACATCTGGACATCTTCTCTTAATTTCATCAATGCAATCTGCAAATCTTTCCTTGCTTTGAGTAGGAGTTCCATCATCTTCTCTTACATGTAAGTGAATTATACTTGCACCTGCTCTATAAGCCTTTTCTGCTTCTTCTCCAATTTCTTCTACTGTGTAAGGTACACTAGGATTCTGTTCTTTAGTTACTTCAGCTCCACAAATAGCTGCTGTGATTATTAGCTTTTCCATAATACTGCCCCCCATTTTTAAAAAATAAAAAGGTGCTGAAAAGTATTCAACACCGCTAGTTTCAAAAGAATGTCACCATACTTATGCATTTACATTTTTCTACTAAATAAAGAAACTAATTTTATTTCCTTAAATAAATACATTCATATGTTGTAATTCTATTCTCATATATTCAGTTTTATTCCTAGTTCCCTAAGTTTATTTTTATTCTACTTTCTTATACCCTCCATATGAACCTCATTCCCAAGCCTATCCCAAAAATCTCTTATATCTTGAAAAGACTCAATTACCGCCACTAGTGACTGCTTATACTCTTCATTATTCCACCGATATCCATAATTAATGCAATCCTTTACATACTTTTTAAGAAATGGTCCTAGGTTATTATTGAAGGATTTAGATATATATTCATCACTACCATCACTAACAATAATGTAAATTTCACGTTGTTTAGTTAAGTTATACAGAAGTTTTAATGAACTTTCTTCATAGTAATCAAAGTGGAAAGGATAATACTTATCATTGAAGTTATCCTTAACCTCAATGATTATATGGGCTGAAAGAATCTTTCTACTCCTCACTACTCCACCTTTAAAATGAAATTCCATTTCCCAAGGTGCATTCATAAAACCTTTAAATTTATCTTTAATAATTATAATAGTAGTATTTTTATGATTAATTCGCTCCTCTACTAAGGCAGAGGCTCCAAAAGGTAAATCTTTAATTATTCTACTTATAGATTTCATTTATACCTCTCCTTAAATTTTAAAAAATTAATCCTCATTACCAAAATTATTGTGTATCACTATTTTATACCATTACATACCAATATAGAATAGTTTTTTCGCATATTTATGCAATATATTGTGATGAAAAACAAAACCATGATAAAGTTTAAACTTCATCATGGTTTTTTAAAGATTTATATAATATTTTATTAATTAAACAGCCTTATTTTCAGCTACATCTTTTTTAGCGTTACATTTTCTAAAGATGAACCAGTATGTTAACCCAACGATAACTGCTCCACCTATTACGTTTCCAATTGTAACTGGAACTAAATTACTTAATACCCCACCTAAATTTAAGTTGTCTATCTTTTCAGCTGAAATATGAGATGCTTCAACGAAAGCAGGATTAGTTTTTGCAAGTAATCCTATTGATAAGTAGTACATATTAGCAACACAGTGTTCAAACCCAGCAATAATAAAGGTTAATATTGGAAAGAATACCATGAATAATTTCCCTGTTACATCTTTAGCTGCATAGGCACCCCATACGCTGGAACAAACTATAATGTTACAAAGTATTCCACTAGCTAAAGCTGGGCCAAACCCTATACTTGCTTTAGTTGCTGCCACCTTAACTGCATATCCTCCAACAGTCCCTGTTGATAAAAGACCTGATGCAGATACCAATAAAGCTACAAATGCAGCTCCTATAAAGTTACCAACCCAAACGATTGCCCAGTTCTTAAACATTTGTCCAGTTGTAATTCTCTTCTCCGCCCAAGCCACACTTAGAAGTGAATTACCCGAAAATAATTCAGCTCCACAGATTAATACAAGTATTAACCCCACTGGAAACACTATTCCAGCTACAAATTTTTGTAATCCTGGATCATTAATTCCATGTGAGGCAACTGATGCCGCATATGCACCTAAAGCTATAAATATCCCTGCACAAATGCCTAAGAAAAGGGTTTGTACACCTTTGTTAGTTACCTTTTTGTACCCAACTTCTTCTACGTATGTAGTAATTTCATCAGGCGAAAGCATCATTTTACTCATATAAATTTCCTCCCTTATTTTTACATATAAATTTGAAGTTCATGGTAAATTATAGGTGATTTAATGTTAACTGTCAATAAATTCTGTAACTATTTTATTAATTTTCACACAGTAAACGAAAACATATTTAAGCATAAAAATATTACCTAGTAAACCAGGTAATATTGTAAATTCCGAGCTGAGGCCAAGATAGACTTTCATCTATATTTTCAGTTTTAAAAGTTTCTTTTAAAATATCCTTTAGCTTCTTAGTATTTTCCATGAGACTTTTGTTGCTTTCCTTTAAATCATTAATGACAAACTTATCATCTTTAACCTCTGCATAAGTATCAACATCAGTTATACGAAGTTCTTCACCCTCATAATTAACATCTCCTGTTATCTCATAAGGCTTTTCAATTATTTTCACTTCTTTAATTTCATTTTCTTCTAGCTTTCCTTCATATAGATACTCCTTTTGCTCAAGGGTTTCTCTATCAAAAACAAAAGTAATAAAGGCTATATCACTTTTATTTGAAGCTACCTTTCCACTAAGTAAAACTTCCCCTTCTTTTTCTAAGGTATAGACCTTTTTATCATTTACATATATGGAGGTGCTACCTTGATTATTAGCTCCATATACTAAAGTCTTTCCACCATCAAATACATCAATTAAGATTCCTTCACAACTATTTACGAGTTCAAAGTTCTCAGCATTATATACTAAATATTTAGTAGTGGTAGGATTCTTATATAGTCCAATTATAATAAGATTATCAATCCACTGTATATCTGATATTTCACCACTATTGCTATTATCTATTTCAAGAATCTTATATTCCCTTGATTCCAAATTATAAATATTTATCTTATCTTTATCATCAATATATTTAAAGGCTATGTTCTTCCAATCATCACTTAAAGTTGTAAACTCTTTTAATCTAGTTAAATCCCCAATTGGCTCTAAATCTGTGTAATTATCATCATATATGTATATGTTATTATTTTTTTCAATAAGTGCACTAGTATAATGAGTATCACCTGTCGGTTTATCTACTTCTCCATTAGAACTACCCTTCTTACTACATCCGCTAAAAATAATTATAGAGATGATGGTTATAATTATCATTATATAATTTTTTAATTTCTTATTCTTCACACTATATGACACCTTATAAACACTCCCCTTCCTCTTTTTCTCGCAATGCCTAGTCTATTATACTACTGTAAATTGGGGTGTTCAATACACTTTACTACCATTATTATTTTTTTCTATAGTATTAATTTAAATATATTCCCCTATTCATATACGTAACAAATCTATTAAAATCATATATATATCATATTAATTTTTCCTAAAGTTTTTCTTAATTTATCTATAATCTTTCTCAATACACAAATTTTAATAAATAAAAAACATAACTCAGTACTCTCATCGATAATTACTATTATCAATTAAAGTTCTAAGCTATGTTTGCTATTTATATTATTAACTTATATATACCTTTAACTTATTTACTTAAGGCATCTGCAATAACTTTTTTAATTAAATCATCCTTTGGTATAAATGGAAGAGTAATATGGTCTGTATTAGAATTTTTCTCATTATACTCCATGCTAGTTTCTATTGAGTTAGGATTTCTCGCCCAAGCTCTTCTAGCAACTCCACCCATAACATCCCATGCCATAGATAATTTTATAATGTTATCAACTCTTTCACTTCCATCTAAAACAAGACCAAACCCGCCATTGATAGACTTACTTGTTCCTACTCCGCCTCCATTATGAAGCGCTATAAGACTCATTCCTCTAGCTGCATTTCCTGCAAAACATTGAATAGCCATTTCAGCCATCATATTGCTTCCATCTTTAATATTAGAAGTTTCTCTAAATGGTGAATCTGTTCCACTTACATCATGATGGTCTCTTCCTAACATAATTGGACCAACTTCACCTTTTCTTACAAGTTCATTGAACTTAAGCGCTATCCTCATACGTCCTTCTGCATCTTGATAAAGAATTCTTGCTTCTGTTCCAACAACTAATTTATTCTTCTCTGCATCTCTAATCCAAATATAATTATCTCTGTCTTGACCTCTTCTATTTGGATCTATACATTCCATAGCTGCATGGTCAGTTTTCACTAAATCCTCATGGTCATGACTTAAACACACCCATCTAAATGGTCCATATCCATAGTCAAACAACATTGGTCCCATAATATCTTCAACATATGAAGGATAAATAAATCCGTCCTTTTCATCTACTCCATTTTTAACTATGTCCGTACCACCAGCATCATATATTGCTTTTAAAAATGAGTTACCATAATCAAAGAAGTAAACTCCCTTATCCACTAGCTTTTTAATTATAGAATAATGTTTAAGCAGTGACATATCAACAAGTTCACAGAACTTTTCTCTATCTTCCTTTAGAAGTCTAGTTCTTTCATCAAAAGAAATTCCAACAGGAGCATAGCCTCCATCATATGCAGCATGACAAGATGTTTGGTCAGATAATAAATCTATATGGATATCATTATCTAAAATATACTGTAGCAAATCTACAATATTTCCATGATAAGCAATAGAAATAGTTTCTTCTTTAGCCGCACTCTCTTGTGCTACTCTAATTACTTCTTCAAGATTCTCAGATGCCATAGAAACCCATCCTTGATCTAGTCTAGTTTTAATTCTAGAATAATCAACTTCAGCAATGATTCCAACTCCATTAGCAATTTCAACAGCCTTAGGTTGTGCTCCACTCATTCCACCAAGTCCTGAAGTTACAAATATCTTTCCTTTTAGATCTCCATGTTCTGGAACTCCAAGTTTTAATCTTCCTGCATTAACTATAGTGTTAAAAGTTCCATGAACAATTCCTTGAGGTCCTATATACATCCATCCTCCTGCAGTCATTTGACCATAATTTGCAACTCCTAATTGAGTAGCAAGATGGAAGTCTTTTGGATTATCAAACATTCCAACCATTAATCCATTTGTTGTTATAACTCTTGGTGAGGTTTTTGAGCTTCTAAATAGTCCTAGTGGATGTCCACTTTCCATTACAAGAGTCTGCTCATCAGTCATAACTTCGAGATATTTCATAATTAACCTGTACTGCATCCAGTTCTGACATACTTGTCCTGTTTCTCCGTAGGTAACTAACTCATAAGGATATAGAGCCACATCAAAGTCTAAATTGTTATCAATCATAACTTGGAATGCCTTTCCCTCTATACAGTTACCTTTGTATTCCTCTATAGCTTTTCCACTTAATTTTTCTTCTGGTCTAAATCTATAACCATAGATTCTCCCCCTAGTTACAAGCTCATCCATAAATTCTGGTGCAAGAATTTCATGAAGCTCTTCTGGAATATATCTTAAAGCATTTTTAAGAGCAAGTTCCGTTTGAGTTGGAGTTAAATTATATCCTCTATCTGGAGCTCTTCTAATTTCCTCTTGAAATTTAGGCATTTCTGGAAGTGTGTCATCTAGCTTAACTGTCATTTTACTTTTGATATCAAAGTTACTAATCATACAATCCCTCCGCTTATCATATTCTCATGATTAAATCTATATAATTAATTTCAGTAAATTATGGTTATATATTTTTCTTATACTTCTTCAGTAAATGGCTCATTTAACTCTTCTGTGCCTGCTAAAATAAATCTTCCAGCCTTTATAACCTCAATAATTTCTCCATCTTTAGATATAGCATTAATAAAATCAAGACTATCATAAGGTATAGTTATATCAGTATGGCATTGAGTATAAGCATTACTTCTATCTGTTTTTCTTAGAATAGATTTTGCATTATCCTTTGCAACTATCTCTTTTCCATCATATTGGTTGTATACTCTATTATCCTCGCTATAAGAATAACAAGTATCTCCTATTGCAAAGTGTGGCCCCATCTTTTCTCCAATAAGAATTGGAAGAATAGGTACTATATTATGCTTTTGAGCTATTACATAAGCTAATGTATTTGTTCCTATGGCAAACTCTCCAAGTGGTAAAGTTTTATGTGGGAATAAAAGATTCTCTTCTATATACTTCTTATTTTTTTCTTCCTCTTCAAAATTTCCACAATTATATTCAGTTACATATCCATCCTTAAATAGAATTTCTAGGTCTACATATTTTAAACCATCTAGGAATACTTCTTCTACATGAAGCAGACCATTAGTTCCTTCAAGTGTTGGTGATGTAAACACTTCTCCTACAGGAATATTAACTGTTGCTATACAGTTTTCAAAGTTAGTTTCCTTTTCAGGATTTTGAAGTTCATGCATTTTAACCTTTATGTCAGTTCTATTTCCATTACAACCCTTAACATGAATATATTCCCCCTTATCAAGAGCTTCTATAATACTATTTTGAATTCTCTCCCACTTATCTGAATCAAGAGTATTTATTCTCATGGTATCTTCGAAGATTTCCTCGAATTTATCCCCTATCTCCGGTGTTGGGAAAGCTATTATTGTAAATGTATTTTCTACAGATGGAATATACTTATCCTGAATCATTCTAAGGCTAAGCATAGATTCTTGATATACCTTACTCTGCTCATCACTTAATTTTAGACTGCTACCCTTACTTTCTGGTGCAAAAGGTGTTTCTCCAAAAGACTCAAAGTAAGCGCCACCAGAAAAAGCTCTAAGTTCCTTTTTATATTTTTCAAAAGCTATTGCAAATTTTTCTTCTTTCAGCTTTGACATAGCCTTATCAAAATATAGGGCAATATCAAATCTATGGTCGTAGTCATACTGTTTATTAACATCAGTAGTCATTACGGCAGTTAATATAACCTTTAAATCATATTTTCCAAATTCCTTTATAACATCCTTAAGGATAGCCTCTTGACCTACGAAGTAAACAACCTTCACAGTATCCTTAATCTTATAATTTTTATTTTCTCTTTCAAAACTATCCATATATCCCTTAACCATAGTATAAGCAATCTTACTTACTCCATCATAGGTTGAAAGAAATTTAGCAGTTTTTATCTCATTGTCAGTTATATACTTTCCATATTTAAATAAATATCTTAAATCCTCTGATGTAGCTTCCTCAACTATAGTTTTGTAGCTACTATCAGTATATACGGCTATATTTTTTACTTTTTCCTCACCTTCAAAACCCAAAGCATCACATTCAAAGTTCTTAATTACTTCTAATAATCCTTCAGCATCATCACCATTAGCTACAACATAATCATAACAATCTACAAATAAGGATAAAAGTAAATCAATGTACTCCACCTTATGAGCAAAAACTAGATTAATAACCTGCTGTAATCTGCAATACAAATAGGTTGCTATTTGGCCTAAATCTTCTCCTAGCTCTACTACTGCATAATCTGGATTTCCGTAGCTGTTTTTATAGTTATCACCTATTAACTCCTTATAAATTTCATGATTTTCCTTTAAAAGTTCCTCAAATGATGTAGTTTTAAAATAATCATCATTTAACTTTCCTTCTAAAGTACATAGATTATATAACCTACCTCCTAGCTTTTTGAAAAAGGTTAATATCTTAATATTTTTATCATCACTAAGTGATATGTCCTTAATTTTCTGTATATTTCTTATTCTATCCATGTTATTTCACTCACCTTCCCTATTATCCATAATAAAACCCTATCATATTCAGAATATTAATACAATATTTAAATAAAAATCCCTCAAGAATTTCTTCTTAAGGGATACTGCAATCTATCTCTGACCAAGCTTTAAGTTTGGTACTGCATTTAAAGTTAAATCTGCAATTCTTCCAGCCTTATACTCATAGTAAGCCGCACTTCCTATCATAGCTGCATTATCTGTACAAAGAATTGGAGCTGGGAATAAAACTTTTACCCCTTCCTTTTCTCCTCTTTCAGTAAGCTTTGCTCTCAAATAACTATTTGATGCAACCCCACCTGAAATTGCAATTTTATCAACCTTCTTTTCCTTGCAAGCCTTCATTGCATTATCCACAAGTACATCTACAACTGCCTTTTGGAAGGAAGCTGCTACATCTGCCTGATTGTAGCTTTCGCCTTTCATTTGAAGTGAATTTAGATAGTTTAATACTGCAGATTTTACTCCACTAAATGAAAAATCTAAAGTCTTATCATGGAAGTTTGCCCTTGGGAATTTTATTGCATTTTCATTTCCCTCTTTTGCAATCTTATCTATCTTTGGACCACCTGGATATCCAAGACCAATAGCTCTTGCAACCTTATCGTAGGCTTCTCCAGCTGCATCATCCCTCGTTTCTCCAAGAACTTCAAATACTCCATAATCCTTCATATGAACGATAAAAGTATGTCCTCCTGAAACAACTAGTGTAATGAAAGGAGGCTGAAGCTCATTATGTTGAATAAAGTTTGCGCTGATATGTCCCTCTATATGGTTAACTCCTATAAGTGGAATATTTAATCCATAAGCAAGAGACTTAGCATATTGAAGTCCTACAAGTAAAGCTCCAACAAGCCCCGGTCCATAGGTAACTCCTACTGCATCAATATCTTCAAATGTCATGTTTGCTTCTGCTAAAGCTTCCTCAACTACTGCTCCAATAGCCTCAATATGCATTCTTGAAGCAACCTCTGGAACAACTCCACCAAATTTTTTATGTATATCAATTTGAGAAGCTATAACGTTAGATAAAACTTCTCTTCCATTTACTACTACTGATGCTGCTGTTTCATCACAGCTTGATTCTATAGCAAGTATCTTAAAATTTTCTTTCATTTTGCCACCTCATAAAACAATTCCTATATTTCTTAGGTTATTTATATTAACTTCATCTTTTTAAGTAAGAATCTAAATCTACGATTTAGTTATTCGAAGTTAAGTGAAAAACTAAATCTTTA
This sequence comes from Clostridium sp., assembly GCA_032005505.1. GTDB lineage: Bacteria > Bacillota > Clostridia > Clostridiales > Clostridiaceae > Clostridium_J. Next base: position 5,751 of record DALZNT010000030.1, on the reverse strand, counting down.
CCCTAAAGGGCGCATGCGTGATTTAGGCTTTTGAACTTACTCAGGCGAGTACTCATTCGAACGAATGTGAGAATGAGTTTCCTTTTAACTTATTAAATTATACTTTAACTTTCATTATATATCAAACATTCATCACTAAGGAGTATGTCCCTTTTCACCTTAAATATATCCCTTTATAACTATATATTAAAAATATCTAACTTAAACCTTAGCCTTGAATTACATTGTCCAAGGGTCATCATCCAGCTTAAAACCATTTACAGAAATAACCGCCTTAGAAAAGACTCCATGAACCACCTTTACCTCATCTCCATCTGAAATAAAAGGCATCTTGTAGGTTTTGTAAACTATCTCTCTCTTATTTTTAAAATCAGTTATGTATACTTTCCAATAATATCTTCTTCTACTTCGAAAGCTAATTCTTATAGAACCCGTTGACCTATTGTTCCTATCTAAATCCTCTTCAAATATCTTTACTCCAGTACACACACCAGTTATAGTGGTGTATATTCCCAAGAAGTACTCAAAGATAGCAATTGCACTTTTTATATAAAGAAATATAATGATTAAGTCAAATAAATCATCCATGGTTTGTGTCAATATAAATCCAAATCCAATAACAAAGATTAAAATATTGTAGCTTCTTAAATAACGTCTTTTAAAGGGAACCCATTGCAGTGGTCTAAACCAAAGCTTATACCTCCACAAAACACTGCTCTCTTGAATGCTATAGCTTGTACCATTCATGGCCTCTCGCCATTGTCTCTGCCTGTCAGATAGAGCATAGCTATATAAACCTCTAGATATTAAAATAAGATTAATATAAACTCCCTCCATAATTAGTGAAGACAAAATAAAGTATATATTCTTAATAACAAAAACAGAAAAAAGCACATAAGCGATAAATATCACATTTCCAATCATTAGAGGCCTTATCTTCTGTCTAACTATAACCTTCTTATCATCTGATAGCTTCCTAGGAGTATTAAATATTCCACCAAGAGATACTATAATTAAGGTAAATGAAAAGAACCTAGTAGTATCTTCAATCATCACACCTTCAAGAAAGCCAATATTATACCCCAGATACTTCGCGGCCAATGTAACAGTTACCACCGAAATAGCTACCAGCATTACTGCCGCAAATCCTCTTAATGATTTCAACCCTCGTTCATCTAACATTATTCTTCTCCTTTAATTCACATTAGAATAGTTAATTTTATATACTTCAATTTTACATCGATAAACGCTAATAAAAAACATATTACAACTTATTAGGGAAACAAATTCTTCGACACTTAAGATTCAATGTTCATTCCTCAAACATAAGTTCTTATGATATAATATATATTATTATGTTAGAAAGGAAGTGAACTTTAGTAGACCTTGTCACCTTTAATGCACATTGTCCTACTAAATAAGATATGAGTAATACTAATTACGCTAAAGTTATAGTGAAGGGTTCACCTATATCCAAATCTAACTTTAAACTTTTTAACCCAACTACTAAAAGAGCTATACTTCCTTCAAATACAGGAAAGTATCACGATAGATATGCTATCTATGAAGAAGAAATTGCCTATGAATGTAGTGTTCAAAATCCTGGAGTTACATTAAGTGAGGCTCTCATAGCAGTATTAAAAGTCTACTATAAAAGTGAAAAACGCCATCCAGATACCAATAATATAACTAAAAGTATCCTTGATGGAGTTGAAAAAAGTGGTCTCATAATTAACGATGCACAGGTTAGACGCCTAATTATCGAAGAATTTTATGATAAAGAAAATCCACGTTTTGAACTAGAGCTTTATGGTGAAAGTACCTATGTCATAGATTATAAAATAGTTAAACTTGAAGAAAAGCTATCACCTATAGATTATGAGCCACCAAGTAATAAAAAAAATAAAACTATAGATACAAAAATTTCTTCAGCATCAAAAAATATTTCTCCTAAAGATATCGAAAGTAGCCCTTCTAAAGCTACTTCTAAATCCCCTAAAGAAATATGTGACCTATGCAATAAACCTATTGAGAAAGGTAATGTAATGTCCTGTAACGGAGGCAAAAGCCACATCTGCAAAGGCTGTTTTAAGAAATTATTTTAATAATTCCACACAACTAGAGCATACTTAAGTCATTTATGAATAAGGGTATTGACACCATCACATAGCTTTATATTCTATGTTTATTTTTCAGTGTCAATACTTTTTAGTTTTGATACTAATGCCGTACTGTAATTATTCTTCCCGTGAATAATTTGCTAAAATTAATTATCATCTATTTTCTATAGTGGATCCTATTGGAATTTTTAAGGTCTGAGCTCAGCCTTTCTTTTATAAAATCTCTAAAACTATCTACATCTCCTTCAACAAAAGAATCTTTCTCAATCCATAATTCCCATTTATCAAATACAAAGAAAAATCGCTTTTCAGTTTCTATTAACTTCTTTATCTCCAAATAACTAATCTTAGCCATTTTATTACTAGGTTCATATTTAACTTCAAAATATTCCTCACACGCAAACACATGTTGTGTTTGTAATAGTTCATAGTGTACTTTTGTATACATATATCCTACTAAACTCTTAAGGCTCCATACCCCTATTATTGATACTAATGTGAATAGTGTAATTTTAATATTAAATGCTCCATCGTATAACTTGTTATTAAGCCCACAAGTATATAACACAACCACACTAATTATCACTCCCAAAACTACCCATGCGCTATAAATATCCTTTTTATATAACTCTATTCCCACTTCATATAGCATTTTCTTAGTAATATTACTTGTAACTTTAAATCTTTTCCCCATAATTTCCTCATCAAATCTTACATTCAGTTAAATCACATTAAAATATTTTGTTATTTAACTTTATTATATACTTAAATTTACTATAAATTATATGTTTTTATAAATGTTTACTAACAGTAAAGCAATTTTAATAAAAATTCCTTTTAGCGCAACAATAGATAAAATAGATATAAAAATTAATGAATTTTAATTATTACACATTCCAATCAATATGCTTCATTAATTTTGAAATAAAGTAGTCACAATCACTCTTTGGAAAATCTTCACTATCTTCAAAATATATTGAGTTACTTTGTTTATCTACGAAAAGTTCCAGCTCATTATCCAAATCTTTTATAAGTATAAATCCCAAATGTGATGTTGTTTCAACAGACAAAAAATATTTAATTTCATCAAACACCTTAGAAATTACACGATCATCTTTTAAAAGTATATTAGGTTTTATTGTTACAGTGGCTATATCTAATCTAGAACTATTTTGGTTTTCTACTGCATAACGATTCGTTGCTATACCTCTATTACTTTACCTTCAAACTGTCGTTTTAAAAAATCTGTAAATTCATCAACATTACCTAGTTCAAACCCATCTTTACAGATGATGCATAGTTCTTTTATATGAGTAGCTTTTAAAACAAATAAATTCTTAGATATATATAACTCGCTAATCTCTTTATAATTTACCTTCCCAAAGTTATCATTATTTATATTTTTTTTTTCATATAAATAATATGAATCATAAAATATAAATTTATCTGGTAAATTTTCAGTAAAATCAAATTTTCTATTTAATCTTTTAATGTGAATTTTATTTATATTAAATTCCATATATAAAAATAGTAACCCAAAACAAAATGCAATTATAAGTGATGATGAACTATCTGAGTAAATCTTTTCAGATATGCCCACTATCCCAAAAAACAATACAAGTAAAATCTCAAAAATCCTTGATAAAAAACTTTTTTTATAAATTAATTTATATGCTTCAAACATAATATTCTCATTATATTCATTAGAAATTACAAATTTTTTACAATCATCCATATAAATCACTCCAAATCTTTATCTAATTAATCTTTTCCATATCTTTTAAAAAGACAGTAATATCATTTCTACATCCAACTATAATATTATCTGTTTTAATTATAGTATAATTTATCGGATTTATTGATTTTACTATAATATAACTTTTATCAATATATATTATTTTTATTTTCTTATAATAAGTAGTCCTAACTCTATAATTTTCTCCATTTATCGACTCTACTTTAAAGTAGTTTTCATAAAATGATAAATTAGTATATTCATTTGCTGATTTATAAGATCTATAAACTAATATCAATGGTAAATTCCACAAAATTATAGCAACTACTATATTAAATATAATTGAAATTACATCAGAATAAAAAGTATTAAAGGTTATTAATAACCAGGCTACTGCACTTGCTTTAAGGCAAATAAACAATCTCTTGTTAATAATTTTATTTAATAGAAAATAATCTTTAGGTGTATAATGAGATTTTACTTTATATAAAATATTATCCAATTCCTTATTCAAAATATCCCTCCCCATATTCTTTTTTAATTTCATATACTAAATATATTATCACAAATAAATAAAGAAGTTGATTCTATAAGATTATAATATTTTATAGAATCAACTTCTTTATTCTATTATTTTAATAAAAATACTCCTGCTACATCACGTGCTAATATCTTAATTGCTCCATAAATAAGCCCTATTGTAAAAGCAAACATTGCTTCCTTTGGAGAAACTTCAACTTTAGGGAATTTGAATCTCAGAGGAGTTCCTTCAGGTAATTCTCTTTGTTCAGCATACTCTGGCATTGTATTATATGCAGGATTGTTAGCTGACGCACGAAGTGGAACTGGATAATACTTGTGTCTAAGACTACGTTCTATTGTTATTATAAATCTTTGATACCCAGTAACATTTGAATTATATTTAAATGCTGCTTCAAGAGTTACCTCTACTCCACCTTGCAAAACTTTCACGGAAGATGAAATTTTATCATTTATTTCAGTTATTAAAGAAACATCTGTCAATGATGCTGATAATTCACTTTTACTAAATGGTATCTTAATATTAGCTGTAGTTAACTGACTAAATAATTGATTCGCCACACCTTCATGACCCTTTGAAATATCTATTAATGGATTAAAAACTGATTCAGTATGTGATAATTTAGCTTCAGTAGACGTTTCTCCTGATAAAGTTATATGAGGTACAAGTGATAACGTTGTTATCACTTTGCTAGTAGCTGTGAACGTCATTCCTAATCCTTTGAAGAATCCTATATTACTTGAATATTTATTGAAAGCATTAAGATCAACTCCAGGTGCTTCACCTAAATACTTTAAAATTTCATTAGCTATTGCAGCTACAAAGTCTGCCTGTCTATTTCTTAGTAAATTAGCATCACTTGCATTATTTATAAATGCAGTCTCAACCAATATAGCTGGCATGTTTGTTAATCTTAATACCGCAAAATCATTTACCTTATGTCCTCTGTTAGCTATTCCAAATTTATTTGCTATAGCTCTTGCTACATTAGCAGACAATTGCTTATTTTGTGCATCTTCGGTTGGATAAGTGTAGCATTCTGTTCCTGTACCCGATGTACCTGCATTTGCGTTTGCGTGTATAGATACAAATAATGATTCTCCCCAGTTATTTGCTTGTTGCGCTCTGTCATCAAGACTAACATCAGTATCATTTCTTCTTGAGTACTCTACTGAAATTCCTTTTTGAGTTAAGACACTTAACATTGTTATTAAACCACTTTCCACTATTTCAATATAAAAAATGCAGATTCTAAGAATCTGCATTACGATTATAATTTTAATATGTAAAATATAATAATCAATACTAATTTAAGATATTTTTATCTTATCTTCAAACTTTTCTTGTAAAAAATC
>DALZNT010000029.1:0-31492 GCA_032005505.1 Clostridium sp. | reverse complement strand
TTATTTAGAGTTTGAAATACCAATGTTTAATTAATTTGGTAGAATAACATGACGTAGGCAACTAGTGACTTTAAAATGTACCCTGTGTCAAGGACAATTTGAAAAAAGACTATTTTAAGTTAAAAGATGATTCCTGTATTGAACGGGAGTCATCTTTTTTAAATTCCACTGTCCTCTATGATTATTGTGATAATCCATATAGTCATTAATTTCTTGTACAAGTTCTTCAAATGTTTCACAATCTTTTATGTTTGTCTCATCTTTTAAATGTCCGAAGAATGACTCCTGCGGAGCATTATCCCAGCAGTTGCCACGCCTTGACATTGATTGTCCTATATTATTTTGTTTCAGTTTAGATTGAAATATAGGGCTAGTCTAGTGTACACATTGATCTGAATGAATAAATACATCCTTGCGGAACAAATAATTATTGGTGTTAATTAAATTATCAATTGTACTGTAACTATATTGATTTTGATGAAATAGTCTGTACATATTTGTTTCGAGATAAGTCTTTAATTTGAGATTCAGTGAAAAATTTGTTGCTCATATTATCACTCCTAAAGCTATATATTAATTGTATTATACATAAAAATACCCTATATAATAGACTTTTTTTAAAGTGGCTATTATATAGGGTACATTTTACTCCTTAAAACTAACAGATTCTTTGTATTATTATATTTACATTTATAGCTGTATTTATATTTTAGTCTAAAGTATCTTCAAATATATAATCCATAAATTGTTTCTTAGTAGTTTCAGCATCAAAGGTTAAATAATAAACTCCATCAATCATAGCACCTTCGCAATATCCATCAAGGGGAAATCTTTGCTGTTCTAGTGTTCCACTATAGGAAGATAAAGCCTTTGTTCCTAATGCTAATATATCAGAAGATGACATATTAGTCTGGATATAAGGCAGTACCGTATCAAGAGTACTTACATATGAAGTAACAGGTAGTGCTAATGCTTTATTAAATAAACCATTTAATACCGTTCTTTGACGCTCAGTTCTTTTATAATCTCCACCTTCTGCATATCTAATTCTAGAATAAGCTAAAGCTTGTTCTCCAGTTAGATTATAAGTTCCAGCAGAGTTAATTCCTTCTATATGTGAAACTTCTTCATCAGTAATTTCAATTTCAACTCCACCAAGAGCGTCTATTATAATAGGAAGTGAAGAGAAGTTTACTGTCATAAACTCTGTTATATTAAGTCCAAAATTTTCATTTATAGTTTTAACGGCTAATTGAGGTCCACCAAAAGCATAAGCATGATTAATTTTATCCATTCCATAGCCTGGAATGTTAACATAGGAATCTCTCATTATTGAAGTTAGCTTTAACTTTTTGTGTACTGGATCTATAGTGGCAATCATGATTGAGTCAGATCTTCCGATTTCTCCATCAGGTGCATCGACACCAAATAGTGCTATGTTTTTAATCTTATCTACTTGAGAATATTCATCTTTAACCTCGGTAGTTATCCCTAAATCAGATTTGTCTACTTCAACTTTGTCCATTTTATTTAGTTTGCTATGAACAAAAGCAAATCCTATAGTAAATATTAAGGCTACAATAACAAGGAATGATATTAGTACCTTAAGCCACGTTCTTTTTTTTCTGTTTTCTTTATTTCCCATTGTAAAACCCTTCCTTACTTGTGTGATTTGAAATATCATTCATATTTCAACAATTATATATATTATGTCATAAGAAGTTGCATTATATTACAAAAATATTATAATATAAAGTTTTTGGAATCTATAAAGGGATTAATTTGTAGTTTAATATAGAAGTAAGAGATTTTTAAATTGCGATTATAATTAATATATTGATTTTTATATCAAGAACAAGTATAATTATGTTCATGAAATGAACGCCTTGAATTTAAAAAAATTAACTAAAGTTATATATTATTATTAACGATTCTGTTAAGTTATATGAACATTGCAGAACGTAATAAAACATTAGGGGAGATTAAGATGAATATAAATTATACTAATATAAAGCGTAATGCAATTATTATGGCAGCAGGATTATCATCACGTTTTGCACCATTATCATTTGAAAATCCAAAGGGACTTTTAGAGGTTAAGGGTGAAATTCTTATAGAAAGACAAATTAAGCAACTACATGAAGCTGGTATTGAGGATATTACTGTAGTTGTAGGATATATGAAGGAAAAATTCTTCTATTTAAAAGACAAGTTCAATGTCGACATTGTAGTAAATGAAGAATATAGCAAAAGAAATAACAACTACACTCTTTATCTTGTTAAGGACAAGTTAAGCGATACTTACATATGTTCTTCAGATAATTACTTTACAATAAATGTTTTCAAGGAACATATGGATAAGGCTTATTATTCAGCTGTTTATGAAGATGGTATAACTGATGAATATTGCATAACCACTGATGAAAATGATATTATTACAAATGTAGTAGCGGGTGGAGAGAATTCATGGGTAATGCTAGGACATGTTTATTTCTCAAGAGAGTTTTCTGAGAAATTCGTGGAGATACTAGAGAATGAATATAATAATCCGGGAGTTGACCAAATGCTTTGGGAAGATATTTATATAAATCATATAGATGAGTTAACAATGGTAATGAGAAGATACGAAATGGGTGAGGTTTTAGAGTTTGATGCTTTAGAAGATTTAAGAAGCTTCGATGAATCTTACAGAAAGAATACTAGATCACAAATAATTAGAAACATATGTAGTGTTTTAAAGTGTGAAGAAGATAAAGTTGTAAATGTGGTTCCTATAAAGAAGGGTCTTACTAATATATCCTTTAAGTTTCAGGTTGAGGGTGAAAGTTATATTTATCGTCACCCAGGTGTTGGTACTGAGGAGATAATCAACAGAGAAAGTGAAGCCTTTTCTCAAAGTGTTGCAAAAGAGTTAGGGTTAGATAATAGCTTCATTTATATGTGTGCAGAAGAAGGCTGGAAGGTTTCTAAGTTTATAGATGGAGCTGTAGAGCTTAACTATAGAAATAGTGAAGAGGTTAAACAAGGGTTAGCACTTGTGAAGAAACTACATGATACTGGAATCAAATCTCAATGGGAGTTTAATATTTTCCAAGAGGCGGATAAGCTATTAGATTTAGGTCAGCAAGGAGAACCTTTAAGTGAAGAACTTACAATTTTAAGAGATAAGATAAATAAAGTTCATGGATATATTGAGGGCGATAATGTTGAAAAGATATTATGCCACAATGACTGTTATGACCCAAACTTTATAACTAATGGAAAAAATATGTATCTTATTGACTGGGAGTATTCAGGAAATGCAGATCCAGCAAGTGATATAGGAACTTTCATTTGTTGTTCTGATTACACTGTTGAAGAAGCTATAGAAGTGTTAAAGATATACTTTGGAAGAGAATTAACAGCTTTAGAAGAGAAACATTACCTTGGATATGCGTCAATTAGTGCTTATTATTGGTATGTATGGGCTTTATATAAGGAAAGTTTAGGAGAAGACGTAGGAGATTACCTTGAGATGTGGCATAACTATGCTAATCAGTATGGTGATATTGCTCTGAAATTATATGAAAATAATAGTGCTAAAGAAGTAGCAGTATCTAAATAATAATAAAGACCCTCGGGAGTAGGAATTTCTAGCCCGGGGGTCAATTTTACGTTTGAAAATCTAAAATAGGGATTTTTACTTTAATGATCTAGAATTTTATGCTATAATTTGGTGTAATATAGAAAATATAAAGCAGAGGGAATATAGATGTACTATGAAAAACATTAAAAAGATTATAGCAATCAAAAATAACATATATTCAATAGAAATTATGTCGTATAATAATATAGTATAAGTTTTAATTTATAACTTAGAATTTAAAGTTTAGAAGTCTAAATTGAAATGAAAATGGAAATCCAATGGAGTTTTTCAATTAGACTATTTGTATGAAGATTCATTTTTAATTTGTTTAAAGTAATAGTAGAATAAAACACTTTAAGTTACATAGATAAAAAATAATAAAATTACTATAGGGGGTCACTATGGAAAAGAAAATTAGAAAAGCCATAATTCCAGCGGCAGGGCTTGGAACTAGATTTTTACCTGCAACTAAAGCACAGCCTAAAGAGATGCTTCCAATTGTGGATAAGCCAACTCTTCAGTACATTATTGAAGAATGTGTAGCATCAGGTATTGAGGAGATCCTTATAATTACTGGAAGAAATAAAAAGAGTATTGAGGACCACTTCGATAAATCTGTAGAGCTAGAGCTTGAACTTGAAAAAGCAGGAAAAGAAGAAATGCTTGAAATGGTTAGAAATATTACGGATATGATAAATATTCACTATATAAGACAGAAGGAGCCAAGAGGGCTAGGACATGCAATTAACTGTGCTAAAACCTTCGTTGGTAATGAACCTTTTGCAGTTCTTTTAGGAGATGACATTGTATATAACGATGAAAAGCCATGCCTAAAGCAGCTTATAGATTGTTACAATGAGCACGGAACTTCAGTTCTAGGAGTTCAAACTGTAGATAAGAGCCAAGTTAATAAGTATGGTATAATTGGCGGAGAAAAAGTTGGAGACAGAGTTTACAAGGTTTCAACTTTAGTAGAAAAGCCAAAACAAGAAGAAGCACCATCAAATGTTGCTATTCTTGGAAGATATATAATTACACCAAAAGTATTTGAAATCTTAGACAGCACAGCACCAGGTAAGGGTAATGAAATTCAACTTACTGATGCCCTTCTTAAGTTAGTAGAAGAAGAGACTATGTATGCTTACGACTTTGAAGGAAAAAGATATGATGCTGGCGATAAGCTAGGTTACTTACAAGCTACAGTTGAATATGCTTTAAGAAGACCAGAGCTTAAAGATGAGTTCATGGAATATCTTAAGAGTATTACTAAATAAGTTGAAAACGCCGCTAAGATTTGTCTTAGCGGCATTTTATTTATGAATAATTGATGTTGTTTTAAACCAAGATAGCTTGTCAGTTTGAATAATTTCATTATATTTAATGTATTAAACGATAAGTTCAATATTAATGCAAACAGATTTAAGGTTATATTTGGATCGGGGATTGTTCTTGTTGCTACATTAATTTTATCTGTTATTATAGCTGTAGTTGTTGATAAGCTTATAGCAAAAAATTTAAATAGACTTATTAAATGGTCTAAAGTAGGTTTAGAGAAATTAGCAGACATAAATTCCTATAAACATTATTTAGTATGGATTGCAGCAGGGGTGGTTATAACATTCATATCTGAATCTCTTTTGAGAGAAGGAATGGAATACGCTCTTGACTTTGTACATTTTGTAGAACATAAAAAGTTTATAGCTAATTTTCTTTTAGTATTAGTAGTAACTTCACCATGTCTTTTATTCAATAGAGCATATTTAGTTCTGGCTATAATATGTGAAGTGCTTCTTGGCTTATCTGTAGCTAGTTCCATTATGTTTGGTTTTAGAGGAACACCATTAACTTATTCAGATTTTTTTGCAGTCCAAGATGGATTAGCAATAGCTGGTGAGTATGTGACTATGAGTATGATTGTTATGGCTGGTTTATTTATTGCCATATTTGTATTTATTAATTATAAATTATCAGCTATTAAAGTCAGAAAGAAATTTAGAATTAGCAAAATATCAATTTTAGTTATTCTTTTTGTTTTTATATACGCAAAAGCTAATTTGAATTATGTATTGAATAAAGGAATATTAGAGCCTGTTACATGGGATATTAAATATTCTTATAATCAAAATGGTTTCTTTTTCTCATTATATGATTCATATCTAGGTTATAAAAGAGAAAAGCCTAAGTCTTATTCTGAAATGAATGTAGCGGCTATTAAAGAAAGCTTTAATGATGAGCTAAGCAAAAGCCAAGTCAGTGAAGAGAATCCAAATATTATTTTAGTTCAACTAGAATCAGTTATGGACCCTTATACTATAGATGGAATAGAATTAAGTGGTGATCCTATAAAAAATATAAGGGAAATTAGTGACAAATCTAGTAGTGGAATTTTACAGATGCCTTCCTTTGGCGGAGGAACTGCAAGATCAGAATTCGAAGTGATGACTGGAATGTCACTTGACTATTTTTCACCAGGAGAATTGCCACACAATAGTTATTTAAAGAAAGATAGTATAGAATCATTAGCATATGTGTTAGATAGTACTATATACGAGAAAACACTAATTCATAATTATCAAGGTAGTTTCTATGAGAGAAACAAGGCCTATGAGAATCTAGGATTTGAGAGATATATTCCTATGGAATATATGTATGATAGAAAATTTACTGGAGAATATCCAGAAGATGAATTGATTTTAAATAATATTATTGAAACCATGGAAACTACAGATAAAAGAGATCTTGTCTTTGCAATAGGTGTACAAACTCATGGTGGATATGATACTGAATATACTAATGAGGATAGTGAAGTTATTGTAAGTGGAAGTTTATCACAAGAGCATATAAATCAGATTCAAGATTATGTAGATGATTTAGTAATGGTAGATAAAATAGTTGCTCAATTAGCTCAATTTGTTGATAATTTAGATGAACCAACTATATTAGCAGTGTATTCAGACCACTTACCTTCCTTAGGTCCAGTAGGAGAACAGTTTACTTCAGATGATAGATATTCAACACTATATTTTATTCATGATAATACGGGGACTGAAGTGGTAGATATGGATATAGAAGCCTATGAATTATCTACTAGAATTTTAGATATAGCAAAACTACCTGGTGGAGTTATGAATAAATTCCATCGACAAAATAAAAATTCCGAGTATTATCAAGAAAAACTTGAATATCTTCAGTATGATATATTACATGGAAAAAAATATATTTATGATAAAAAAGAACCATATAAAAGAACCTCAATGACAATGGGGATTAAAGAGATTATTATTGATGATATAAATATTACTGATAATACATTAGAGGTTTTTGGACAAGGCTTTAATGAATATAGCTGTATATATGTAGACGGTAAGCCGGTTTCTACTGAATATGTTAGTTCAAATAAACTTGTTGCTGAAATCAGTAATAATAAAATTAATAAGATAAAAGTACATCAATTGACCAGACGTAATAAATCTATAGGCTCTACTAGTGAATACATTGTTCAAAAATAAAAGTGTACAAGTATATAAAAACAGTGGAGATAGTATATTTTAACCACTGCGTTTAGAAATAAGGGTTGGAGCAACCATCCTAGAGATGACTACTTAGGATTTCTAAATATGGAAAATTGAAAGTGCCGCTAAAGTTTGATTTAGCGGCACTTTATTTATGTTAGATTTTACGTTTAATCACTCATTTTTTCTGTATTATATTTCTCAACACTGTCGTTAAAATCAGAATAGATTTCATCAGAAGAATGATTTTTTAGGTTATAATTATTTTTCAGATATTCTGCAAGATAATTTGTTGCTTTTTCAGAACCATATGCATTTGTGTGACCATTATCATAAAAATCGGTTTGTGTATCAAAGTGTAGTTCATTAAATAATTTATTAAAGTCTATAAAATCTATTCCATTCTGAGCTGAAAAGTCACTTATAGAATTAAATACTCCATGTTCTTCTTTACTCACATTATAGGGAGCTGCAATGAAGAGTAATTTAAAATTATATTCTTTTGATAATTCAACAATTTTGTTTAAGTATTCAAGATTTTCCTCTGGAATAGGAATTCTTACCTCAGAATTAGCTATTGATGAATCTACACTTATTGGTTGTGCATCTTTTAAAAATATATATCCCTTTAACCAATCACGCTTATCTAAATAGGTCGGGTCAAAATCAGTTTCCCCTAATTCTTCCCATCTTGTATGATATTTTAAAAATGGAAGGTGGAAGTTGATTCTGTCTTCTTTTGGTACCAGTTCATTAATTAAATCTCTTCTATTTTTTGATTGCTTTAAAAAGTCAGTTGCATCATGATATACACCTTCATCATATGTAGCAGGTGGAGGCAATGTAAACATATAAGTTTCCAATAAAACTACTTTGGGACTTTGTGTCTTTAAAGCTTCTTTTATATAATAATAGGTTACACAAGGAGGTTGTTGTTGTGAGGTTAATAAATAGCTTGGGATACCTGCTTTTTCCCACAAAGCAACAGGGTTAACAGTACAATACATATGACTTGAACCAAATCCCATAACATGAAATCTGTTCTCTGTTTCATTATAAAATCCATTAGTTTTAGTAGTCATATCCCAAGCGCCACTAACACTTTTTCTCATAAGAACTTGATTAACTTTTAAGAACAGAAAAACAAGTATACTAATAAAACATATTACTCGTATAAAAATTATAGATTTTTTTTTCATTTCACACCTCATCAAAACTGCATATAAATAAATTGTTGTCCACTATAGCCAGGTCCATAAACTCCAAATACAGCAATAACAAATATAGCAATAATATATATACTCCATCTAAACCATAGAGTTTGATTTGAAAGTTTTTCTCGCAAAGAAAATTTTTCTTGCATAGTAGAAATAGAAATCATTATAGCAATTGAAATTAAAGCAATCATCATTTGTTTCCAACTTAAGCCAAGTGTAAATAAATTGTCAGTAAAAATAGCTTGTAGTTTAAAATCACTAAAAATAGATTTAATTATATAGATAGCTTGGCTAGTATTTGCGCGGAAGAAAATCCATGCAAATGTTGTTAATGTAAATGTTACTACTGTTTGTCCAAATTTATAGCTGAATGAATTAGTATTAATATCTAGAGCTTTATTTACTTTATCCTTTATAGGTTTTAATAAAAATCCTATAACTTGATATAAGCCGTGTATTAGTCCCCATATAATAAAGTGGAAACCTACGCCATGCCAAAGACCACTAACTAAAAATACGATTATAATGTATAAATACTTTCTTGCAGTTCCGTTTTTGTTTCCACCAAGTGGGATGTAAATATAATCTCTAAACCAAGAGCTTAAAGACATATGCCATCTACGCCAAAATTCTGATATAGATTTTGAAAAATAAGGATGATCAAAATTCTTACCCAAGTTTATTCCAAAGGTTTGGGAAACTCCACGACAGATATCTACACATCCAGAAAAATCAGTGTATATTTGAATAGAATAGAATATCGAGGCGATAAGAAACTGTGCTCCTGAATATTCTTGGTAACCATTAAAAACCTGATTTACTAATATAGCAACTCTATCGGCTATTACTAATTTTTTAAAGAATCCATAGAGCATAAGCTGTAATCCGAATTTTACATTATCGTATTCAAATTTATGAGGAAAGGAAAATTGCCATGCTAATTTATCAAATCTTGCAATAGGTCCTTGAATAATGTGTGGGAAGAATGAAACAAATAATGCATATTTGAATATGTTTCTTTCTGCAGTATATTTGTTTTTGTATACATCAACACAATATCCAACAACCTGTAAAGTATAAAATGAGATACCTAAAGGAATAATCATTCGTAAATTAGGTAGCTGCATAGATATATTCATATTTTGTAAAATCATATTAATTGTGCTTGTACCGAAAGAATAAAATTTAAGAACAGTTAATAATCCTACATTTAAAAGTATTATAAGTATTAAGTTAAATTTCCTTTGTGAGTGTTTAGCTTGCTTTTGCGCTATAATTCCAAAAGCATATGTAGAAATGATACTAAATAGTAAGAAAATCATATATATTGGATCAGACTGCAAATAAAATAATATACTTACAGCAAGTAGAACAATCCATTGAACGCTAGTTGGTACAATATAATATATTAGTAAAGAAATAAAGAAAAATAAAAGAAAAGATAAAGATATTAAATTCAAAAAAACACCTCCTATTATATTACTTAACATATCAGTTAAATAATTACATGTCAATATTGCTAAATTTGACATGTATTTATTATTGTTGTACTTATGTTTAGTAAAATAATATTTATTTTATGAAGAATTAAAAAAAGGTTGAAAAAAAATGTAAAGTAGAATATAATTTAGATAAAGGTGTTCAAAAAATGAACATCATTTAAATGTGCTAATATTTGAATATATATTAGTAGTTTATTTTAGATTTGTATTAGTGCAATAATATAACTAAATAAGACAAGGCGTAAAACAAAACAAGAATGAAATTTTATTAGTAAAACATAATGGAGGGATTATATGCAAGCATTAATGTTGGCAGCTGGAATGGGAAAGAGATTGGGGAAATATACCAATGGAAACACTAAGGGTATGGTAGAAGTAGCGGGTAAAAAGCTTATAGATAGGGTTATAGAAGCTCTAGAATATGCTGATATACATAAATTTGTGATAGTAACTGGACATAAGGGCGAGGAGTTAAAAAAATATATAGAAGATAATTTTAGTGGAAGAGATATGGAATTTGTATTTATACATAATGCTGATTTTGATAAAACAAACAATATTTATTCTTTATATATGGCAAAGGAATATCTTGAAGCTGAGGATACTATTTTATTAGAGTCTGATTTAATCTTCGACTCTAAGGTAATAAGAGATGTTAAAGAATGTTCATATCCTGACTTAGCAGCAGTTGCAAAATATGAGGCTTGGATGGACGGAACTGTTACGATTCTTGATGATGAAGACAACATAATGGAGTTTGTTGAAAAGAAGGACTTTAAATTTAAGCGCAAGGGTGATTACTACAAAACAGTTAACATATATAAGTTCAGCAAGGAGTTTTCAAGAACACACTACCTTCCATTCCTTGAAGCTTATATTAAGTCATATGGAAAAAATGAATATTATGAATTAGTTTTAAAAGCTATAACTCATTTATCACGTTCAGGCTTAAAGGGGTACAGGTTTACCAATGAAACTTGGTATGAAATAGATGATGCTCAGGATTTAGATATTGCAAATGCACTATTCTCAACTGGAGAAGAAAAGCTTAAGCTTTTCCAAAACAGATATGGTGGATATTGGAGATTTGAAGGAATCAAGGATTTCTGTTACCTTGTAAATCCATATTTCCCACCTAAGCAGATGGTTAATAAAATGAAGGATACTTACCTTGAGTTATTAAGCCAGTATCCATCTGGAATGAGAATCCAGACTATAAATGCTGGAAGAATGTTTAATGTGGATGAAAGTGAAATTTTAGTAGGTAATGGGGCAGCAGAGTTAATTAACTCACTTGACAATGTTTTAGAGGGTAAAGTAGGTGTATGTATTCCTACATTCAATGAATATATAAGATGCTTTAGAAAATGTAAGGTAGAGGCTTTAGATACATCACTTACAGATTATCAATTAGTTAAAGAGGACTTAATTGAACTATCACATAAAGTAGATAACCTTCTTATCATAAATCCAGATAATCCAAGTGGAGCTTTCTTAAGTTATGAAGACACTATAGAGATAATTGAAGCCTGTGAAAAACAGAACAAGAAAATTATTATAGATGAATCATTTATAGATTTTGCAAATAAAGAAGAAAGATTCACTTTAATAAAATCTGAGCTTTTAAATAAATATAAAAATCTTATAGTAATTAAAAGTATAAGTAAATCTTATGGGGTTCCAGGGTTAAGACTTGGTGTTGTAGCATCATCTAATAAGGAAATGCTGCAGGAAATGAAGGAAAGCATGTCGGTTTGGAACATAAACTCCTTTGGTGAGTATTTCCTTCAGATAATAAACCTATTTGAAAAAGATTATGCTATAGCATGCGATAAGATAGCAGAAGAGAGAAATAGATTTATAGATGAGCTTAGAAAGCTTGACTCATTAAAGGTTTATCCATCTGCAGCAAACTATGTTTTATGTGAGCTTAAGAATGGACTATATTCTAAAGAATTAGCAATTAAACTGCTAGAGGAAAATGATATATTAATTAAGGATTTAGGAGACAAAGTAACCTTTACCGGAAAACAGTATATTAGACTTGCAGTTAGAGATAAAGTAGATAATGACATATTATTAAAAGCTTTAAGAAAAATAAATAATATTTAATAGTATATTAGCTGTTATTAAATTGTAAAGATAATAGGGCAATAGATAAATTTTAAAGTGACGAAATAGATGAATTTTAATATGGCAGGGAGAACATAGATGAAGGATAAAAAGATACGAACTGCTGTTATTCTAGCAGCAGGAGGAAGAAAGTGGCTTAATAAGCCAGTGGGATTTCTTGAACTGGAGGAAACTACAGTTATAGAGAGATTGATAAATATACTAAATTCCAATGAGATTGATAAGATTATCCTTGTAGTGGGATATAAAAGTGAATACTATGAGGAGCTGGCTTTAAAGAAAAGTTTAACGCTTGTCCATAGCAATAAGTACAAGTGGACTGGAACAATGCACTCTCTATATTTAGCTAAGGAAACAGTGACAGAAGATTTTATATTAATTGAAAGTGACGTAGTGTTTGAAGAAAGAGGCATTAATCATTTATTAAAAAATCATGATGAAAACTGTGTATTAATTACAAGTGAATCAGGCTCTGGGGATGAAGTCTTTGTTGAAGTTAAAAATTATAAGACCTTTAGAATGTCTAAGGATATTCATCAACTTGGAAAAATTGATGGTGAATTTATAGGAGTATCAAAAATTTCTTATAACACATATAAGGCTATGCTAGAGGATTTTGAAGGGCATAACAGCAACCTATACTTAAACTATGAGTATTCATTAATAAACAATACTAAAGAGGGTACTTTAGGTTATGAAAAACTGGATGATTTAGTGTGGAGTGAAATAGACACTGATGAAAACTATAGTAACTTAAAGTATGTAATCTATCCTAAGCTGAAGAGAAAAGAAATTGAGGTAAGGGAAGAATACGTTAAAGAATGTATCTCTAAGGCCTTAAATGTTTCACAGGAAAGAATTAGTGATATAGAACGTCTAGGTGGACGTACAAACAAGAACTACAGCTTAAACATTGATGAGCAGCGTTACGTTACAAGATTACCTGGAAATGGAACAGAGAAGTTTATTAATAGATTAAATGAAAAGATTAATTCTGCGGTGGCATATGACCTTGGCCTTGACAGTGAAACCATATATTTTGATGAGTACACAGGATTAAAGGTAACTAAATTTATTCCAGAGGCTGAAACTTTAAATCCTACTACAGGAAAGAAAGTAGAAAATATAGCTTTAATGGCTAAGGGCTTAAAAATTCTACATACTTCAGGGGAAAAGTTTAATTCAGACTTTGATCCATTTAGAAATGTAGAATTCTACGAAAAGGCTGTAATAGAATCAAATGGTAAGCTCTTTGAGGGATATAGTGAAGTAAAGGATAAGTGTATGGAACTAGAAGCTAGACTTGGAGAATTAGGATTAACTATAGCACCATGCCACATAGATCCTCTTCCAGAGAACTTTGTAAAAAGTGGAGCTAATAGAATCTACGTTATAGACTGGGAGTACAGTGGGAATTATGATTCCATCTGGGACATAGCTGCAGTTTGTTTAGAGTGTAACTTCTCAGAGGATGAAGAAGATTTATTCTTAGAAGAGTATTTTGGAAATGAAGATATGACTGTAGTGAAAGAAAAGATTCTTATTCATAAGGTAATGCAGGATATGTTCTGGTGTACTTGGGCTGCTGCAAAGGTCGCTAAAGGAGACGAATATCTTTATGATTATTCAATCTTTAAATTTAATAGAGTTAAAAAACATCTTGAGAAAATATAGATAGTAGCAATCTCAGTGGGGCTTCCATTGGAAACTCCAGTCATGTCTACAAATTATCAAGTATAAGTCCTATGCAAAGCATGGGGCTTTTTTTATGTGCGCCCAGCATGGGCGTAATCTTAAGGGTGGAAGTCCCTAACACGACCTAGTAGTGGTAAGTGTATAGCTTAAGACAAGGGTGTCCACCGTGAGGTGGAATCTGAAGGAAGTCAGCGGCAAATCTCTGGTATGACGAACAGAAATCACATATAAGGCAGTGCCTATGGGTAAGGTTGCATGACAAATCAAAGCCCAATAACTACTCGAAAATAGGTAATGTAAATGTGGCAGATAGATGGAGAGAAAGATTACGCTCTTACCTGGGGAGGTCTTAGATATACATTGTGGAAATGAATTTTGAAGCAATAAACTATGTAGTGATACATAATTGAAATCTAAGAAGTCAGCAGAGGTCATAGTACTCTCGCTAATCGCGAAAGCGAGAGGAAGGACTGAACGATCAATGTCGTCAACTTAAGATAAAAGAGGAAAATTAATGAAAAACACTTGACAATAGGTGGGATTTTTGAAGCCTTGCTATAGACCAATAAATTTATAGCGAGGTTTTACATTATGAAAAATACTAAATTACTAACTTTTATAGTTTTAAAAGGGATTTAAATACATGGAATGGTTTTAATATATTAGCTGTTGATGGGACAAATTTGCAAGTTCCAGATACATATGAATGTAGTGAGTACTTTGGCTTTAGTGGTAATCAAAATAAAACAATAACAGCTATGGCATCAGCATCAGCTCTATATGATGTATTAAATGATATTATTATTGATGCTAGAATTACAAGGTATAAAACAAGTGAAAGAACTATGGCAAAGCAGCATATCGACTCAATAGGTGATAAAATTTCACAACAAAATAGTATTGTAATTTTCGATAGGGGTTATCCATCGTATGATATGTTTGATTATTTAAATAATCAGGGGTTATTATTTTTGATGAGAGTATCAGAATCTTTCAAAGTTGCACAATCAATAGATGATAATGATTCTATCTTAAACTATAAATTTCAAGGTGAGATGAAGCAAGTAAGGGTAGTAAACGTAAAGATTTCTGATGAAATAACAGAAGTGTTAATAACTAATATATATGATGAAAATATTTCTCCTTCACAATTTAAAGAACTTTATTTCTTAAGATGGGGAGTTGAATCTAAATATAAGGAATTAAAAAGTAGCCTTAAAATTGAAGAGTTTTCAGGAACTAAGCCCATTGCAATAGAGCAAGATTTTTATGCTTCAATTTATTTATCAATGATTGCAGCTCTTATAAAAAAAGAAGCTGATGCTGCGATAGCAGATGATAATCATCATAAAACTTTAAGTTCAATATATCAATCTAATAGGAATTTTATTTTAGGACAAGTCTTTAAACGAATTGTACCTCTATTAATTAGAGCTAGATTAAGAAAAATTGGAATAAATCATGATTTAATTCACTAAGTTGACGACATTGACCGGACGGTACGCACGGTGGTGTGAGAGGTCGGTAGATAAAATAATTATCTACCTCCTACTCGATTTCAGGTAATGATAATCTAAAAGACATAATTTAAGTAGTAAAATGTTCTGTTTATGTAAACAATAGTCGATATAAGTATATTAAAAAAAATAAAAATGATTCTGAAAGTAACTGTTATATTTAAGTGGTTAAACAGTTGTATAATAAATGTTTTAAAATATATGTAGCCAAGATATAATAACATTTTAGCTGTTATAGTAAAATTAAAGAAATTTTTCAAAACAGTAAATAATTACTTGCAAAAGATAATTAATATTGATAATATATTATATGAGATACGTTATATACATAAATAGAAATAATGTGGAAGTAAATGTGGAGGAATTAATATGGAACCTTTAAAATTAAGTGAAAATGTACATTGGATTGGAGTAGATAATCCTGAACTTAGAGTTTTTGACATAATAATGGAAACAAAGATGGGAACTACTTATAATTCATATCTTATAGAGGATGAAAAAATTACAATTGTAGATACAGTTAAAGATGGATATTCTAAAAAGTATTTAGAAAACATTAGGTCAATTATCGGAGAAAAAAAGGTTGATTACATTATAGTTCAGCATACCGAACTTGATCATAGTGGTTCATTAAAGGAGTTACTTGAAGAGTATCCAGAGGCAATAGTAATTGGCTCAAAGGCGGCGTTGAGATATACTAGAGAAATTCTAAACAGAGAATTTAACTCTATGGAGGCTGCTTCAGAAATTTCTATAGGTGAGAAAACTTTAAGATTCATTTCTGCGCCATTCCTACATTGGCCAGATAGTATTTTTACTTATTTAATTGAAGAGAAAATATTATTCACATGTGACGTGATGGGTTGTCACTATTCTCCAAATGGATGTATAAGTGATAGATGTGCTCTTAACTATGATGAAGAAATGAAGTACTACTACGATGTTATCATGGCTCCATTTAACAAGTATGTTAATATGGCTTTAGATAAAATTGATTCAATTGAGACTTCAATGATTGCACCAAGTCATGGTCCGGTTCATATTGATGACATAGAAAAATGTAAGAAGCTTTATAGACAGTGGGCTAAGCCACATATAATAGATGAGAAGAATGTTCAAATATTCTATATCTCTGCTTATGGAAATACTGAAAAAATGGCATATCATATAAAAGAAACTATTGAGAAGTCAGGAATTAAAGCTGGTGTTCACGAAATAACATCAAAGCCACTTTCTGAACTTGTTGCTTTAGTAGATGGAGCTAGCGGTATCCTAGTTGGATCTCCAACTATAAACCAAGATGCTGTTGAACCTGCATGGAACTTACTTGCCCACGTAAGTGCAATAGTAAACAGAGGAAAAGCAGCTGTAGCCTTTGGTTCTTATGGATGGAGCGGTGAAGGTGTTGATATGTTAACTGATAGACTTAAGAGTCTTAAGTTCAACACAATTCTGGGCTTTAAATTTAACTTTGTACCAAGTGAAGATGAACTTCAAGGTGGAGAAGAGTTAGTTAAGGAGTTTATGGCAATCTTAAAATAATTTATATTTTTTATATAGCCTTTTTAGGATTCATTAAATGATAGAACTTTAACTGACTAAATCATAGAATTAGTGTTTCGTTTAGACTTTAATATATTGCATTATAAAAGAAATCCCTGAGCGGGATTTCTTTTTTTATCTATATTTATAAGAATAGTTTTACTAATTATATATTTGTAAGTAATTTACTTTGTATATATGAATTAATCTAATACTCATATATAAATATTGAGATAATAAATTTCTTTTTACTGTTTATATGTACAATTAAAAGTTTCATGAATATATATGAATATATATAACGAAAGTCTATGAAAGTATAATTGAATATTTTAGCTATAAAGATTATATCAAATTAGAAATTGGAGGTAATGAAGTGAATGAGATTTTAGTTAGTATTGATTGCATCACATATAATCATGAAAAGTATATAGCTGAAGCTATAGATAGTTTTTTAATGCAAAAAACAAATTTTAAGTATGAAATACTTATTCATGATGATGCTTCTACCGATGGAACTCAACAAATAATTAAAGAATACTATGAAAAATATCCAGATATAATTAAACCAATTCTACAAATTGAAAATCAATATTCAAAGGGTGTTAATGAAATACGTTATACATTTAATCATAGTAGAGCACTAGGAAAGTATGTGGCTGTGTGTGAAGGTGATGATTATTGGACAGATTGTAATAAGCTGCAGAAGCAAGTTGATTACATGGAAAGTCATCCAGAATGCGGCTTGTGTTTTCATGCAGCGGAAAAAGTTAAAGTTGGAAAAGGGAAAATAGATAGTATAAAGCCCTACAATGGAAGTTGTATTTCACCACTAGAAGAAGTAATTTTAGGGGGAGGTGGTTTCATGGCCACCAATACCATTTTATATAGGAAAAAGGTAGTTGATAATGCACCTGATTTTTACTTGAATGCCCCTATAGATGATTATCCTCTGCAGGTTTTGACTGCAAGCAAAAATTATGCATATTATATTGATGAATTCATGGCAGTGTATAGATTGGGGGTTGAAGGTTCTTGGTCAAGTAGAATGTCAGAGAAAGACGGTATGGAAGAAAGATTAATTAATCATAAAGAAAAGATAATTATATTACTAAAAGAAATTAATGATTATTTTGAAGGAGAGTATTTAGAAGTTATAAATAACGGCATTTTAAGATGTAAGTTTGATATTTTAGAACTACAGGGAAATTTAAAAGAAATTAAAGGGACTAAGTATAAATTAATATATGACAGTAAGGGAATAAAAGGTAAAATAAAAATTTATTTGAGATGTGAATTTCCTAATATATATAAGCATCTATTAAATATAAAAGAGAGACTAAATTAAATGAAATAATCAATATAGGAAGTGTTTAGGAGATTAATAATGCAACAGAATTCATTGAAAAAGAAAACTATTTCAGGATTATTTTGGAGTTTCTCAGATTTAATTTTAAATCAGGGAATTCAATTTGTAATACAAATTTTCCTAGCCAGATTATTATTACCTGAAGAATTTGGGTTAATAGGAATGATAACAGTTTTTATATCAATATCATATTCAATAATTGATTGTGGCTTTACAAGTGCATTAATTAGAGAAAAAGACAGTACGCAAGAAGACTATTCTACTGTTTTTTATTTTAATCTTTTTATGGCTGTTGTCATGTATATCCTGCTATATATATCAGCACCTAATATTAGTAAGTTTTTTAATGAGCCAATGCTTAGATCCATACTAAGAATATTAGCATTAACACTTATAATTAATTCCTTTGGATTAATTCAAAAAACTATGTTGGTAAAAAAGATAGATTTTAAGACACAAACTATTATTAATATAGCAGCTTCCATAGTTTCAGGAATTATAGCCATTGGAGCAGCTTATAAGGGGTTTGGCGTATGGAGCTTGGTAATTCGAACTTTATTAATGCAATTAATTCAAGCTGTATTATTGTGTATTTTAAATAAATGGGTTCCCTCATTTACATTTAAAATAGAATCATTTAAAAAGGTGTTTGGATTTGGATGGAAGATGTTAGTGTCAGGGATAATTGATACATTGTATAAGAATATTTACTATATAGTCATAGGGAGATGGTTTTCAGCTATACAACTTGGGTATTATACTAATGCTCAAAAACTAAGAGATATAGCATCTTCATCAATAACAACTTCCGTTCAAAAGGTAAGCTATCCTGTTCTAAGTAGTATTCAGGGGAATGATGTTAAGTTAAAGTCAGGATATAAGAAAATAATAAAAAATGCAGTTTTCATAACTTTTCCTGTAATGATAGGGCTAGCAATTATAGCTGAACCTTTTATTAAAATAGTATTTGGGGAAAAGTGGATACCATCAATTTTCTATTTTCAATTATTATGCTTTTCCGGTATGCTATTTCCTCTACATGCAATTAACTTAAATATATTACAGGTTAAAGGAAGATCTGATTTATTTTTGAGGCTTGAGCTAATAAAAAAAGTAATATCAATTATTCTCATTGCCATAGTTTTAATTTGTAAATTTGGAATTAAAGGATTATTATGGTTAGCTATAATAGATTCTTTAATTGAGTATTTTCTTGATTCTTATTATTCATCAGAATTTATTTCTTATTCAGCAAAGGAGCAGCTAAAGGATATCATACCTATATTTATATCCGTGATTATAATGGGCGTTATAACCTATGGAATTGGGATAATATTACCAGATAATAATGGGTTAAAAATTATTGTACAAGTTTTCGTGGGAACTTCAGTGTATTTAGGAATTAGCAGAATAATATGCAAAGAGGAATTTAACACAATATACGGAATGCTAAAGACTGCATTAAAAAAAATATAATATGAGAAAATCAATTAATGTAAAAGTATATTATTAAAGCTAAGGGGATTTATTAGTCATGGAATGAGGCTAATAATATGTAATATTGAAAAAGAATAGGTGAAAGTATGAAAAAAGGAATAGATTCTATACAGGTAACGAAACCATTCTTACCACCTTATGAAGAATATATAAGTAAAATAAAAAGCATATGGGAAACTAATTGGTTAACCAATAATGGCCCCTTGCATAAGGAGTTAGAAGAAAAAATAGCTTATTATCTTAAGGTTGAAAAAAGCACACTATTTACAAATGGACATTTAGCTTTAGATATTGCAATAAAATCTTTAGGATTAACAGGGGAAGTAATCACAACACCATTTACCTTTGCGTCTACAACTCATGCTATTGTGTCTAATGATTTAACCCCTGTATTCTGTGATGTAAATATGGATGATTTTACAATAGATACAAATAAAATAGAGGACCTTATTACAGAGAAAACTTCAGCTATAATACCAGTCCATGTATTTGGATATCCTTGCAATGTTAAAGCTATAGAAAGAATTGCTGAGAAATATAATTTGAAGGTTATATATGATGCAGCTCATGTGTTTGGAGTAGAAATAGATGGAAGAGGTATAGGCAGCTTCGGAGATATTTCAATGTTTTCCCTTCACGCAACTAAGGTATACAATTCCATAGAAGGTGGAGTGTTGACATATAAGAATAAAGAACTTACGTCAAGGCTTAACATGTATAAGAACTTCGGCATTGCTTCACAAGAAGAAGTTGAAGTTATAGGACTTAACGCAAAAATGAATGAATTTCAAGCAGCAATGGGATTAGTTAATTTAAATTATATTGATGAGCAAATTGAAAAAAGAAAGCAGGTTGCAGAAACTTACAGAGATGGACTAATGAAAATACCGGGCATATCATTTATGAATGACAAGGTGAATATAAAGCATAATTATGCATATTTTCCTATAATAGTTGATGAAAAAATCGCTGGTATTGATAGAAATGAGCTTTATATAAAACTAAAAGATTATAATATTTTTACGAGAAAATATTTTTATCCTCTAATTACTGATTTTGATTGCTATAAAGGCAAATATAAAGATAGTGATTTAATAAATGCTGGGTATTTATCTGAAAGAGTCTTGACTATGCCTATTTATGGTGATTTAGAAATAGAAGAGGTTGATATGATAGTGGATACAATAAAGGAAATTATTGAGTTGAACAAATAGATTACATTAATATTTTAGGAGGTTTTATGAAAGGAATAATTTTAGCAGGAGGATCGGGAACTAGATTGTATCCGGCTACAAAGGTAATATCAAAGCAGATGATACCAATATATGACAAGCCAATGATATATTATTCTATGTCAGTACTAATGTTAGCAGGTATAAGAGAAATCCTTATAATATCTACTGAACGAGATTTAAGTAGTTTTAAGGATTTATTTGGCGACGGGAGTCAAATAGGACTAGATATAGAATATTCAGTTCAAAAAACTCCAAAGGGATTGCCAGATGCATTTATAATTGGTGAAGAGTTTATTGGTAAGGAAAATGTGGCAATGATTTTAGGGGATAATATATTTTATGGACAAGGATTAGTTGAATATTTGGAAAATGCAGCAAAATTAAAAGAAGGTGCCCTAATATTTGGACAGTATGTTCATGACCCCAAAGCATTTGGAGTGGCTGAATTTGATGAAAATGGTAAGGTTATATCATTAGAGGAAAAACCTGAACATCCAAAGTCTAAATATGCAGTCCCAGGATTATATTTTTATGATAATACTGTAATAAAAAAAGCTAAGGAATTAAAACCTTCCCAAAGAGGTGAGCTTGAAATAACTGATTTAAATAGGATATATATGATGGAAAATAAGCTGAAGATAGAGATATTCGGCAGGGGAATGGCTTGGCTTGACACAGGAATTCATAGTTCTCTACTTCAAGCTGCTAATTTTGTCGAAGTTGTTCAAAATACTCAAGGAACCTATATAGCATGCCTAGAAGAAATTGCATATAGAAGAGGGTGGATTTCAACTGAACAAGTTATTAATTTAGCAAAACCACTAATAAAAACAGGTTATGGTAAATATCTAATTGATATAATAAATGAAATTGAGAAAAAGATATAAAGATATAATGTAGTATATTACAATTTCTAGGATGACAAGAAAATGGGAGGAATAACTTGTGAAGACTTATTTAGTAACAGGGGGAGCAGGGTTTATAGGCTCAAACTTTATATTATATATGTTAAATAAATATAATGAAATTAGAATAATTAACCTAGATAAGCTTACCTATGCAGGAAATCTAGAAAATTTAAAGTCTGTAGAGAATGATGAAAGGTATTTATTTATCCACGGTGATATATGTGATAGGGAGGTAGTTTCTGAAATATTTAAAAAGTATAGAATTGATTTTATAGTTCATTTTGCAGCAGAATCACATGTGGATAGAAGTATAAAAGAGCCAGAGGTGTTTGCTAAAACTAACATTATGGGAACTGTTAATCTATTAAATTGTGCAAGGGATTTATGGGAATATGATGATGGAAGCTGGAGGGAAGGAGTTAAATTTCTTCATGTATCAACAGATGAAGTATATGGCTCACTTGGAGAAAATGGATATTTTTTAGAGACTACACCACTAGATCCTCATAGTCCATACTCAGCAAGTAAAGCAGGAGCAGACTTAATGGTTATGGCGTATCACCATACCTTTAAGATGCCTATAAATATTACTAGATGCTCAAATAACTATGGACCATTCCAATTTCCAGAGAAGCTAATACCACTTTTAATTAATAATTGCTTATGCCATAAGGACTTACCTATATATGGAGATGGTATGAATATTAGGGATTGGTTATTTGTTGAGGATCATGTAAAAGCAATTGATTTGGTTATTAACAATGGAAAAATTGGTGAAGTTTACAACATTGGTGGACATAATGAAAAAGCTAACATCACAATAGTTAAAACAATTATATCTTATTTACATGAAAACGTTGATGGAGAGGTTTCAGAAGAGTTAATTAAGTATGTTAAAGATCGAAAAGGCCACGATAAAAGATATGGAATTGACCCAACTAAGATAAAAGAAGAATTAGGTTGGTATCCTGAGACAGAATTTGAAATAGGGATTAAAAAAACAATAGAGTGGTATTTAAATAATGAGAATTGGGTAAATAACGTAACTTCGGGGGAATATCAGAAATATTATGAGAATATGTATAGATAAGGGCTAGGATTTAAAGAATAAAGTGTGATGTGGGGGAGAAGGAGTGTGGATGAACAGGTAATTAGTATAAGGGAGATATTAGATATATTAAAAGTGTATTGGAAGATGATTTTTATCATTACCCTGTGTGTTACAGTTTTATCAGGATTTATTAGTTTTTTTGTTATGAAACCACAGTATGAAGCAGGTACTAAGATATTTATTGGTAAGAAGGAGGGCGATGAGCAGGAATATAGCGAAAATGATGTTGAAATGTATCAGCAGTTAATGAAAACTTATATAGAGATTATTAAGACTAAGGATTTAATAGAGAAATCTTTAGATAAGGTTGATATAAATTTAACTGCTAATCAGCTATTAGAGGAACTCACTGTTATAAATATTCCAGGTACACAGATAATTGAAATTAAGTTTAGGCATGGAGATCCAGTTGAGGCAAGGGATATAATTCAAGCTATAACGGAAGAATTTATTAATATATCAACTATCCTTGTCTCTAATGGCAGTGTAAGAGTGATTGAAGATGTAATTATTCCTGAAAATCCAGTGAGTCCCAATACAAAGATGAATGTTGTCTTAGCTTCTTTTTTAGGCATAATGATTAGTGTTGCACTATCATTCCTACTAGAGCTTATGAACAACACCTATAAATATGAAAATCAGCTAGAACAGGATTTGGAAATTCCTGTGATAGGGAATATTCCAATAGTAGATGGAGAAAAAATAAATGCATATGTAGTAGAAACTTTACCACAATCAATAGCAGCTGAAAGCTATAGAACTCTTAGAACTAACATTAAATATTCATCATTTGATAGTAAATTAAAAGTTATAGTTATAACTAGTTCAGAGCAAGGGGATGGAAAGACAACTATATCAGGAAATTTAGCTCTATGTCTAGCAGAAGAGGAAAAGAAGGTAATATTAATGGATTGTGATTTAAGAAGGCCTTCAATTCATAAAGTCTTTGGATTATCTAATAAAGTTGGCCTTTCAGAACTAATCGTTAAGGATATGGATATTTCATCTGTATTACATCAATATAATAATAATCTGACAATCATGACTTCAGGAAAAATCCCGCCAAATCCAGCAGAAATGCTGGGATCTAATTCAATGGTAGAACTTTTAGAAAAATTGAAGGAGGACTTCGATTACGTTATTTTAGATACACCACCAGTACAGGCTGTTACAGATGCTCAGATTTTATCAACTAAGGCAGATGGAACCATACTCGTGGTTAGAGCAGAAAAAACAAAGAAGGACTCAGTGCATAACATTTTAAACTTAATTGAAAAAGTAAATGGAAATATAGTAGGAACTGTATTTAACGGATTAAAAGTTAAGAAAACTAATTATTACTAATATGAAAATTATAATTAACTAGAGCTCTATAAAGAAAATATTTAAGGAAGTATAAGTTTTTTAGTTATACTTCCTTAAATATTTTTTAAGTGGAGCTTTTTTATTTGCTAGATGTTAATTGTAACGAAAGTATGTAGGTATACATATATTTAATATAGGTACTTGATACAAGTATTATCACAATATCCGAAGGTAAGGTGAGGCAAATGAATAAAATAAGGATAATAGATATAGCATCTACAGATCAAGGTGCATATAGATTGTTAAAGACTAGAGTAAAAAAAATAGATTCAGACATGCGATTTGAAAATGTCATACTTTGCCCTGAGGGACTATGGCAGAGAAAGATGATTAATGATGGAGTAAAGTGTATTACTTATAATGTCCATAGAGAATTAGGAATAAGGGGTATTTGGCGTGAAATTATTGAGCTTGAGAGAATATTAGTAGAGAATAATCCTCAAATAGTTCATTCCCATAACTCTAAAACAGGTGCACTAGCAAGAATTGCGGTAAAGCGTGTTAATAAGAAATATGGAAAGAAAATAACTATGATTCATCAAGTACATGGATTTTTTTTTTACAGGCTTAAAGGGAATTAAAAGATATATATTTTTTTTAATTGAGAAGATACTTGGGAAAATGACAGATATATTACTGTTTCAAAATAAATATGAATTAAACCTATCTAAAAAATATGGTATGGGTAAAAAGAATGAACTTATATATATAGGAAATGGAGTAAATCTAAAGGAGCTGGAAGAGATAAAATTAATTCCTGAGGTACATGACGAAATTAGAATTGTTTGTGTAGCAAGACTAGAGCCAATAAAGAATCATATAATGCTGCTAAAATCATTAGAAGTATTGAAGGGAAAATATAATATTTGCAATTTTGAAGCTAAATTAATTGGAGAAGGTGATATGACGCAGTTAATGAAATATATAAAAGAAAATTCCTTGGAGAATAATGTTACATTAACAGGCGCCTTAGATAGAAAAGATGTTATAAACGAAATTTATAATAGTGATATTTCTGTTTTAACTTCAATTAAGGAGGGGAGACCAAGGGCTTTAATTGAGTCTATGTTCTTGGGAAAGCCATGTGTAGCAACAGATGTAGTAGGAACCAATGAGGTAGTAGTAAATGATGTTACAGGATATTTGGTTAAGCTAGATGATTATGAAGAATTTGCAATTAAAATAAAAGAACTAATAGAGAATAGGATAATTTATGAGAGGTTTTCAAAGACTGCTAAAAATATGGCATACAAAGAGTTTGATGAGAATAAGGTTTTAGAAAAGATAAAAGATATATATTTAAAGGTTGCAGGGGGAGAGTAATTAAATCAATAAGGAATAGAGGAGGGGGATCAAATGATTAATGTGACATATAAAAAAAGGGGGATTAAAATAAATGCTATTTGGTTTTGCGATGATATAGAAGGTGTTGTAGATACAAGTAAATCAGATTTTATTTTTATTCATGGAAGCTATAGTGATAAGTATAATAATGCCTTAGCTACAAAACAAATTTCCTTACAAACAGATTTAACTCTACCACTAGATGAAATTTTCAAGCAATTTAACAGAACCTATAAAAGACATATAAATAAAGCAAAAGATGAGAAATTTGAGACTATCCAGTATGATTCCATGGCTTTAAAGGATAATCCTTATTTATTAGATTCATTTAAAAAAGAATATGAGGAATTTATTAAGCTCAAGGGAATTAAAAATGTTTATAATGAAGCTGCTATGGCACAGTATGTTGAAAATGAAAATATTATACTCACTAAGGCTTATAAAGGTGAAGATAGCTATGCACAACATATATATGTATGTAATGACAAAGTTGCACGGTTACTTTACAGTGTATCTAACTTTAGGCTCCAGGGATTGGATAGTAGTATGATAGGGAGATGTAATAAATATTTACATTGGAATGATATTCAATATTTTCACAATAATAAATTCCAAGTATTTGACTGGGGTGGAATAAATAGCAAAGAGAACACCAATGGAGTAGATGTTTTTAAAAAAGGCTTCGGAGGTAAAGAAGTGTATTATTACAATATTATTATAGGTAAAAGCTTAATTGGTAAATTAGCTTTGAAACTCTTAAAAGTGAAAAGAGGATGACTTATGTATCTATTAAGATTGGATGATGCTTCAGAATATATGGATATTGAGAAATGGAATGCCATTGAGAATTTACTAGATAAGTATGATATTAAGCCTATAGTTGGCATTATACCTAATAATGAAGACAAAGCTTTTGTAGAAAAGTATGCAAGGAATTTTGAATTTTGGGATAAGGCAAGAGGGTGGCAAGTAAAAGGTTGGGAAATTGCATTACATGGATTTAACCATGTATATTCCTCTAATAGTGGGGGAATTAATCCAGTAAATTATAGATCAGAATTTGCTGGAATCCCTTTAGAAGAACAAAAAATAAAAATTTCTAATGGAATTAAAATTCTTAACAGAAATGGATTAGAAGCACAAATTTTTTTTCCTCCTTCTCACACCTTTGATATGAATACAATTAAAGCTCTAAAAACAGAAAGTGATATAAGAATAATCAATGATACAGTGGCAAGTGACATTTATAAAGAGGGAGAATTTTATTTTATACCACAGCAATCTGGTCATGTTAAATGGTTACCATTTAAAGTTACTACATTCTGTTACCATCCAAACAATATAAGTGAGGAAGAAGTTAAAAGACTTGAGAGTTTTATTAAAAAATACAGGCATAAGTTTATTAGCTTTAAAGATTTAAAATTATATAATAGGAAATTTAGTATCTATGACAGGAGTTTGAGAAAGTTATATTTCTCATTTAGAAAAATAAGAAATAAATTAAGAGGAAAATCATATGGAAAGACCTATTAGAATATTACACGTTTTTGGAGCTCTAAACCGAGGTGGAGCTGAAACAATGATAATGAATATATATCGTAATATCGATACTTCAAAAATACAGTTTGATTTTATTATTCATACCAAGGAAAAGTGTGATTATAATGACGAAATAATTAAGCTGGGTGGGAAAGTTTACAATGTTCCTCAATATACTGGTTTAAATCATTTTGAATATAAGAAGGCATGGAAAGATTTTTTTAATGACCATCATGAGTATAAAATAGTACATGGTCATATGAGAAGCACTGCAGCGATTTATATAAATATTGCTAAAAAACACGGAATAAAAACCATAGCCCATAGTCATAGTACAGCATCACGAGGTAATAAACTTGAGAGACTTGTAAAAAACATTATGCAAATTCCTATTAGATATACAGCTGATTATTTATTTGCCTGCTCAAATCAGTCAGGGAAGTGGTTATTTGGTAATGATGTACTTGAAAAAGATAATTATAAGGTAATTAAAAATGCTATAGAGACTGAAAAATATATTTTTAATGAATCAATAAGAAATGAAGTAAGAAAAAAAATAGGGGTTGAAGGCAAATTTGTAGTAGGTCATGTTGGAAGTTTCACATATCCTAAAAATCATATATTTTTGCTTGATATCTTTTATGAAATTCAGAAAGAAAATAAAAATTCAATACTGCTGCTTGTGGGGGATGGAGAATTAAGAAAGGATATAGAAAACAAAATAAATAAATTAGGTATAGAAGATAAAGTTATATTAACAGGAGTAATTTCAAATGTTAATGACTATATGCAGTCCATGGATTTTTTCCTATTTCCATCCTTATGGGAAGGCGTTCCAGTAACAGTCATTGAAGCACAGGCATCTGGGTTGAGATGTGCTATCTCAGATAAAATAACCGATGAAGTAAATATAACTCCATATATACAGTCAATTTCCTTGGAAGAGACGACTAAGGTATGGGCAGATAATATTATTTCAGCAAAAGAAATTGATAGAGCTAAGTCAAATGATTATATTATTAAAAATAGATTTGATGTAAGAGATTCCATAGAAGAACTAACAGCATTTTATGAGAGTATTGCTACCAAAGATACTAATAATTTTTAATTTTGGATAACAGTATATGGAGATGATGACTATTAAAAACTATTTCTAAATTAATGGAGATTAAATATGAAGATTTTATTTTATATAAATTTAATAGATTATGGTGGAGCAGAAAGAGTTTTAGTTAACCTTGCTAATGAATTTTCAAAGAGAGACCATGAGGTTGTATTGGTAACATCATATTGTAAAGAGCAGGAATATGAGATAAATAGTAAAGTAAAACGATTAACTTTAGAAGATAAAGAATCTAAGCAATCATTTATTAAAAAGAATTTAACTAGAACTATGAAATTAAGAGACATATGCAAAGAAGAAAAACCAGATATTGTTGTATCTTTCATGGCACAAGCAAATTTTAGAACTATTATTGCAACGAGATTTTTGAAGATAAAGACTTTAATTTCAATTAGAAATGATCCTAATCAGGAGTATCCCAATTGGTTATATAGACTTGCAGCTAAAATTCTCTACCCTTTAGCTTCTGGTTGTGTTTTTCAAACTGAGGATGCTAAAAAATGGTTTTCAAAAATAGTACAAAAGAAGTCAAAGATAATAACCAATTATGTAAGTGAGAAATTTTATAAAGTTGACTATCAGGGAGAAAGAAGAAATATTGTGATGGTTGGACGATTAGAAGAACAAAAAAATCATGAGTTATTAATTGAAGCATTTTCATTAATTGCTAAGGAATTTCCTAATGAGAATTTAGTTATATTTGGAGATGGGTCAAGAAAAGAAAAACTTAAGGAATTGACTAAAACACTTAATATTGAAGAAAGAGTCTTTTTTATGGGAGAGAGTAGTGTGATTCAAGAGAAAATTAAAGATGCTAAAGTTTTTGTGCTTTCATCGAATTATGAGGGGTTACCTAATGTAGTTATGGAAGCAATGACTTTAGGACTAGCTATTATTTCAACTGATTGCCCTTGTGGAGGCCCAAGAATGCTAATTGAGCATGAAAAAAATGGGATTTTAGTAGAGCCAAATAATCTAGAAGATATGGCTATTGGAATGCATACTATATTAAGGAATCCTTCTCTTGCTGAGTCTTTAGGAAATAATGCAAAGATAGCTTCTAAAGAATTTAAGACAGAGAAGATTTTTAAGAGGTGGGAAAGTTATATGGAACAAATCGTAAAAAATATTGAATGAGGATAAGTTATGAAAAGTATATCTTTAAATAGTCCTATTGATTTAATAATGTTTTTATATATATTAAGTCTATATTTATATAATGATATAACGGATAAAACAATTTATTGCAATATATTAGCCTTATTGCTTATGACACTTATATGGATGAAATTTATAATAACTAAAAGAAAGCTTGTAATAAATAAGCTATTAATATTTCAGTTAATATTTATTATAATATGTGCATTTTCGTACTTTATTGCAATTGATCCAGAGATTGCTATATCCAAAATTAAAACTCTGACGTTAATTTTTTTATTAATGTTATCTTTAATAAATTATATAGATTCATATAAAAAGTTACGTAGGGTTATACTTGCTTTTATTTATTCTGGGATTATTGTAAGTATAGATATATTAATAAGTTCTGATTTTTCGAATTTAACTAGATTTGGAAGTGAATATGGGAATGTAAACTCAGTAGGTATGGGGATTGCCATAGGAGCTATACTTTGTTTTTATATAATTTTAAGTGAAAGAAAGTATAGATATTCATTATTTTTAGCAATTATGATAGTTACAGTATTTTTAACTGGATCAAGAAAAGCAATAATATTTATAGCTTTTAATATTGTATTGATTTTATATTTTAGATATAGAGGAAGTCTTAAAAGTAAATTAAAGTTTATAGTTATTTCTATTGCGGCAATAGGAGTTCTTTTTTATTTAATTTTTAAAGTACCTATTTTTTATGAAATACTTGGTGAAAGAATGGAAAGCATGTTGAATTTTATAATAGGAAAAGGTACAAGAGAGGGATCTATTCATGAGAGAGCTGTTATGATTAATTATGGATTTCAAATGTTTGAAAATAAACCTCTAATTGGCTATGGCATAGATAATTATAGGATTTTGTTTGGAAAAGCTTTTGGTAACTGGACATATTCTCATAATAACTTTGTTGAACTTATGGTGGATACAGGGCTCATTGGAGTTTTTGCTTATTATTTAACCCATATAGTTGTTTTAAAAGGGTTGTTTTATAGTGCTAAAAAAACTAAATATAAAATTCATTGTTATGTTTTTATTTCAATAATTATTTCTTACATTTTTTTATCATCTTCATTGATTTATTATGATTCAAAGCATTTTAGTATTTTAATAGTTTTAGCCAGTTGCATTATTAGATTTAGCAAACTTTCTGATTCTAGTGCATAGAAAGGAGGTAGTGGGAATGAAAAGGATTGTAAAAGCACTAAAAAATCCAAGGTTAGCTCTTATTTATCTGCTTAACCGCAAAATATTTAGGTTTATTCCAGATAAGCTATATATTAAAATAAAATATTTTTTATGTATTGGTAAAACAGTGGATTTAAATAGTCCACAAACCCTTAATGAAAAGATGCAGTGGTTAAAGTTATATAATAGGAATCACCTATATACTAATTTAGTAGATAAGTATCAAGTGAGAGAATATATTAAAAATGCAATTGGAGAAGAATATCTGATTCCACTTTTAGGTGTATATGACAGCTATGATGAAATTGATTTTAGCAGCCTTCCTGAGGAATTTGTTTTGAAGCCAAACCATACTTCAGGGAATATTTATATATGCAAGGACAAATCAAAAATAGACCATGAGAAGCTGAAAAAGGAAGTTAATAAATGGCTTAAACGAAGATATTACTGGCTTCACAGGGAATGGTGCTATAAGAATGTAAAGCCAAGAATTGTATGTGAAAAATATATGGTTGATGAAGAAAGCAGAGACCTTAAGGATTATAAAATAGAGTGCTTTAACGGTAAGGCAACGGGTACCTATATATGCTCACAGAGAGAGTCCACAGAGGGGTTAGCAATTGATTATTACGATATGGACTGGAAATATATATCTGGAGTGATAGATTTTCGAAATAGTGGGATTTTAGTGCCTAAGCCAAAGAATTTCAATAAAATGATTGAGATTGCAGAAGAATTATCTAAGGATATACCTTATGTGAGAATAGATTTATATGAAGCAAATGGTCAAGTATATTTTGGCGAATTAACCTTTTTTCCTGGAGCAGGATTTGTAAAATTTGTTCCTGAGTCCTTTGATTATTTATTTGGTGGCTTTCTAGAGTTGCCTCCTAAGAAATT
>DALZNT010000028.1:0-32938 GCA_032005505.1 Clostridium sp. | reverse complement strand
TTATATTTTAAGTTTTATGTATAAAATATTAATTATATACATATATAAAAATAAGACTAAGAAATAAGACTAAGAAAGTAAATTCCTTAGTCTTAGGGTTATTATAAATTAAACTTTTAAGAATTTTCTCATTGAGAGTATACTTCCAACGGCACCGATAAATAGTCCGCAAGCTAGTAATTCCCAAACAACAACCTTCCATACATATGATATTCCTATCAGAGTAAATCCAAATAAATCTAAGTCTAATCTGCTTGTAAGTACGAAGTATCCTAATGCTAAAATCATAACTGATATGATAGCTCCTACAATACCTAGAATTATACCTTCTATTATTAGAGGCCATCTGATAAACCAATCAGTAGCTCCTACATACTTCATTATTCCTATTTCTCTTTTTCTTGTGAATACTGTAATCTTTATAGTATTTCCTATTAAGAAAAGGGAGATTAAAATAAATATCACGAATCCTACTATCGCTGCTAATTTAATAGAATCAGTAAATTTAGATATATTTTCAATAAGACTTCTAGCGTCTTTTATTTCATCAATTCCATCCATGCCTTCTATAGAAGAAACCACCTTATCGATAATTTCTGGTTTACTAACATTTACAGTGAATGAAGATGGGAATGGGTTGTCCTCTTCAAATCCTGCTGTTAATTCACCTGTAGTATCATTTAATTGGCCTTTTATATTATTTAAAGCTTCCTCTTTACTCTCAAAAGTAATAGTATTAATGCCTTCTACAGCCTTTATCTTATCTTCAATAGCACTTTGCTGAGCCTCAGTTATATCATTTTTTAAATACACTGTAACTTCAACCATTGAACCTAGTTGTGTTACTGCTTTATCTACGTTTGCAACTCCTAATGTTATAGCTCCTAATATGAAAAGTGTCGCTGCCACTGTAGCTATAGATGCTATACTTAACGTTTTATTTCTAACAATGCTTTTAACAGCATCCTTTAATGAATACTTCATCGAATCAAATTTCATATCCGTACATACCCCTTTCTTCATCTCTTGCAATAATACCCTTCTCAATAGCTATAACTCTCTTCTTCATCAAGTCAACTATATCTCTTGCGTGAGTAGCCATTACAATTGTTGTTCCTGCTCTGCTTACATCATTTAATATTTCCATAATTTCTAAAGCAGTTTCCGGGTCAAGATTTCCTGTAGGCTCGTCAGCGATTAAAAGAGATGGACTATTTACTATAGCTCTAGCTATAGATACTCTCTGCTGTTCTCCACCTGAAAGTTCATTTGGAAATGCGTCTCTCTTTTTAGATAATCCAACTAGTGATAACACTGCTGGTACTTTTTTCTGTATATCTCTTTCTCCTGCACCAGTTACTCTAAGTGCAAAAGCAACATTTTCAAATACGTTTAAGGTTTGTATTAATCTAAAATCTTGGAAAACTACCCCTATTTTTCTTCTGTAATAAGGTATTTCCTTGCTTGCTAACTGTGTTAAATCTGAACCTGCAACTACAACTGAACCTGCAGTAGGATCTACTTCTTTTAATAGCATTTTTATAAAAGTAGATTTTCCAGCGCCACTTGGTCCAACTAAGAAAACAAACTCTCCTTGGTCAATATGCACATTTAAGTTTGATAATGCTAATACGTTGTTATTATAAACCTTAGTAACATTCTTAAAATCTATCATTTCATTAACTCTCCTCAATTTTACTTTTCAAAGTATATTATAACATAAAAATCCTAAATACAAATTAATTTTACAGAATAACTAGTATTCTAATACAAATAACCGTATAATTTTTCATTTACTATTACGGTATCTTACTACTTTAGTAAACCCAGTAATAAATCAGCACGTCTAATATCAAGAAATAGCTTGCCATAAAACCTGAGATACAAAACATAGCTCCAACTAAGCCAAACTTCTTGAAATACTTTTCCCATGAACTATTGTAGCTTAAAGGTCTCAAAAGCTTAAGCGGCTGTAAAAAACCTAAAGCACATATGAATAATCCTGCACAGGAGAATATAATTCCTATATTTCTAACCCCTACAATAATCCTTAAAAATTCAATTGACTCTCCCTTTATAAGCAAATATCCAAGAGTGATTACTACGCCTAATATTATTGGTATCAATGCTATTTTTAAAGATAGCTTAAGGCAATACAATACATCATGGACACAGGCTTCAATCTTTTTATTCATACAAATTGCCCCCATCTAAAAAGTCATAAACCTCATATTGTCTCGTTATTTTATAGATTATACCATAGCTTGTCTAAAAAATCACTATATAAAGCCTTCCAATTGGCCTTTTTAACTCTTTATACACTAATTTATTGTTATTATAAAAAAGAGGAAACCTGACTAATATCATAAGTCAAGTTCCCCCAAAACAAACTTAAAGTTTTAAAATTATTTCATGTTTATTCCATTCTTAACAGCTTTAACAATATCTTCTGAAGTTAGTCCATAAGCCTTAAGTAATTCTGCTGGCTTACCACTTTCTCCGAATACATCTTTAATTCCAACTCTTAAAACTGGAACTGGACAGTTGCTAGTAACTACTTCAGCTACTGCAGAACCAAGTCCTCCGATTATGCTGTGCTCTTCTGCTGTTATTATAACACCAGTTTCTCTAGCTGCAGAAATTATTACAGACTCATCTATTGGTTTAATAGTGTGCATGTTGATAACTCTAACCTTTATTCCTTCTTCTGCAAGGATATTAAAGGCTTCTAAAGCAGCTTCTACCATAACTCCAGTTGCAATTATTGTAACTTCTTTACCTTCTCTTAAAGTAACACCTTTACCAATTTCGAATTTGTAATCTTCGTTATCATTGATAACAGAAACTCCACTTCTTCCTAATCTTACATAACAAGGTCCATTATATTTAATGATAGCTTCGATTGCAGCTTCAGTTTCTACTGCGTCACTTGGACTTATAACTACCATGTTTGGAATACCTCTCATTAAAGACATATCTTCTACAGATTGGTGAGATGCTCCGTCTTCTCCTACAGTTATTCCTGCATGAGTAGCACAAACTTTAACATTTAGCTTTGGATAACAGATTGAGTTTCTAATTTGCTCATATGCCCTTCCAGCAGCAAAGATTGCAAAAGTTGAAGCAAATGGTATTTTACCACAAGTAGCCATACCTGCTGCTACAGTCATCATGTTTCCTTCTGCTATTCCCATGTTTATAAATCTATCTGGGCAAACAGCCTTAAAATCTGCTGTCTTTGTAGATTTAGATAAATCTGCATCAAGTACAACTATATTTTCATTTTCTTGACCTAATCTAGCTAATGCTTTTCCATAAGCTTCTCTAGTAGCAATTTTCTTCATTATTCTTCTCCCCCAATCTCTCTTAGTGCAAGATCACATTGTTCTTTGCTTGGAGCTGATCCATGCCATCCAGCTTGGTTTTCCATGAAAGATACGCCTTTTCCTTTAACAGTTTTGCAAACTATCATTGTAGGTTTATCCTTAACTTTTTTACCAGCTTCAATAGCTTCTTTTATTTCTGTTAAGTCGTTACCATTTTTAACAAAGATAACATTCCATCCGAAAGCTACGAACTTATCAGCTATTGGATTTGGATTCATAACCTTTTCTATATCTCCATCAATTTGAAGACCATTAAAATCTACAAATGCAGTTAAATTATCTAATTTATAATGAGCAGCGCACATTGCAGCTTCCCATACTTGACCTTCTTCTAATTCCCCATCGCCTAGTAAAGTAAATACTCTGTATGTACTTCCATCTAATTTTCCTGATATAGCCATTCCAACTGCTGCTGAAATACCTTGACCTAGAGAACCAGTTGACATATCTACTCCTGGAATATATGTCATATTAGGGTGACCTTGAAGCATTGCTCCTAATTTTCTTAATTTCATAAGTTCTTCTTTGTTGAAGAAACCTTTTTCTGCAAGTGCCGCATATAATACAGGCGCTGCGTGCCCTTTTGATAATACAAATCTATCTCTATTTGGATCCTTAGGATTATTTATATCTACATTCATTTCATTAAAATATAGTGTTGTCATAATCTCTACTGCTGATAATGATCCACCTGGGTGACCAGATGCAGATTCTGTTACCATTTTTACAATATCACTTCTAAGAGTTTTGGTTATCTGTTCTAATGATGCTAATGATTTTTCCATTACTTATCCCTCCAGACTTACTTCTACACCCATTATATCAATTTTTCATATATTCTCAACTATTTTGGATTAAATTTTCTCAAGCATATGGTTTTTCTTATTAAATAGCATGTACAAATACATAAAACCTCAATAAATCAAGTTTATTTTTACTCATATTCAAATATTTATTACTCATATATATCCATTAACAACTTTATAATGTACACAACTTAAAAGTACCATTTGAGATTCGCTATACAAGTGAATCTCAAATGGCACCTATTGTTACATTTATCCTTTTTATATTAATTACTATATATCTATAAATTTAAACCACATTTAACTCTATTCCCAAATTCTTCATCGCACTTCATGAAAAGCTCAACCATCTTCCTCTGAATATCTATATTAACCTTTTTCATATCAACCACTATATTATCTACTAGATGGTCTTGCTCAATCTTACCTAAAGTTCTATATCTCTCACCAGCTTGTTTATAATCATCTGCTAAAGGAATCTTCTTCCTCTCGATATCCCCTTGAACTCTAACTTTTATCTTAGGCTCTTTTCCACACTCTAAAGGATGATCATCATTTAGTGAATTTGGCTTATAATTAACTTCACCTTTATTAAATATATATTCCATATGTCCATCTTGATTATTATTATTTACTCCTGCATGTGGTCTATTTACAGGTAGTTCTTTAAAATTTACTCCAATCCTGTATCTTTGAGTGTCATTATAAGCAAATAATCTTCCTTGAAGAAGCTTATCATCAGAAGCCTCTACACCTGGAATTAAGTTCCCTGGACAAAATGCTACTTGCTCTACCTCTGCAAAAAAGTTTTCAGGAGCTTTGTCTATAACCATCTTACCAACCTTCATTAATGGATATACATCCTCTGCCCAAGTTTTTGTAGCATCTAACGGATCAAAGTCACAGCTAAATTTGTCTTCTATGTCCATTAATTGAACAAATAATTCATATTCAATGATTTTCCCCTTTTCTAAGGTAGTATATAAATCCTTTGTTGATACATCTGGATCGATTCCAGCTAAAAGTTCAGCTTCTTCTCTATCAATAGTTTTATTCCCCGCTAATGGCTTCCAGTGAAATTTTACAAACCTTCTTTCTCCCTTGTCATTAACCCAAACATAAGTATTCACACCAAAACCTTCCATAGTTCTGTAGCTTCTAACAGTTCCTCTATCTGAGAAAACCCATGTAATCATATGAAGCGCTTCTGGGCTATTAGCTACAAAGTCCCAAAATCTATTTTTCTCTTGAAGATTTGTATCTGGTGAAGGCTTAAAAGCATGAATTAAATCAGGAAATTTAATAGAATCCCTTATAAAAAAAACAGGTAAATTATTTCCAACAAGGTCATAATTCCCGTCTTCAGTGTAGAACTTCACTGCAAATCCTCTAGGGTCCCTAGCCGTATCCGCCGAGCCTCTTGCCCCAATAACAGTAGAAAACCTAACCATTACAGGAGTTTTGCAATCTTTATTCTGAAGAAATTTAGCCATTGTATATTCCTTCATAGAATTATATAACACAAAATACCCCTTTGCTCCTGCTCCCTTGGCGTGTACAACTCTTTCAGGAATTCTTTCTCTGTTAAATCTAGCAAGTTTCTCTATAAGCTGCATATCTTGAAGTAATACCGGGCCTCGATCCCCTACTGTTAGCGAATTGCTATTATCCGATATTTTAACGCCATCATCAGTAGTTAAACATTTATTACACCCATCCATCATACGCCCCATAAATTCCTCCATAAAATTCTTCATATTATGTATATTCTCAATAGGAGAATTTATGCAGACAAAAATTTATCTTTATTACTTCATGTAATTTATAGCATAAAAAAATGGAAGATAACCTGGTTACCTTCCATAAAATATATACTTATGCTTTCAAATCCAGACTAATTCTTAGAGCTATGTCAACTTTTACCATATCTTCATCTGTCATATGACCTATCTTCTCTTTTAGTCTTCTTTTATCTAAAGTTCTAACCTGTTCTAGCAAAACTACTGAATCCTTATTTAATCCATATTCCTCTGAGGAAATCTCCACATGTGTGGGAAGTTTTGCCTTATTAATTTGAGAGGTTATAGCTGATACAATCACTGTTGGGCTATATCTATTACCAACATCATTTTGAATAATGATAACTGGTCTTATACCGCCTTGCTCTGACCCAACTACTGGACTCAAGTCCGCATAGAAAATATCGCCTCTCTTTATAATAGTTGTCATTAGGCATTCACTCTCCTAAAGGCTAGCTTCATATTCATTTAAATCATCAATATAACTTTCAAAGCCGTACTCTGATAATTCTAAATTTAGTTCTCTCATAGCCAAATAACCTTGCTTCA
Organism: Clostridium sp.; assembly: GCA_032005505.1. Taxonomy (GTDB): domain Bacteria; phylum Bacillota; class Clostridia; order Clostridiales; family Clostridiaceae; genus Clostridium_J. The sequence continues at coordinate 26,398 of DALZNT010000028.1, read as the reverse complement.
TGCACTCTATATAGCTATTGCCAATTTCGCCTTTACTATATTCTATTCCACAACGGTCAATTAATTTACTACTTTTTAGGTATTGTTTTAAAGCTTCATCATAGACTCCACTTTCAAAACTATTTTGAGAACTTAGAACTATATTCTTTGAGTTAAACATGGATTTCATTACCTCCAACTTAAATAACAACTATATGTACACTTCAATTATAATTGATTAATTGCTACTATGTCAAAGAAATTGTACCCATTTCTACTTTTTTCAACAAATTTTACGGCTTTTGCTATACATAATTTCTTATATTAACTGTCTTGCCATTTTTTATATATATTCTTGGTACTCTTTTACTAATGTTGCAAAGAACCTCGTAACTTATAGTCCCAATTGCATCACCTATGTCATCTGCAGTTATATTATTTCCACTTTTGTCTTCTCCAATGAATATTACTTCATCTCCAACTTTCACATCATGTATATCAGTTACGTCTATCATGCATTGATCCATGCAAACTCTTCCTACAATTTGTGCATAGGAGCCATTTACTATAACTCTTCCCTTACCAGTTAGTAATCTTGGTAAGCCATCTGCATATCCTATTGCTAAAGTCGCAATTTTACTTTCTCTTTCTGTTGTAAATGTCCTTCCATAACTTATACTTCTGCCAGCCTCTAAGTTTTTCAAATGAACAATCTTAGCTTTCAAACTCATTACAGGTTTAAGCCTCACTGTAGTTCTATCCACATCCTTTGAAGGATAATATCCATATAACATAATTCCAGCTCTTAAACCTTGATAATTTATTTCAGGCAATTCTATTATGGCAGCACTATTACTAACATGTTTAAAATTAATTTCTACTCCAAGTTCCTTAAGATATTCGTCAAAGTTATTAAACCTCTCTATTTGAAGAAAGGTATATTCCTTATCCTTTTCATCGGACACTGCAAAGTGTGTAAACATGCCTACAATCTCTACTCCTGGCAATTTCGAAATTTTTTCTACTTCCATTGCTTCTTCATGGGAAGTTAAAAATCCAATTCTACTCATACCAGTGTCTACTGCAATATGAATCTTAACTTTAGTATTTCTTTTTATAGCTTCATTTGAAAGAGTCTTCGCGTCATCGTAGGAATATATAGTTTGTTCTATGTTAAAATCAATAACTTCCTCATAGAATTCATGAGCAGTGTAACCAAGTATAATTATAGGTACCTCTACCCCTGCTTTTCTAAGCTCTATGGCTTCTGTAATAACAGCTACAGCAAATCTATTTGCTCCACCTTCTAGTAGAGTTTTATAAATATCTACAGCTCCATGTCCATAGCCATCAGCTTTTATGACTCCAATTATGCTTTTCCCATTAGAAACTCTCTTTACTTCTTTAATATTATTTTCTAAGGCATCTAAATCTACTTCTGCCCAAGTTGTTCTCAACTTGTGAACCATTCTACTCCACCTCTTAAGTCCCCAATAATTCATATCCCTACTAAAAATCGATATTCATATCACTATTCTTATCTGTCCAATTAAAATTCTTATAGCTGTATATAACTCTTTCATTATGTTTATTGTCATAAATAATTATTTTGTCTGGTCTATATTCAGCAATATCATAATACATGCTTCCCTCATAAAGATTATTATTACTTCCAGGAATCAGTGTTGTAATTACAAAATATTCCTTATTATTAATAACTTCCTTTTGAAACTCTAGTTCCTCATTAGTATATATAAGACCTATGTATTCCCCAATAAATCCATATTTAAATACTTCATCAAAATTCTTATCAAGAGTGTATTGTCTTGTACTTTCATTATCTTTAACTTCAATTTCTTCGCCCTTAAAGATAAAAACTCTATCATCACTCAAATCTAATCTATAGCCTACGTCTTTTAGATATCTTTGAGTGCCTTCATAGACATTAGTCTCCTTATCATTAATTACCTTTATAGTAACATCACTAGTATAGGCCTTTATCTCACTTAAAAGCTCTACTACATGATATTCATCAGAAACATTATTATTCCTTGCCTTTATTCCTAAAGCTCCCAAAATTAAAATTAAACTCACTCCTACAATAACCATAAGTGTAATAACATTTTTCTTTTTCATAAATGCCCCCCAAAACTCTTAATACACTATATGTTTATTATATGTAATCTAAGTTAATAACCTACATGATTATATATTTAAATCTATATATTAATATATTTATAACTTTCCTTCAATGATTTCATATATACCAAATGGTAATTCATTCACTACATGAGTAGCATTAACACAAAACATATTCTCAGCTAACCTGTCTCCACAGTATCCGTGGATATAAGCACTGATGTATGCTGCTTCAAAAGGCTCATATCCTTGAGCAATAAATGAGGCAATTATTCCAGTTAGAGTATCGCCCATCCCGCCTGATGCCATAGAACTATTTCCTGTGGTATTTTCATAAACATAATTTCCATCAGTTATTATAGTCTTATGATCCTTTAACAAAATTATTACATCATGTTCACTGGCAAAGTTTCTAGCTATCTCTATCCTGTTTTCTTTAATCTCATCTATGGATAAGCCTGTTAATCTAGCCATCTCTCCATAGTGCGGGGTAAGTATAATTGTATTATTTTTCTGGTCTAATATATCTAATTTTTCCTGAAGCACATTTATTCCATCTGCATCAATTACTATGGGACAATCAGCATTTTCAATGGTACTCTTAATCACATTTAGCGTTAATTTCCCCACTCCCATGCCCGGACCAACAGCAATACAGTTGGCTTTCACCATAACATTTCCTATTTTATCACTTTGTTCAAAGTTAATAGTCATAGCTTCTGTTAATTTTATACTCATTATCTCTTGAATCTCTTTTGGTACACAAAGTGTAACGAGTCCTGCTCCACTTCTCACCGCTGCTTGGGTTGTAAGATATGCAGCTCCAACAAAACCCATGGAACCAGCAATAACAAGCACCTGACCATAATCTCCTTTGTATGAGTCTTGCTTCCTTTTTCTAAGTGTATTTCTTACCATTCCAAAGTCTACCTCTGTAGGCTTATGCCTAAACCCCATAAAGCTCAATCTATTGTTTCTAAATGTTTCAAAAGAACCCTCCAAAGTTATACCTCCTCAAGTACAGCATATGCAATGGCACTATCTTCTCCATGAGAAATGCTAAGATGAATATTAGTATTTCCTGATTTCTTTGCAATGACCTTTGCTTTTCCTTTTAATGTGACTATAGGTTTACCAAGGGTAGAACTCTCAATGATTATGTCTCTAAAGGAAAAACCTCTAAAGCCCGTTCCTAAAGCTTTAGAAACAGCTTCCTTAGCCGCAAATCTTCCCGCCACATATTCTGGTCTAAGATTTCTTTGCTTTAAGTACTCAATCTCATTAGCTGTAAAAATTTTTTCTAAAAAACCATTATTCTTATCTAAAATTTCTCTTATCCTTCGTATCTCAACTATATCTACGCCAACACCTAATATCACGCTTGCACCTCCCTTCCCATTTAATGATACTAATTATTTTATCACAAATTTTAAGGTAATAATATACTTTTAGCACTTTTTTACTTTTATTACATTTAATTTCCAAAAGACGTGTTTAATACTTTAAACTCGCCTCTTTCTTATCTTATACAGTAACTTTATCAAACTGTGTATAAAGCTCTTTATCAAACTGTGTATAAAGCTCTTTATCAAAATCCTTATAGAATTCTTCTATTACCTCTTCAGCTACTTCAACTAGGTGTATTGGTGAAACCATGTTTCTTTCTAGCATATGCAGAAATTGACTGCCTTTATACTTATAAGGAGTTACATATCTAACTTCCTCCTTAGAAGCTTGTACAATTTTATCATTATTTTTTCTCTTACTTTCAACTTCTACACCATAAGCTTTAATACTCTGATTTTCTCCATGATTTTCTACATGTAAATCTCTTTGTATTAACCTATAAGTATATTCTAAAATATCTCCTTCACAATCACAATTGCACTTTAAAGTTTCAATTATCATACTAACGCCCCCAATAATTTTTTTATACTTTTGCAGTTCATACTCTTAAGTTACATCTAAGCAATAACACATTTTATACAATATTTGCTATAACCTTGCTCTCTATACTTGAAATTGTATCACTGCAAATAAAAATAAAGTGTAAATTCTTGTAGGTTGAAATAATTATATTCCCCCTATAAATTTACACTTTGTTTCCAAAAAGCCTCTTATATCTATGTTTAAATACATTTATCAGGTTGCATTTCCCATGTAATTCCTATTTTACAGAAATTAATGAATACTTTTGTCTTATACTGTAGAAATATTTTTTGTACTTATTTCATTGTTTTATTTAAATTATTTACATTTTCTTCCATAGAATTTTGTTTATCCACCTCTATTTTGTGAGTTGAAAATTTAGCTTCATTGTACAGCTCTGTGATAACTCCGATATCCTTACCAGACCTGACCTTAATCTTGATAACATGCTTTAATTGACTTGGAGTCATATAGGCCTTAAAAATATCTTTTTTAGCAGCAGCCTCCACCACTTCACCATACTTATATATTATTTCCTCACGAGGGCTTCCTTTTTTCCTAAATATCTTTTTTAGCTTAGATTTTAGTTTTCCATTTTTATTGCTATCTCTTTCTATACTTTCAACAACCTCAGTATATCCTCTATTTTTATTTTTATTCATCTTATAATAAACTTTACTAGCAGCTTTAAATAATAAATAAATACCTAAAATTAACATAACAACCTTAAGTATATTAAATATAAGTAGGTTGTCACCACCAATTCTTTGAGCTATCTCAAATGTCTCAGTCTCCCCCGTCTTACCCATATCTTCAAGAAATTTAAGCATATCCTCATTTCCGGCTCCTGCAACTAGCTTTTCAATTAAAGAAAATATTAGAGTTAAAGGATATTTTAGAATAATTAATAACACCTCTACAATAAAAACATAAATATAATTTATTCCTTGTTTTACTCCTTGTGCTAAAAACATCAACTTACTATATACAAAATCCTGCGTTAATAAAATTCCAAAAGCTCCCAAACTATAATTTATAATTTTACTTCCTTTGCTTCTTTTTATATTACACTCATATCCCATGGATTCTCTTAGTGTAATTACTACTAAAATCACATAAGCTAAAACTCCAACATAAATAACTGAATCAGCTTCTCCCAGCCCTGACCTTGTAAGACTATATACAATAGAAGCTCCAAACATAAAGTAAATTCCTCTTATAAATTCCCTCTTATAGTCTTCATAATTTACATCTGCCATTTCATCTTTTAAAAGTCTTAAAATAACTATACTAGAAAAAACTATATTTAAAATCGCGAATAAAGTCTTACTACTAATAATAAATTCTATGATAGAAATTGGTACAATTGCTATCAATAAGCACACTTTGGCATTAGTTCCTCGCCTTAAAAAATATCTAGCTATATTTGAGCCTATAAGGATTATAAAAAACAACTCAAAGGTTATGTTAAATCTAAACAAAGTTGAAATTATGGCTATCCATATAAATGTTACCATCAAGGTTATCGTAGTAGTATAAAAAAACTTAACTTGATTAAACCAGCTCATTATTTAATTTCCCCCTTGTAGCAAATTTTCTCAACTCCCTTTATAGCTTCAATACTACCCCTTTGAGATACATCAATGATTTTCAGTTTATAGCCTCTTCTTACAATTTCTCTTATAACATTTTTATCGTTGTCATTAATATAATAGGCTATGATGACATAAGTAGTATCTTGATTTAGATATGGCAATCTCTGCTGTAGATAAATTGAAAATTCCTGTCTAGGAACCTTATACATTCTTGTGCAATATTCAACTATCGCCTCTAAGGCCCCTCGCCTTGGTAAAAGGTCTAATACCCCAGTATCCTTACAATAAATCATATTAGCATTACTCCATATCCCTGTTGGAATATTTTCCTTAAGAGATTTAGATGCTAAAGCTAAAGCTACCTCTAGGGACTTGTCCACTACATCGCTCTTTAAATATCCCCAATAAGGGTCTCCACATTGTACATTAATAATTAAAACCATCTGATCATCTGAAGTATAATCATACTCTTTAACCATAAGCTTATCTACCTTCAGTGAAGCTTTCCAACTGATATCCTTCATTCTGTCCTCAACATTATATTCTCTTATTCCTCTTATATAAAGTGGATCCTTATGTATCCAACGTCTAACAGTGTTATCCCCTAAAAAGCTAGTATTATCAAATTTCAAGCTGCTGATAGCTTTAACTTTTGGACATATCAGTACTTCTACCCAGTTATCTAACTCTTTATTTTCTATACTAAGACCAAGTGGGTCTCCTATACGAATATTTAATGCTCTAAGGATATAGGTTCCTCGCTTTTCCCCTACTAAGGTATACGTTCTGCTTCTTCTTTGATATTTCCCCATAGCATATCTAGAAGTATGCCAATTATCGTTGCCAGTATAACCGTATGTTACTCCATCAGCAAAGGTTAACTCCTCTGGAATCTTCTGCTCTACAATCATAAACATTATAGGCATTCTCTTATTATTTTCAACTTTTAAGGTCAATGAAAACGTCTCTCCAATAGGTACCATCTTAGTATTTACTTCCCTAACTATATTTAAGTTTTCATATCCTTTCTTAGTATTAATATTACAAAGCTGTACAACACCAATTATTAAAATCCCTATAATGATAATTTGAAGTATCATAGTCCACCTCTATCTTCTTTCTATAGGTGTTTCTACTATATTTAAAATCTCTTCTATTATTTTTTCACTTTTATTTTTTGAATTGCTCATATCATTTTTTACAGTAATTCTATGAGCCATTATAGGTACAGCTAAAGCCTTAACATCCTCTAAAATAACATAATCTCTTCCTTTTACTGCAGCTAAACCCTGGCATCCCTTCATGAGATTCAATGTTGCTCTTGGACTGCATCCTAATTCTATTTCTCTATGATTTCTAGTAGCTCTAACTATATCTACTATATATTTTTTAATATCTTCACTTACATTAACTTGATTATAATTTTCTTGAACATACTTAATTTCCTCTGTAGATACAGTTGCCTGCAATAATTCTAAAGGGTCTTGTGCAATAAAACGATTCATAATTTTAATTTCTTCATCGTACTCTGGATACCCAATGGATAATCTCATAAAAAACCTATCTAACTGTGCTTCTGGTAGAGGAAAAGTTCCAAATTGCTCCACTGGATTTTCTGTAGCTATAACAAAGAATGGTTTATCTAAGGCTACTGTATTTCCTTCTACTGTAACTTGTCTTTCTTCCATGCACTCTAATAAAGCCGATTGAGTTCTTGGTGTAGCTCTATTAATTTCATCTGCTAAAACTATCTGACTTATAAGCGGTCCTTTTCTAAACTCAAACTCCCTTGAACCTTGATTATAAAAATATATTCCTGTTAAGTCTGAAGGTAATAAATCTGGAGTAAACTGAATCCTCTTAAAGCTACAATTCATTGTCTTCGATAGAGCTTTACATAGCTTTGTTTTACCTAGTCCAGGTACATCCTCTAAAAGCACATGACCTGATACAATAAATGATACTATCACATTTTCTATAACTTTTTCCTTTCCAACAATAATCTTTGAAATATTTTCTACGGACTTATTTCTAAATTCTACGAAGCTTTTTGTATTCATAATTATTCCCCCTGCAACCATTTACTACAATTATACTACTTATTGAAATTTATAGAAATATTTACATAAATTTTAATTACATGTACACAAAAGCTATGCAAAATAGATTAACTCTATCTTACATAGCTCATTTTAAATCATTGTGCCATATCTTTATTAATGATAAGTTATTATAAGTATTTATTCCATTAACAATTAGCTACATCTACATCTTTTTCATCTTTTTTCCTCTTGTTATTGTTACTCATAAATTGGAACTCATCTGCAATAACTTCTGATATGTACTTTTTATGACCATCTTCGCCCTCAAACTGTCTGCTTTGTAATCTTCCAGTTACACTAATAATACTTCCTTTTACTAAGTATTCATTGACGATTTCAGCTTTCTTTCCTCTGAGAACTACTGGAATAAAATCTACATGTTTCTCTCCTGAAGCAGTTTTATATGGTCTATCAACTGCTAATAGCAATCTAGTAAACACTTTACTACCATCTTCAAAAACCTTAAACTCTGGGTCACGAATAAGCCTTCCGACTAAAACAATTCTATTCATCATACACCTCCAACATATCGCTTATTGAAATTCTATCCACTAAATAGATTCTTAATCATTATATGTAAAAGATTTTATGATTTTTAAATTTATTCAATACTACTTATATATGTCGGAAAACTCTATCTTTATTCTCTCTATACTGCTTACTTGATTAATGGTGTGTACATTATTATCCATGATATTTTTAGATAATATATTTGGAAGCTCTACTATGAATTCACTGCCTTTACCTAACTCGCTTTTAACATATATATATCCTCCATGATTATCCACTATAGATTTTACTAAAGATAACCCCACACCGCTTCCTTCATGAGATCTAGTAAATAGCTCTTCCTCTTGAACGAATTTTTCAAATATTTTATTTTGAACATTTTTAGCTATACCTTTTCCATTATCTCTAACTTTTATCTGAACTATATCATCTAAATCCTGAACTTGAACTTCTATAATTCCATTTTCTTTAGAAAATTTAATCGCATTAGATAATAAATTTAACACTATTCTCTCTATATTATCTTTATCAATACCAATTATTTTTTCCTCAATATCAGTATCAAAGGTTAATGTTATACCTTTCTCCTCTACATATCCTACAGCTGCCATCGTTATATCTTCAACAATCTTAACTATATTGTAATTTCTAAAATTCATTTTCATATTACCAACGTCAATTCTAGTTCCATCAATTAAATTATTGATAAGTCTTAAAAGTCTATAGCTATTTATTTTTGTTAAGTCTAAATACCTAGTTAGCTGTTCATCTTTACTATCTTTATAATTATACTGTAATAACTGAACCGTACTTAAAATTATATTAAGCGGTGTTTTTAGTTCATGAGAAACATTTGATATAAATTCAGTTTTTAGCTTATCATATTTAATAGTTTGCTCCAGCTTTAGCTTATCAATTTGAGCTCTCTCCATGTCCGTAATCTCCTGAGTAAGAACTATTACCGATCTATCCTCCTCATAAATCATACTCACCATAACCACTTTAACTTCTATTATCGTTCCATCTTTTTTAACCATTTTTAATTCATGAAGATCTGTAGCTTTACCGCTTAAATTGGTCTCTATATACAACTTCTTGAACAACTCTTTATAGTCATCATGTACCATATCGTATATATTTCCACTATTCATAGAATTTATATCATCTACACCTAAAATTTCTTGTTGTGACCTATTCCCACTATCAAACTTATTATTTGTATAAATCATAACTCCAATAGGTAACAGCTCCAATAGCTTAACATAACTATTTCTATTATTAATTACAGTTTTTTCTATTTTAATCCTTTTAGTTATGTCTCTTAAAAGATATATATAATGGTCTTCCATGTCATCTTTAAATACCATAGTAGTAATTTCACAATATACTACACTTCCATCTTTTCTAGTAATTTTTCTTTCTATGATATTCGGAGATGAGTTATATTGTTTTTCAATAAATACATCATTATATTCTATAGGCTCTATTTCAACTACATCAAATAGACTCTTACCTAAATAACTAGATTTGCATTCTATATTATTTATTGGACATATTAAATTTTTAGCTGAACTATTTATAGATGTTATTTTATTTTGCTTTTCAACTATAATTCCTGTTACAGTTGAATTTATTATGTCACTAGATACTTCTTGACTAATATTCTCACCATCGTATTTTAGTAACGTATCATTTATATCTATATAATTAAAGTCATTTTTACACTGTGTATTATCGTGTTCTTTTTTAATTTTAGATGATAAATTAAAGAAACTATCTTTTACCTCTACATATGAGATTAATAATAATCTATACTCCTGATTTTCTATAGTAACTTTACTTATACATATATCAATATCTATTCTCCTGTAAATACCGATTTCAGCTATCGCCTTCAATTTATCATTACCAGTATTAAAAAAATCAACCCAAGTTCCTTCGCCTGTATCTATATTAAAAAATTTAATTACATCATTTATATCTTTATTAATATAATTTTTAGTCGTAACAATGTCCAAAAAATTCTTGGCATGCTTATTACAATGTATAATTTTATTTTTATCATCAACCATTAATATTGGTTGTAAAATTCCATCGTAAAATTCTAGTTCTGCCTTATTTTCAAATTTCATCCCCAGTCCCCCATCTAAAATGATAGTTTTTTCTTACTTTTATGTTCCTTAAACATTTTACACCATAATCCATATTTTTTTTACTATATTTTTCTACTATTATTCTACATTTTTTTGCGGTGATTTGTTGAATAATAAGCATTTTCAACATATTATTATTAAATTCAGTAAAATATTCTATATAAATATAAAAACCAGTAAACCTTTTTCAAATGTTTACCAGTTTTTCTTTACATTTCTTTAGTTATCTAAACATATATTTTTTACCTATTCAATTTATAGTCCTTATCCTGCATTAATAATGCATTAAACTCTCCACCTAATAGAATAGTAGTAGAGGTTAATTTTAACCACACCATCAAAATAATAATTACTCCAATACTTCCATATAAATCAGAGTATCTTCCAAAATGATTTACATAGAATGCAAATCCCATAGATGCTACTATCCAAGCTAAACTGGTAAATATCGCTCCTGGCAGTGCTTCCATCCATCCAATTTTTCTAGATGGAATTATTTTATAAATAACTGAAAAGACTAATACCATACCAACTAATCCAATTGGATATCTTAGATATCTCACATAGTTAAAAATTAAAGGGTTGATATTTAATAATTCAATCAATGCTTTCCCAATCATCTCTCCAAAAACTAAAACACCTAATGTAAATATAATTAAAATAATTATTATAAACATAAAAACCATTGAAGAAATAATTACCTTTATAAAATTTTTATCCTCATCTTCATTATATGCTCTGTTTAAACCATATCGTATAGCCCTAAAAGCTCTTGATGCAGTATAAAGTGAAAATATTAATGAGAATGATAGCAAATTACTATTTCTGGTTTGTAATAACTGCATTGTCAATGTGGACACTAACTCATATAATTGCTCTGGTAATAGTGTTCTAAAAGACTCTAAAACACTTGTTGGGTTAACATTTATAAATCCTACTAAGGTTAACAGCAGAATTAAAAAAGGACACATAGAGAACATTATGTCAAAGGCTAGCTGTGATGCTAAATTAGATATATGATGATTATTATATCTTATTATCATCTTCACACTATACTCGGGTAATTTCATACTTATCCCTCTATTCTTTATTTTTTAAACTTTATTATATCACCTTTAATATCCATTTTAAACCTTTTATCTTTTTTATAAGTACAACCTACCTCTATTATTTTATTAATAAGTCTATCATTACAATAATGTGATCATAACTCTCAAAAATATCTCACCATTAAAATATTTTTATTACTATGCATATAAATATAAAAATACCCTATAATTAATAATAAGCTAGTAATTAAAATATAGTACCTTAAATCATATTATTTGTTGATTTATTATATGCTCAACTAGCTTTTAAAAGGAGCGATGTTATGAAAATAGGCCTAGTTCAAAATAATATCCTTTGGGAAAATAAACAATTTAACCTCAACTCCAGTAAAGAGTATTTTAAAAGAGCTAAGGATATAAACATTGATTTACTACTATTCCCGGAACTTTCCTTTACAGGTTTTACTATGAATATTAATGGATTCCAAGAGTTGGACTTCTATACTATAAACTATATATCTAGTCTATGCAAAACTTATGGTATTAATGTTGGTATTGGATATATTCAAGAAATTAAGCATAGTGAAAAAGCTCAAAACAACTATGTTATAATCTCAAAGTCAGGTGAAATTTTATGTAACTACTCTAAAATTCATCCCTTTGCCCACTCAGGTGAAGATAAATTTTATTTAGGTGGAAATGAAATTGTATCATGCACTATAGATAATATTACGTTATGTCCTTTTATATGCTATGACTTAAGATTCCCTGAGATTTTTCAAATAGCCTCTAAAAGCTGTGATTTAATAACAGTAGCTGCTAATTGGCCTCGCTCAAGAATAAATCACTGGGTATCTCTTCTGAAAGCTAGAGCTATAGAAAATCAGTGTTATGTAGCTGGAATAAATAGAATTGGTATTGGTAACAATCTTGTTTATAGTGGAAACTCCATGGTGGTAAACCCTCTTGGAGAAATTATTGCCTATGGAGAAGATGGTATGGACGACATCGTAGTTGCAGAAATTAATAGAGAGACTGTACTAGCTGCAAGAAGTAAGTTTAAATTTAAGGATGATAGACGTGAAGATTTATACTCTATTCTTAAAATTAAATAATTCACAAATAACTAGTTGAATTTTCTAAATTATAAAGTTATAATATATTCAATAGATAAATGTTATTAATTAACTACAATTATTATAAAGAGGTGTTAAAATGATAGATAAGGTTTTAGAAGTACTTAAAAACTCAACAGAACCATTAAAAGCTGGTGAAATAGCTGAAAAGGCTGGTATAGACAAAAAAGAAGTAGATAAAGCAATTAAATCTCTAAAAGCTGAAGAAAAAATTGAATCTCCTAAGAGATGCTACTACTCTGCTAAATAATAATAGGCACCCCGATCTGGGGTGCCTATTTTAATTTCTCTGAAAGCCTTTGTATCTATTCCCTTAGAAGATCAATTTTCCTTTATCACCTTCAACCCTTCCCACTCCATCATTAGTATATAAATATTACTACTAATACTCATTTATTCTTACATATTTTCACGACATTATAAAATAGCGTAATTGAATATTACATTTATGCCTTCTTCAATATCCTTGTAGCTAACTATTTCCATGTTAGTATTTTTATATCTAACTGGATATACCATTGTTCCAGCTTTGATTCCAGTACCTTCTTTATGAATAGTTTTTCCATCACTATGCTCTTCACTAAAGATATATTGTATTTTTTTGCCTAACTTTTCATATACTTCTTCTAACTGTTCCTTTACTTCATGATGAATTAACATAGTTCTATCCATAAACTTAATTGCAGTTCCTTTTCCTAACGATATCTTCCCACTACCTCCAAGACTGTCTCCTGAGGCTTCTCCATCTATAACTAGAGCATACATAGGATTTATTGAGTAAGCTGCTGCTCTTACACCTCTTCCTCCAAGTACATTTTGAGTTGAGAAAACAAAGAATAACTCCTTATCCATTTTCTCTAGTAATTCACAATCCGCTTTCAGCTTTTCCATAGCTTTTAGTGTCATGTAACAACCAGCTCTATTATCTAAAAATGGTGCCACAATATTTTTTTCTTCTTCAATTATATTAGAAGTGATTACGCAAACGTCACCTTCTCTCACTAACTCAAGAGCCTCTTCTCTACTTTCTACTCCAATATCTATATACATATCATCCAAAGTACCACCCTTCTTAGAAATGCATACTCTGCCTGAGTTTCCGTTTTCAAATTCAACTAAATTATTTACAAAGCTAGTTTCATCAAACTCTCCAACCTTTCCAACTCTTATAAATCCGCTATCTTCAATATATAGAACAATGAAGCCCATGGTATCCATATGAGATGTAATCATCACTCTTTTTTCCTCTGACTGATTTTTCTTTCCTATACTGGCAATTATATTCCCCATTTTATCTGTATAATTCTCTATCTCTAAGGAATTTAGGTGCTCTCTTATAACAATCCTAACTTCATCTTCATGACCACTAACACCAAAGGCTCCAATTAAATCTTCAAATAATCTATTCATAATTCCCCTCCAAAATCTATTAAAATATAAATACTTATGACAAATTAAAATTATCTAAACAATGAACTTTTCCATAAAGCTATTGCAAAAATTCACAACTCTATAAAGTTTTTAAATATCCTATAAGTAATTTAATAGTATTTGTAACATCTGATTTTGATGCTACTGACACTGAAGAATGAATATATCTACAAGGTACAGATAAAGTTGCAATTTTAGCTCCTTCGCCTGTTCCGTGAAAAGTTGCTGCATCATTCCCTCCAGCTATAGCCTTCCTTCTTTGATAAGTTATTCCCAACTCATCGCCAACAGCCATAATATCATTAACTATATCAACATCAAAAATACTAGTTCTATCCATGATTGAAATTGCTGGTCCATTTCCAACTTCAGTAGCCCTTAAATGTTTTGGAATACTTGGCATATCAGCACAAATAGTTCCCTCTAAAGCTATTCCGATATCACCATGAATATTTAGTGAACTAATAAACGCACCTCTTTCTCCAACCTCTTCTTGAACCGCAAAAACTCCATATAAATCCACATCATAGTTTTCCTTTAGAGCTTCCATTAAAATTAAACATCCCATTCTATCGTCAAAAGCTTTTCCCTTTACGAGGCCTTCTCCAAACTCACCATACTCAGTATCAAATACTGCATATTCACCGAGCTCAATAACTTTTTCACTTTCCTCTCTAGTGTTAGTCCCTATATCAATACAACAGTCATCATAGGTTAACCCTTTTTCTCTTTCCTCTTTAGACTGTAGGTGAATTGGCTTTGCTCCAATAACCCCTGGAATTTTATCTGGACCTATTAAAACAGTTTTAGACGGTATTATCTTTGTATTTATACCCCCTAATGCACTAAATCTAAGTGTTCCATCCTCATTATAGCCAGTTATAATAAATCCCACTTCATCCATGTGAGCATCTATTACAACCTTCTTTCCTTGTCCTTTTTTATGAACAATGATATTTCCCATTCTATCTATAAATATCTCATCTACATAAGATGCAACTTTCTCCTTTATGAAATGTCTAACTTGTCCCTCATAACCAGAAGGTCCATCTAAGGAAGTTAATTTATCTAGAACTCCGCCCTTTTTAAGAATCTCTTCTAAAAACATATTAACCCCTCCAATTCTTCGCCCTTTATATTTTCTATAAGCTTAGCCATCATATATCCTACATTTTTTATGTCCTCCATATTTACGGTTTCCACAGAGGTATGCATATATTTTATAGGAATTGATATAAGTAAAGTTGCTACTCCATTCCCCCCTACTTGGATATCCCAAGCATCAGTACCTGTATTCCCAGCTTCTACCTCAACTTGATATGGAATAGAATATTCTTTGCAAATCTTTGTTAAGTATTTTCTAACCTTTGGATGAATGTTTGGTCCTATACATATAACTCCGCCATTTCCTAGCTTTGTATCTCCATGCTCTAATCCATATCTTCCACAATCAAAGGTTACGTCTACAGCAATCCCTATATCAGGATTTATTCTATTAGTAGCAGTTTTAGCGCCTCTATGTCCAACCTCTTCTTGAGCTGAACACACAAAATAAACATCCATATCATGATTGATACTTCGAAGTTCCTTAGCACATCTATACAGGGCAACAACTCCACTTCTATCATCCACAGTTTTTACACTTACATTGTTGTTTAAAAGTTCCTTATAGTTCCCCTTTATTGTTACATAATCTCCAGGTGATACAATTTCCGATAAAGTTTCCTGTGAATATCCTGTATCTATTAATAGAGAATCTATGGTCACAGCTTTCTTTCTATCTTCCTCTGTCATTAAATGAGGTGGCTTAATTCCTATGATTCCTTCAAGTTGCTTTTTACCATGAATAACAACCTCCTTAGAAACTAAAGTTTTAGGATCAATACCATTACCTTTAAATTCTAAAAAACCATTTTCTTTTACATCCGTTACCACCATAAATACCTCATCTAAATGAGCCATAAGCATAATTTTACCTTTACCATTACCTCTTTTATGTACAATAAAGTTATTTAAATTATCTACGGTAACTTGTCCAAATTCAGAAAACACCTCAGCAACATAGTCATGAAGCCAGTGTTCTCTTCCGCTTGGTCCATGAGCCATACAAAGATTTTTAAGTAATTCTTTATCCTCCATAGTTCTACGCCTCCCAACTTACAAAAATTTCATTATAATAAAATTATATCCTATTAATAGGAAAAATAAAAGACAATGATAATTCAATAATTAGAATAGTTTATCATTTAACTAATATTACTACTTGATAATCACTACACATTTCTATATTATTTAATTATATAATAGTTCGATAAATTCGAATAAATTACAATTTTAAAATAGAGGTGAACATCATGGAAATTTTAACTAACATAATAGAAAAAAATTCAAATGAAGAATTATCTTTAGAAAATGTACAAGCCATGAAAATAAAAGTTCAAGGTTTCTTATACACAGATAGGGAGAATATATTTAAAAAGGATTTAGTTCCAACCCCTGCTGAAAACTATACTTCTGAAGAATTAACTACTCTAGTCGAGCTTGCTGAAAAGCACAGTAAGATGTATAAAGATTCCATAGGAATTCTTATAGCTACTCACATTGAACTTAATGATAAAAAGTGCATAGCTTGTAAACGTTGTACTAGATATTGTCCAACCAATGCCTTAGAAAAAATAGGTCCCGACCTAGTATTCCATGCAGACAAATGCATCAGATGTGGAAACTGCGTTGGCAACTGCCAATTTTACGCCTTAAAAGCTGTAGAAAAAGGACTTGGCATATATATTAAAAATTCTTCTGAAGGGCCTTCTTCAAAGCCTCATATATTACCTGAGTACTATAAATTAGACGAGATAGATGTAGTACTTAATAAAATTTCTAATTTCTATACAGTAAATAGAAAGTTAGATGAGACTTTATCTGAAGTTGTTGACAGCTTCGGCTTTGAAACTCTTATATCTACATTAAACTAAATATAGTATAAAATATAAGCCAGTAATAATTTTTTCATGTTATTACTGGCTTATATTTGTACATCATTTATTATATTCTTCAATTTCCCTCTCCAACCATTCCAGATCTCTTCTTATACTTTGATTTAAATAATCAAATTTATAGATGAATTCACTATCCAAAACTTCCCAAAATACCTTATTTAGATTATAAATATTCTCGTAAAATTTCTTTTTCTTTTCTTCAATTGAACCTTCCATAGAACCATTTTCCCACACTAATGACCGCTTACTATAATATATATATTTATCTATAAGTTCCTGAACCTTACCTTTAAAAGTCTTCTGTGAACCTAATTTTCTTCCTATTTCCTCATCACAATCCACCTCAAAATTATATGCATTGTATAAGTCACAAAGCTTCCTCTGAAGGTCTATAACCACGGTCGGATTGTAAATATTAAAGGTTCCCATATACCCTATAGGCTTAAATAAATACATTTTACTTATTCTTTCACTTCTGTCCTTCATTTTCGAAATAATATTACTATGATATCTTTTATTGAAGATTTCAATCATATTCATTGCAAGATTATATACAAAATAACTAACCTTATCTTGAAATGCCATCATCATTGCTTTAAAATCCGCTTCTGATTTGACATCATATATAGGACTATAAAATTCATTATAAAATACACTTTCCAAATTAAACTTAATTTCATCCATTATTATATTAAAGTCTTCAACTATCATCCTTAGCATAAGCCTTAGATTTTCTCCTTCTACACAAAGGACTTCTCTACACTTTCCATATAACTCTGCTTTATCAACATTTTTATTATTGAAATTATAATCATAACTTCTCTTTTCCTTTAAAAGTGACATTTCCTCTATAAAACATTTATTTAACTTCTTCTTATATTTATGTATCTGAAGCTGAATTTCACTTTCCATGACAGTACTTATATATCTGGCACTATCAATAAAAAGTTCATTAACTATTAATTGCTCAATTGAGCTCTTTAAACCTTCCACTTCCTCTAAAAATCTATCTCTTACAGAAAAAATCCCCTCATTAAATTCTCTACTCTCTAAATTTCTTTTATTTTGGAATTGAGATTTTATATCCCTTTGAAGTATCCAAAGGCGCCTATTAAATCCCGCTATTTCCTTCTTTACTTTTTCAGTTACTTTCTTATGATGTCTCTCCATAGTCGTCGCCATAATATCAAAAATAAATGATTTACTATAATCTATAGATGCCATAACCATATGATAATTTAGGTCATTAAGTTTAGGCCCATTTTTTTCTACAAATGTTCTTACTTCCAAATACCATGAACTTGAAAATAAATGCAATCTTTGACTAATGGTTTTCTGAACTTCAGCTATGGTATATAAAATTTCATCATCTGGTATATTGATTATCTGATTAAATTCCGTTGTATTAGACGTTAATATATCATGAAATATCCTTAAACCTTTAACACTACATTTCCCTATTACATGAGTTCCACAATCAACAATAAAATCATCTCTATTTATCAATTTATTTTGCTGAAAATTAAAATAGCTCTTGTACAGCGTTCCCATATTATTAAGTATTTCCAAAGCATCACTATATGAATTTATGTCATCATTTAACGAGTCAAATGTAGCTTCTTTTTTATTTTCCATAAGTACATCACTCCATAAATTTCATTAAAGTATCTATTCTACACTGTGCAAATGAATACCTTTAATGAATATCAAGAGAAAATCGACACTCTTTTATCACATAAATAGAATGCTCCTCAGCCCCAGCTTTTCTTATCTTATCATCTCTATTCATTCCACATAATTTACTGTTACTATTTATAAACAATATAATTTCAAAAATTTATCCTTTTAAATAAGGAAAGGCCATAGATAATTATCTATAGCCTAATGATAAGATTAACTTCACTCTATTCTATTTCCACAATTCTATCTAAAGTAAATAAATATAAATACCTTCTTACAGAAGTTATTTTAAATGCATTCTTCACAGCCTCACTATAGTAGTCTAACTGCACTCTGTATCTTTCCTTAATCTCTTCAAGGTTCTTTTCAGTAGTATAATCCGTTTTATAATCAATGATTACGCCTTCCTCACCCTCCTCAAAGTAACAGTCTATTACTCCTCTTAAAAGCATTTTTTCATCAGCATATTTTTTCTTATCAAGGTTAGGATATATCCTTATGCTAGGAATCTCCACACGGAATGGCAGCTCTCTTCTTAAAGTTCCATTCTTATAAGCTTTAACTACACGGTCACCCATTTCACTATTAAAGAAATTAAATATCTTATCTACTTTAATAACCTTTGCTGCTTCATTTGTAATTAACTCTTTTTCTACCATAGTATTAATTTGTGTTTTTATATTTTCTTTGGTTATTTCATCACTAAGCTCTAACCTTTGCATAATGTTATGATAAGCAGTTCCTATTTCTGAAGAAGATAAACCCTTTTTCTCCTGAAGGAATAAAGGAGTTTGCATAAGTCTATTAACCTTCTGCTTGCTGTCTTCTCCATATACACTCAAAATATAATTATCATCAAAATAATCTTCAGTTATCTTATCTTCTCGTGAAATCCTTGCTTTAACTTCTTCTGTTTTTAATTTATTTTGTGCTTCCTTTAGTTCTGTAACAGTAATTACTGTTGTCATCTTAGTAGCTTCTTCATATTCATATTTGTAATCTAGCTTACTTTTTATCATTTCTTTATATTTAGATGAATAATTATCCTCATTTAAAAGTCTTTCTATCTTATCCATTACAGGAATTTTTTCTTCTTCCACAACCTCAGTTCTTACAAAGTCCTCCTTAGGAAAAATATTCACCTTGAACTTACTATTATTTTTAATGAAGTCCTTCTTAACTATATTTTCACCATTGTAATGTCTTAGTGGTTCACCATCTCTATGATTCATTAAGGCAGATCCAATCCAGTCCATATAATTCTTTTGATTTTTAACATAGTTAATCTTTATACTATCTTCACTATCTAAAGTAGCTCCAGCCCACTTCTCCAGCTTCTTCTCTATACCTTTACTACTCCCCACAAGAATTAACTTCTCCTTAGCTCTTGTAAGGGCAACATAGAGAAGTCTCATCTCCTCAGATTTATTTTCGCCTTGAATTTTCTTGCTAATAAATTCTCTTTGCGCTGTATTATAGCTAACTCTTTTATCTAAATCTATGAAAACAGGTCCATACCCTAGCTCCTGATGAAATAATATCTTTCCCTTTAAATCTCCTTCATTAAATCTTTTACCAATACCACAAAGGAATACCACTGGAAACTCTAACCCCTTACTTTTATGGATACTCATGATTCTAACTACATCCTCATTTTCTCCAATAATTTTGGCACTTCCCATATCTTCACTACTGCTCTTTACATTATTAATGAAATTGATAAAGCTATATAACCCTCTGTAGCTAGTTCTTTCAAAATCCTTAGCTCTCTTGAAAAGAATTTTAAGATTTGCTTGTCTTTGCTCTCCCCCCGGAAGAGCCCCCACATAGCCGTAATATCCAGTGTCAGTGATAATCTCCCAAATAAGCTGGTTTATTGGAGTGTATCTGCTTTCCTCTCTCCATTTACTTATTTTCTGAAGGAATGTTTTAATTTTAAGCTTTAAATCTGTACTTTCACTTTTTACTTTTGCTTCTGTTTTATGTGTTGAATTTTTTTCTCCACACTTTTCAACACTTATATCTGCAATCTTTTCTACATTATTAAAATCATCGACACCTTTATCTTCAGGCTTTTCTATACTAATCGAAGCATCATCCACCCTATTTTCAACCATAGCTATCATAGCATGATAAAAATCTACGCCCTTATTAGCTAATCTTATATCTGCTAACTCATCAGTAGTAAAGCCGCCAATTGGAGACCTTAAAACTGCAATAAGTGGAATATCCTGAATAGGGTTATCTATTATCTCCAAGGTGCTTATGATAGTTTTAACTTCTAAAGTATCGAAGTATCCTCCACCGCCTTCAGAGAATAAAGGTATTCCTTCCTTTTTAAATTCCTCTATAAAAACTGGTGATAGCTTATTGCTAGACCTTAAAAGAATAATTATATCCTTGTAGTTAACTCTTCTATAATCATCAGAATGCTTATCATATACCTTAAGAGAATTTTCTCCTTCAGCCTCCATGAGTTGTCTAATACGTTTCGCAACAAATCTTGCTTCAACTTGGATGGCATCTAATTCTTCTTTCTCTAATTGTTCCTCCGACTGCTCTTCCTCTTCTTCAGTACTATCCTTTCTTCCTTCTTCTGACTTTAATTTATGATGGTCAACGGCTAATTCTGCTTCATTTTCTTCATCTTCCTCTGCTATGGTATCATCTAAATTAATAACATTGAACTCTACAGCTCCACCTACATTTCCTTCTTCCTCATACTCTTTATAAGAAGCTCCAACTTTTAGCTCCTCACCTTCATCATAGGTAAGTTCTCCAACATCTTCACTCATTGCAGCCTTAAAAATAAAGTTTATTCCATCGATAACCTCTTCTCTGCTTCTAAAGTTTTTATGAAGAGTTATAAGGGCGTTAAGATCATCTCCATCCTTAGTATAAGTATTCTTTTTCTCCTTAAAAAGCTCTGGCTTAGCCATTCTAAACCTATAAATACTCTGTTTTAGGTCTCCAACCATAAATACATTTCTTCTACCTTCATTCTTTCTGCAGATAAGATTTATAATTTCCTCTTGAACATTATTGGAGTCTTGATACTCATCCACTAGGATTTCTTCAAATTTATCCATAAGTTCTAAAGCTACATTAGAAGGCTTAGTTCTATCTTCCTTATCTCTTAATATATCTAGAGCAAAGTGCTCCTGGTCATTAAAATCTATAATTCCACGTTCTCTTTTTTTCTTATCAAAAGTATCTTTAAATTCGAGGACAAGACTTGAAAGTTCTTTCATTAAAGGATATAAATCTTTAGTTATTTCCATAGTCTCAGGAGAAGTTGCATTTAAAATTTTACTTCTCACAGAGTTATAAATATCCTTACAGTTGTCCCTCATAGCTTTAACTTGGTCCTTTATAACCGCTTCTTCTCCAGCTAATTTTATAGTTGGAATTCTACCAAAGGAAGATCCTTCAATATACTCTCTGCCATCTTTAAGCTCCCCCTCAATTATTTCCAATGTTCTTTCTAAAATTTCTCCATCTGCTTCAAAGGTAGGAGTATATTTCTCCATAAAACTATTTTCTAAAATCATATCTATGCCTTGATTATTTATCTCTAGTGCAGTTATTAACTCTTCTCTTAATTCTCTTAAAAGAGCATCCTTAAAAGGCAGATTTTCAAAGGAGAAATCCTCTCCAACGTTAAATACTTCAGCTTTTTCCTTCAGCCACTGTGCTGGACTAGCCATACTCATAGCAAAGTTATACAGCCTTAAAACTATATCTGAAATGGCTCTATCAGTTTTATTATCACAATAACTCTCTACTAATTGAAGGAATTCTGTAGAACCTTCATTATATTTATCTTCCATTAACTCTTCTAGAGCTTCAACTTTTAGTAAATTTATCTCCGTAGTATCTCCTACTCTAAAGCTAGGCTCAATATCTATTTGATGGAAATTATTCTTTATAAGGTTTAAGCAGAAGGAGTGAAGGGTAGAAATACTAGCCTTATTAAGTAAAATTAATTGAGTTTGAAGATTCCTGTTATTAGGCTCCTCTTTAATTTTCTTATTTATAGCTTCACCAATACGTTCTCTCATTTCCGCCGCAGCAGCATTAGTAAAGGTTACAATTAGAAGCTTATCTATGTCTACTGGATTATCTCTATCTGTAATAATCTTTATAATTCTTTCTACTAAAACTGCAGTTTTTCCTGAACCTGCTGCTGCCGATACAAGTATATTTCTATATCTAATATCTATGGCCTTCTGTTGGTCTTCTGTCCACTTTACGCTATTCTCCAAAGTCTTCTACCTCCATTCCTTCTTTTTCTAATCTTTCTAACAGCTCCTTAGGCTTTATCCTTGGCATAACTTTATAATTGTTAACCCCTAAGCTTTCATCAAACTGACATATGGATGAAAAATCACAGAAGTCACAGTAATAACTTTTACCATTTTTGCATGGAGTTACTTCAATAATTCCCTCCAGCATATTTTCACAGACTTCTTTTATTTTTTCCTTCATATGACCTCTAAGTGCATTAAATCCTCCATTTGATATAACTGAGCTATTATTTTTAGAGAAAGCTGGCTCATCTTCACCTTTTTTAGGTTTGTTTAAAGTTACTGGAATTATAGAAGATGTTCCTCCTCCTTCTATGGTTTTATCCATCTCTCTAACAACCTTTAAGTCCTTTATTACAAGGCCCTTCATTTTTAGAGATTTTAGCACCTCTTCATTTAAATTCTCTAAAGTTAACTTCTTTGAACCATCCATAATTGGATCATCTACAGAAAGATATACCATAGCTCCTGGCATAGTTCTTCTTCCATTAGCATCTGTTGCTACTGGCCTATTGGCCATTCTATTTTCTTCTAAAGTAAGGATTGCATCTAAATATGTTAGAAGCTGAATTTTAAGACCATTATAAACATCATTAATATCTAAATCAGTTCTTCCTGTTTTATAATCCACAACTCTATAATAATTAACCCCATCAATAGTTGTTTTATCCACTCTATCAATCTTTCCTTGAAGCTTTACAACTTCTCCACTAGTAAGCTGAATTTCAATTGGTGGATAATAATCCTCTTCACCAAATCCGAAGGCAAGTTCATATCCAAGTGGCTGGAAGGTTCCTCTCTCCATCTGCTCATTAATGATTCTCACCATTCTATAAAGGATTCTTCTTACCCTAGTTGCTATATATTCATATCTCTTAGAACTTCTAAGAACTCTATGGTCATCAGAATTCATCATATCCTCAATTAAATTTTTAACTACCTCTTCACAGAACTTATCATCTAAAGTTCCCCACTTAGCTCCTTCACTTTCAACTTTCTTAGAGAATCTCTCTAGCCCTTCATGAATTAAATTCCCAAAATCTAAAGGTGCAAAGGTATAAATTTTCCTTTCCTTAGCCCTCAATCCATAGCGCACAAAATATCCAAAGGAACAATTTGCATAAGCCTCAATCTTAGAAACACTAAGACCTTTGCCGTAAAGTTCTCTAATTTTCTTTCTATTAATTTCTTCGACATGATTTTTATAAGTGAAACCACTGATAACCTTATCTATTTTCTCTTTATAACCTTCCTTGCTATAGAAGTATCTGTAGATTTCCCTCCACATAGGAGTAATCTCATCATTTTCGATATAGTCATGAAGCTTTTCTATAAGCATATTAAATGTAGGTAATTCAGCTACAATAGTATCCTCTTCTATAATATTATCATGATGAACAATATCGGTTTCCTCGGTTACATTGTCAAAAATCCCTTTAATCTTGGGAATTACCATGGAATATCTTTTTGTTCTCCCCTCTAAATCAGCTATAGGATAGGCTATATAAAGAAGCTTACTCGCAATCGTAAGAAGCTCATAAATCAGATGCTGCTCCCCGAATGCTAATTCAAAGCTGTTATCTGCCACACTGATACCATTATTTTTAAAAGTAATTCTATCATTATCATTAAAGAGACCTTCATCACCACTTGTCCTTGGTAAGAGCCCATCATTAACTCCAATAATTATTGCTACCTTTACTTCTTGTGCCTTGATTCTATCAGCACTTCCCACAACTACCTGGTCCATAGAAGATGGAATAATCCCCATTTTATTATGTGATATTCCCATATTTAAAATAGTATTAAAGTCTTCAATAGATACTTTTTCATCACCCATAAGCTCTACAAATTGATCTAAAAGTTCTACAAGCATATTCCAAATATTACTGTATTCATCCACAAGAACCAGCTTATTTTCAGTTCTAAACTTCTCTATATAGTCGTCTACCTTTTGATAAACACCCTCTTGAACCATAAACTTGTAAATTTCCTCACAAATTTCCCTTACAACATGTTTTCCTTTTATGGCTCTCTCCAGTTTAATCAGTGGGTCTACTCCCCTTTTCTTTATGCCTACTATATTTTCATACTTATCATTTTCCTTAAAATATTCTCCTGTTTCATCAATCCATTTCTTTCTGCTTTTAATTCCAAACTCTAAAACATAGTTTTCTAACAAATCTACCTCTTCTGTAGTCAAATTTGTAAATCCACTCTTAAAATAGTTAATTATGGAGTTATCTCTCCATCCCTTAGCAAATATATTTAAAAGTGATGTTATATAAACAATAAGCGGATTTGAAGCAATATCTTCCTTATCATCTATAAAGAATGGAATTTTATATTCATCAAAAATTACCCTGACAATATCCTTGTAATTTTCTAAATCTCTAGTTATGGCAATGATATCTCTGTATCTGTAGTCCTTCTCTCTAACTAATTTTAAAATTTCCTTAGCTATATATTCAATTTCTCCATAGGGATTTTGCGCCTTAAATATCTTTATATTTTCAGTTTGACCCTTCCAGCTTCCCTTTCTATTATTAAAGTAGCTTTCCTCTAGAAAACTAAGTTCCTTACTTTCCTTAAATCTATGTCCAACTTCTAGGAGTAAATTGCCCTTTGGGTAATGGCCATAATCCTGTGCTACCTTTGTGAGCTTCTGCTCAGTAGTATAAATTGGATAGAAAGGATTGGTAACATCATCAGCATTATGAACCTCTTTTCCACTATAGGGCAGAGTTACATTTACATTTTTACAAAGACTAAGTAATCCTCCTATAATGTCATACTGTTGTGGAGTAAATCCATTAAATTCATCTATCCACACCTCTGCACCCTTTAAAAATTCACTTTCCTCAATTTTATTCTTTAAAATAGTAAGGTTATCTTCTGAATCAAAATACCCTTCACTAAGCTTACTTTGAAACTTAGAATAAATTTTTTCCACATCCGTTAACTTATCCACTAAAAGCGAACTTTCATCCACATTTTCCTTTAAATCTCTAAGTGTTTGTGGAGAAATATTATGTCTTTTAAACTCAGTTAATAGACCTATAATTTTATCAATAAATCCATTTTGCTTAGTAGCATTTTTAAATATAGTTAAATCACTTTGTACTTCTTCAATGGCTCTTCCAATGATTATTGCCTTCCCCGTATCATCCATATATTTGTGAGTTATGCCTCCCACCTCATTAAATACAGTAAAAGCAAGCCTTTTAAAACTTAAAAGATGAACATTATTTATACCAGTAGCTCCTATTTTCTCAATCAGCGCTTTCTCTGCCCTAAATGATAACTGCTCTGGCACAATAAGTATCAGTGGATTTGTATTTTCCTTAGCTTTCTTATCTATCTCATCAATACAGGTATAACTCTTTCCT
>DALZNT010000027.1:0-33360 GCA_032005505.1 Clostridium sp. | reverse complement strand
CGCCTACATGCATATAAATTTCATTAATTGAATTATGCATCTTTGGTAAATACTTTTGCATCTCTCTTAAATATACATCAGCACGCCATATAAACATGCCTGAATTCCATAGATAAGTTCCTTTCATTAAGAAATCTTTGGCTACTTCGAGATTAGGTTTTTCCGTAAACCTAGCTACCTTGTAAGTCTCCATGTTATTTACCATTGGATCTCCCATCTCTATATATCCATAACCTGTTTCTGGCCTATTAGGACTAATCCCTAAAGTTACAAGTCCTCTTTTTCTTTGAGCTAAATCTACTCCACTTCTCAGTGTATCTAAAAATACTTTTTCACCTTCAATATAGTGATCAGATGGTAACACTACCATAACTGCATCCTTATCCTTTTTTAAAAGTTTTGCAGCTGCAAGGCCGATACAAGTTGCAGTCTCTTTATTACTTGGCTCTACAAATATATTCTCCTTTTGAATTTGTGATAATTCATCTTGAATCTTATCTATATATTCTTTATTTGTAACCACAAATATATTTTCTTTATTAATTAATGGTTCTATTCTACTAACAGTATTTGTTAAAAAGCTATCCTCATTAAAAACTTTTAGGAATTGCTTTGGATTGTTTGATCGTGACAAGGGATAAAGCCTCGTTCCTTTGCCCCCTGCTAAAATTAATGCGTATAACACAAGCATCACCTTTTATATTGCTTAGTTACATAGTATGAATATAAAAATAATTATGTGAGAAATAAATCAAATTTCTTTTTTTATTTCTCCTATGAATATTTTTTCATAAACTACCATAAATTTTTTCCTTTTTTACTACCCTAGGAATGAAACCCTCAAATCTTGGTGATAATCTAAAATAAATTACATTTAACTATATAGGAGGTGACGAATCTTGAAAAAGAATACTTCGAGAAGTAGTTTTTCGAAAATTTTTCTTTCTTTAATTGTTATATTAGCTACGGTCATATGTATAGCAGTTTTAACTGGCAACAACTTATTATCTCAAATAAGCAGAGGCTATTTAGATAAATCTAATCTTGGTATTAGAGAAGATGTTACCAATCGTCTAGATGTTGATGAAATATCTGATATTGTTAATATAGCTGTATTCGGTGTTGATGAAACTGATGAAGATGTGGGCCGTAGCGATGCAATAATGATTGGAACTCTAGACCCAGTTCATAAGAAATTGAAAATCACATCTATAATGAGAGATACCTATGTGAATATTCCCGGCTATGGCTATGATAAAATTAATCATTCCTATGCCTATGGTGGTGCAGAGCTTACTATTCGAACTTTAAATCAAAATTTTGGACTGAATATCACAGACTACATTAAGGTGAATTTTCAAGAGTTAGTCAATATTGTAGATGCCCTCGGTGGCATTGATATAGACTTATCTCAAGATGAACTAGACGGTTTAACAAGTCACTTAAAAAGTGCATATAATCAAATTGGATCTGAGCCTAAAAGTATTTCTATCAATGAGGATGGTACATATCATTTAGATGGATTCCAATCTCTAGGCTATTGTAGAATTAGAAATACATCTAATAATGATTTTGATAGAACAAGTAGACACCGTAAAATTCTTAGTGAAATGTTTAATAAAATATCTGAAGCAGGTACAAAAGAGCTTGCTACTATGGCCACAAAACTTTTGCCTTATGTAGAAACTAGCTTGTCAAATAAACAGATATTAACTTTAGCTGCTAACGTCCTCGCTTTAGGTACCTCAACTGTTGAACAAGAGCGTTTTCCTAGAGATGAATATTGTAATGATGCCAAAATTGATGAAGTTTATTATTTATGGTATGACTCTGAATATACTGAAGAGCAAATGTTTGAATATATATTTAATGATAATAAAATATTCTTAAATGCTAATCAGCCAATCTATACGCCTCAATATGAATATACTACTGAAGATAGTAATTATAATTCTACAGATGATTCTAGCGAAGATGACTCTACCTACCCAGCAATAAATGATCATAGTAATACAGAAATTGATTACATTGATATAGATTCACCTGCATATAAAGTTCCATAGCTACCAATTAAACACAATATAAAAAAAGATGTTGTACTTTTAATTAGCACAACATCTTTTCATATTAATTATAATAAACTATTTATACTCTCTAATACTTTTTCTTCTAAATACTTAAGGTTATTTTCTGCTGACTTCTCACAGTCTCCAGTTACCCCAAGGTATACCTTCATCTTAGGTTCAGTTCCTGAAGGACGAACTACAAAATAGCATCCATTTTTACATATAAATTTAAGAACATTAGATTTTGGAAGAATAATAGCTTCCTCTTCTAGGGTCTCAATATTCTTTTTAACACTTAGCTTATAGTCTTCTTTTATAGCAACCTTATATTCACCGAAGCTTTTTATATCCTGTGCTCTGAAGAATTCTATTATTTCTCCAATTTTTTCTTGCCCATCTTTACCTTTAAGCTCAATAGATATTAACTTTTCTTTATAATATCCATAAGTGTTATATAGGTCTATTAATCCTTCATATAACGTCTTTCCTATTGTCTTATAGTAAAGAGTCATTTCACATATTAACATAGCTGCTACAACAGCATCCTTATCTCTAACGAAGTCTCCAGCTAAATATCCATAGCTTTCCTCAAATCCAAGTAGGAATTTATTTTGTTCTGGAGTACTCTCGAAGTTTTTAATAAGCTCACCTATATATTTGAATCCAGTTAATACTTCCTCAAGATTAACGCCAAAATCTTTACAAATAGGTTTTACCATATCTGTTGATACTATAGTTTTAATTATAGTTCCTGCTGGAGTTAACTTATTCATATCCTTTAAGGATGATACCATATAATGAGTTAATAAAACTCCAACTTGGTTTCCTGTTAACACTTTATATTCTCCATTATTATCTTTAACTACAGCTCCGATTCTATCGCAATCTGGGTCTGTTCCTAAAATAATATCAGGATTAAAATCTTTAGCCATTTCTAGAGCTAGTTTAAACACCTTGCTATCTTCTGGGTTTGGATATGGTGCTGTTGGAAAGTTTCCATCTGGAAGTTCTTGTTCTTTAACTATTTCAACCTGCTTATATCCTAACTTATCTAGAATCATTCTTACTGGAATGTTTCCTGTCCCATGGATAGGTGTATATATTATTTTCAAATCTGAAGCATGATCTTTTACTAAATCTTCTCTTATAGTTACATCTTTAACTCTTTCTATATAAGCCTCATACATTTCAGCTCCTATGTAATTAATAAGGTTCTTATCTAGGGCTTCACCCTTATCCATAACTAGTACATCATTAAAAGGATCTACATCATTTACATATCCAATAATTTCATTGGCAGCTACATCTGTAACCTGACATCCATCATTCCCGTAAACCTTGTATCCATTATATTCTTTAGGGTTATGTGATGCAGTAAGTACAATACCACCATCACATCCTAGTTCCCTAACTGCAAATGAAAGCATTGGTGTTGGAGTAAGTTTATCATATAAATATACCTTAACTCCATTTCCAGCTAATACTCTTCCAGCATATTCAGCAAACTCTGTAGACATATTTCTTGAATCATAAGCAATAGCAACCTTAGGACTCTCTGCATGTTTCTTTAAGTAATTTGCAAATCCTTGTGTTGCCTTTCCAACTGTGTATATGTTAAGTCTATTGCTTCCTGCTCCTATTACGCCTCTAAGACCACCTGTTCCAAACTCTAAATCTTTATAAAATCTATCTTCTATTTCCTTATCATCTGTAATAGCTCTTAATTCTTCCTTTGTAGCTTCGTCTATAGCTGGTGAGTTAATCCATAGATTATGCTTCTCTTTGTAATTCATTCTATCCCCTCCAAATTAGTATAATGTTATATTTATATATCAAGTTTATATTATAGCAATTAATAACATATATAAATTATATTATACAATCCAGCAATTTTCCAGATATTATTGGTTTTCTAAGAGTTGATCTGATGGTACATCTTTCATAACCTTCGCTGGACTGCCCATAACAATTTTTTTATCCGGAATATCTTTTGTAACTAGAGACCCTGCTGCTGCAAATCCCTCTTCTCCTATAATTTTTCCTGGCAATACTATTACTCCAGCTCCTAGCCTTCCTCCATTTTTAATTGTAATTCCTTTAAATTTACCGAATCGTTCCTTAGATCGTGCCGCATAATTATCATTTGAAGTAACTACGCATGGTGCAATAAATACATAATCTTCAACCTTAGAATAGGCTGTTAAATATACATTAGTTTGAATCTTACAATTTGAGCCTATAGTGCAGAAATTCTCTACAGTAGCACCTCTTCCTATAATTGTTTTCTCTCCAATAGAAACATTTTCTCTAATAGTAGCCATATCTGCAATTAATGTTTTTTCTCCAATAATAGCGCCTCTATAAATTATAGTAGTAGCTCCAATTAAACATCCTTCTTCAATAATGCAGTTAGAAAGCTTATCCTCATTCTTAAATATACTATTAACACTTCTCATTGGTGTTTTCCCAATAACAGTATTATCATCAATCCTTACGTTAGACTTTATTATCGTATCTTCATGTATAACTACATTATGTCCTATTAAGCAATTGTCTCCTATCCTAACATTATCTTCAATAACAGAAAATTTACCTATTTTAACATCTTTGCCTATTATAGCTTTCTTCGATACATAATTCATATATGCGTTACACTTCCTTTTATTCATTTAATATATTCCCATTATTAACTTTTTTCTTATATAGTTTACTCCTTTGATTTAATTAATATTACTATCAACAATTTATAGTTAATATATTAACAAGCTCTCTATTGTTTCTTTTAACATTAATGATATAATTATTTTAGATATTTTAGAATATATAGACATATAGGGGGATTTTATTATGTTCACTTTTGAGACTACACTAAAAAAAATAAAACATGAGGTATTAAAACAAATAGTTATTTTAGCTATGAATAATAATCTTACTACTGAAGAAATCTTTAATATACACAAATTTATTATTGATAAACATAATCCAACTTATAGATGTTGTGTTTATAAAGAAAGAGCTATTGTAAATCAGCGTGCAAAGTTAGCTGCTGGATATATGCCTATTGATGATGAATATAGTAAACTTATAGATATTCGATATACAGATCAAATTATGTATATAATAGAATCTGCCTGCGACAGATGTCAAATTAATAAATATACAGTTACTGAGGCATGTAGAGGCTGTCTTACACATAAATGCAGAGAGGTATGCCCTGCTAATTCTATGATGTCTGTTGGCGGTAAGGCTTATATAAATCAAGATTTATGTAAAGAATGTGGTCTTTGCAAGAAAGCCTGCCCTTATAATGCTATTTCTGAGGTTCTTAGACCTTGCAAAGTTGCCTGTCCTACTGGAGCTCTTAGCGTAAGCTATGATGATAGACGAGCTCTCATAAAAAATGAAGACTGTATTCAATGCGGTGCTTGTATGAATGCCTGTCCGTTTGGAGCTATATCTGATAAGAGTTTTGTAGTTCCTGTAGCTAAACGCCTTAAGCGTGAAAGACCTATGGTCGCAATTGTGGCTCCTTCTATTTCTGGTCAATTTGGAACTGATGTGTCTATAGGCAAGATAAAGTCTGCTATTATTAAAATGGGATTTAATGATATGGTAGAAGCTTCTTGTGGTGCAGATATAGTTACAATCCATGAAGCTAAAGAATTCATAGAAAGAATGGAAAACGATGATAAGTATATGACCAACTCATGTTGTCCTGGTTTCTATAGCTATATTGAAAAAAAATTCCCTGGTGAGTTTTCCAATGTTTCTAAAACAGTCTCTCCAATGATTGCTACTGCTCGTCTTCTTAAAGCCCAAGATCCTGAGCTTAGAATTGTATTCATTGGACCATGTACTGCTAAAAAGGCTGAAATTACTCGTCCTGAAGTTGCCGGTGCAGTTGACTATGTTCTTACCTTTGAAGAGCTTTCTGCAATGCTAGATGCCTTTGAAATTGATCCTGCTCTTTGTGAGGATATAGATGTAAATGAAGGCTCAGTTTTTGGCCGTGGCTTTGCTATAGCTGGTGGCTTAACTGCTTCAATAGAGAACTACATGAGAACTGAGAATTTAGATACTGTTTTTAAACCTATAAAAGTTTCAGGACCTGAAGAAATAAAGAAAGCTTTAACTCTTGCTAAAATCAATAAATTACCAGGCAACTTTATAGAGGGTATGATGTGTAATAGCGGTTGTATCAATGGTGCTGGCGTATTCTCGACTCCTGCATTTAGTAGATCGGCCTTTCTAAAAGAAGGTAAATCTTCAACTATAAAAAATGTCACAGATAACTCAGCTTGTGATTCAATAGATAAAATAAACATGAATAGATAAAATAAAAGGTAGGTTCTTCAATTGAAGAATCTACCTTTTATTTGTGTTTACATTAAAACTTATTTTATAAGCCTATTATTTTTTGCATGAATCTCTCTTAACTAATTCATATGGTAGTCTGTAATAGCTTTCTTCTATCGGCATCTTATTTATTAGCTTTATAAGAAGTCTCATTCCAACAGAACCCATATCGTATAGAGGACGTGATACTGTAGTTAATTTTGGGTAATATATAGCTGCTAATGCAATGTTATCAAATCCAATAACATTTATGTCTTCAGGAACTTTAATTCCCTTTTCTCTTAATGCATTTATAACTCCAATAGCCGTCTGGTCTGAACCACATAATACCCCATCAACCTCGTGATTTTCTATTATATGATTTATTCCAACAATACCTTCTTCGTATTTTAGATTTCCACGATAAACTAGCTCATTCTTAAGTACTCCTGCATTATTCATTGCATCCTTATATCCTGTATAAATTTTTTCATGCTCTAATGCTGTATCTCTATCATAACCTATATATGCTATATTTTTATTACCAAGAGATAATAAATATTCTGCAGCTTCCTTAGCTGCTTCATAACTATTAATTCCTATACTTGGAACTTCATCCTCATCATCCATAGTACCTATAGATACAACTGGTACTCCAACATTTTTAATAGCCCCTTTAATATCTTGATCAAGAGAATCTCCCATGTAGATTATTCCATCCACCATCTTTTCTCTTAATATATTAAAGCTTTCTTTTTCTCTACTCTTATCTAGGTCTGTGTTACAAAGCATTATGTTGTAGTTATATATACTAGCTAAATCTTCTGCTCCTCTAACAATCTCTGGATAAAGTGAGTTTGATATATCAGGAATTATTATTCCTATCGTGCTTGACTTCTGTGTTTTAAGACTTCTAGCTAAAATGTTAGGTCTATAGTCAAGTTTTTCTATAGCATCTAAGACTCTTTGCTTTGTTTCTTGGTTAACCACATCTATATCATTTAATACTCTGGATACTGTAGCTATGGAAACATTAGCTTCCTTTGCTACGTCTTTAATTGATGCTGCCATTTGTTTCACCCCTTTTTATTTTTTTATACCCCTAATTCATTTACAGCCTATCACTAAACTCTATTTTTATTAAAATTAAGCTCTTTCTACTTGAAGAAGTAACATCTCTCCATTTATCTTAACTTCGTTTGTAGCCTTTTCACTATTGTAAGATACCTCTAATGCTAATGTATCTCTCTTAATCTGATCTTCGAATTTCTTTATGATAGCTTCTAGTGCTTCATTTCCTGCAAAGTATAGATATATTTTATCTAAAACTTCAAAACCACTTTCTTTTCTCATATTTTGAATTTTACTTAGAACTTCTCTTATATGTCCTTCTTCTCTAAGTTCTTCAGATATATTAGTGTCTAGAACTACACCTAATTCTCCTTCTCCTGCAAATGCGAAGCCTTCTAATCCTTGCATTGTTACAAGTAAGTTTTCTTTATTAAGCTCTATATCTGTTCCATCTACACTTATTATTACTATTTCACCATTATTTATTCTTTGTGCAAGATCCATTTGGCTCATAGCTCCAATAGCTTTTCTTATTCCTGGAATCATCTTGCCATAAGCTTTTCCTAGTACTGGAAGGTTAGGCTTAATTTCAAAGTTAACATACTTAGAAAGATCAGCTCCAAGTTCTACTTGTTTAATATTAAGCTCATCCTTAACTATATCTCCATAGTATTCTGGAAGTGAATCTACAGATACAAGCATCATTCCAAGCGGCTGTCTGTTCTTTATATTAGCACCATTTCTAGCACTTCTTCCAAGCTTAACTATTTTATAAGCTGTATCCATTTTTTCTTCTAGAGTCTTATCAACTTCAGTCTCTACATATTCTGGCCATCTACATAAGTGAACACTTTCTGGTGCTTCCTTATCAAATGCAAATACAAGATTTTGATATAACTCTTCAGTTATAAATGGTATGAATGGAGATGCAACTCTTGCAAAAGTTGTAAGTACTCTGTATAGAGTCATGTACGCACCTATCTTATCATCTGTAAGTTCTTCACCCCAAAATCTAGATCTGTTTCTTCTAACATACCAGTTAGATAGCTCATCAACGAATTCCTCAAGCTCTTTAGCTCCTTGAGTTATTCTATAATTTTCTAAGTGCTCATCTATATTCTTAACTAAAGTGTTAAGCTTAGACATCATCCACTTATCCATAACATTTTCAGATTTAAACTCTTTGTAATCCATTGGATTAAATTTGTCTAGATCAGCATATAGCACATAGAATGAATATACATTCCATAGAGTTCCTATGAACTTTCTTTGTGCATCTATTACTGCATCCTCATAGAATCTTGATGGAAGCCATGGTGCACTAGTTGTATAGAAGTACCATCTTAAAGCATCTGCACCTTCATTCTCTAAAACAGTGAATGGGCTAAGAACATTTCCTTTATGCTTAGACATTTTAATTCCATCTTTATCAAGAACGTGACCTAATACGATACAGTTCTCAAATGGATTTTTTTCAAATACTGTTGTAGAAATTGCAAGTAATGTATAGAACCATCCTCTAGTTTGGTCAACTGCCTCTGATATAAATTGTGCTGGGAAGTTAGCTTCAAACAGCTCTTTGTTTTCAAACGGATAGTGGTATTGTGCAAATGGCATTGAACCTGAGTCAAACCAACAGTCAATAACCTCTTCAACCCTTGTCATTTCTTTATGACAGTGAGGACAGTCAAGCTTAACATTATCGATATATGGCTTGTGAAGCTCTATTCCCTCTGGTACATTTCTTCCCTTTTTATGAAGTTCTTCTACACTTCCTATTAACTCTCTGTGCCCGCATTCACATTCCCAGATTGGAAGTGGAGTTCCCCAGTATCTATTTCTTGAAATTCCCCAGTCAATTACATTCTCAAGGAATTTACCCATTCTACCTGTTCTAACGTTGTCTGGTAACCAGTTAATTTTGTTGTTGTTTTCCATTAATTGATCTCTAACAGAAGACATTCTAACAAACCAGCTCTCTCTTGGATAGTAAAGAAGTGGTGTGTCACATCTCCAGCAGTGTGGATATGAGTGAGTAAATTTCTCACTCTTATAAAGGATATTTTCTTCCTTTAAGAATGCTAATATTTTCTCATCAGCTTTTTTAACGAAAATTCCAGCCCATGGAGTTACTGCAGGTACAAATTTACCTTCTCCATCAACAAGGTTTATCATAGGAAGACCATATTTCTTTCCTATCTGGTTATCGTCATCTCCATAAGCAGGCGCAATATGAACAATACCAGTACCATCTGTTAATGTTACGAAGTCACCATGAACAACATAGAACGCCTTCTCTTCTGGCACCTCATACTTAAACATTTGCTCATATTCTTTACCTAGTAACTCTTCACCCTTGAATTCAGCTACAACTTCATATTCTCCGTTAAGCTTATTTAAAAGCGTTCTAGAAAGTATTAGATTTTCACCTTCATGTAGAACTTCTACGTAGTCATAAGATTTGTTAACAGCAAGAGCAACGTTACTTGGTAATGTCCAAGGAGTTGTTGTCCAT
This sequence comes from Clostridium sp., assembly GCA_032005505.1. Lineage (GTDB taxonomy): Bacteria > Bacillota > Clostridia > Clostridiales > Clostridiaceae > Clostridium_J. Next base: position 23,373 of record DALZNT010000027.1, on the reverse strand, counting down.
ACTAATATATATTTATCTTCGCCCTTAAGCTTAAATTTAACATAAGCTGAGCTATCTTTTACATCTTTATATCCTTGAGCAACCTCGTGAGACGATAAAGTAGTTCCACATCTTGGGCAGTAAGGCATTACCTTATGACCTTTATATAGTAAATCTTTATCCCACATCTGCTTTAAAGCCCACCAAACTGATTCTATGTAATCATTGTGGTAAGTTACATATGGATTTTCCATGTCAACCCAATACGCAAGTCTCTCAGACATCTCTTTCCACATCTCTACATAAGAGAAAACACTTTCTTTACATTCTGTAACGAAGGCTTCTACGCCATAATCTTCTATTTGAGGCTTTCCTGAAATTCCAAGCTTCTTTTCAATTTCAAGTTCTACTGGAAGTCCGTGAGTATCCCATCCTGCTTTTCTTAAAACCTTATAGCCCTTCATAACCTTATATCTTGGAATTATATCCTTCATAACTCTAGTTATAACGTGACCTATATGTGGTTTCCCATTAGCTGTTGGTGGACCATCATAAAATGTGAAAAATTCACCATCATCATTTGAATCAAAGTTCTTCTGTATTACGTTTTTCTCTTCCCAAAGCTTTAAAACATCTTTTTCAATGTCCATAAAAGATTTAGTATTATCAATTTTCTTATACATACCCTTTCTTCCTCCTTATACAATCTCTAACTCTTCTGTTACTATTCTTAACAAAACTTATATTTATTTTACCTACTTATATAAAATAGATTAAAAAATAAAACCCCGTCCTACTAAAGGACGAAGTTGATTCGCTATACCACCTACAGTGTTTAAAATTTCAGATACTACATATCCTATTCATTAACGCAGAAATACGGAAAGACTTACTCTATAATTTCAGTCCTCAGCTCCTAGGCGATTTTCCTTTAATGCTCCCTATGGGTTCCCACCGTGCCCCACTCTCTTTAAGTTTGCAATTAAAGTACTGTCCTATTCTTAGCCTTTAGTATGTAACTTATTTTGAATAAATTAAGTTGTAATAATTATATTACATAAAATTTTCAATGTAAAGAGTTTTACTGTTTTCAACTGTTTTCCTACTTATTTGAATAAAAATTTTCATATTATCAATACTTTAAATATGAAACTCCGCCTCACATGTTTTCGGTGGCGTAAGTTCGAGGTACTAAACCAGAGATTTAGACTCTCACTTAATATAATTAACTTGAATTTGGAGGTAACATTATGGTTATTACTTGGTTAGGTCACTCTTGTTTTTTAATTGAAAATTCCTTAGGTAAAAGGATTCTGATAGACCCATTTAATAAAGCCTTAGGTGGCTGCCCTTATAAAGGCTCTGTAGACATAGTAACCATTAGCCACAATCATTTGGATCATAACTATACTACTGACCTCAATCCAGGTTTTATCACTTTAAATTCACCTGATATTTTCGAATCAGAATCTATAAAGATTCAAGGTTTTCAATCTTATCATGATAAAGTAAAGGGATTCAAACGTGGTAGTAATATAATTTATGTATATGAAACTGATGCCCTTAGACTCTGTCACCTTGGAGATTTAGGTCATATGTTAACCAATGATGTTATAGATATGATCGGTACTTTAGATATACTTTTTATTCCTATTGGCAATAATTTTACTCTAGACTCTGAAGTAGCATATACTCTTTGCAATAAAATTCAAAGTAGAATTGTAATACCTATGCATTATAAAACTCCTTTTATAAATTATCCAGTTCAAGGCATAGAAAAATTCATAGTCTTTATGAAAAATGCTATGAATCTAAATTCTAATACTTTAATTATTGATGAGTCTCCTGAAAAAATTAACCAAGTTAAAATTTTTCAACTCTAAGATTTAAATCTTAGAGTTTTTTTATAGTGACTTCTCTAACTTTTCTCCGATATACTTCCAAGAAATCTTAAGCATTATAACTTCAATAGGTATCATTATTAATGCCTTTATTATTCTTGTACTAGCTAGTGCTATAAAGCCTTTATCATACATAATAACGAGCCATAAAGTATTTAATACAATATGAATTACAATAGCTATAATAGCATTAGCCACTACGAATCTGGCAGTAGTCTTTGGCTTTTTGTATAGAACTAGTCCATATATAATTCCAACGAGAGCTGCACTTAAAGTAAATCCTGGAAAGAATGCTGCCGTCGGAAATAATATCGCACCTATTAGATCTTCAAGTCCGGCTACTACTCCACCATATACTGGACCAAATATCATTCCTGCTAAAGCTATTGGAATAAATGAAAACGTAATTTTTAAAAATGGTAATTGTATAGATAAAAATCTAGATAGTACACACGTTATTGCAATAAACATTGCTAAATATACAGTTTTTCTAACCATAATAATTTTCTTTTGTTCTACGTTACTTGTCTTTTCACCCTTTTGTAAATCTTCTATAATACCCATCTCCTTAAACTCTTAAGCTCTATACTAAAATTCTTGTGACTCTATTCACATATAATAGCTTAAAATATCAATCTACATATTTTCATACCTATTATAAATTACCTACTATATCTATTCAATGATTTAATTTGAAATTAAAAATATATTATTTTACACATAACACTAAAATAATACTTACCTTTTCATATTATTGGAATTTTTTGTTGTAATACATCTTTACATATCTTATAATTTAGGTAATAACAAGTAATTTGTACAATATAATGACTGATTATGAAAGGTTGGGTAATTTTATGGAAAATAATTCATTAAAAGTACTTGGAACTATAGCCGCAAGTGCCGCGCTTGCCGCTTCTATTCAAACAATTGCTTTAGCGGACCCAGGTGATAGCTCTACCTTGACATCTCGTTCTGCTATTACTGGAACTGTGACAGCAGATGTGCTCAATGTTAGATCTAATCCAAATACATCTAGTAGTGTAATTGGATCATTAAAACAGAATACAACAATATCTATTATAGAGATGAATAATGGATGGTATAAAATTAGCTATAATAATTCAACAGGATGGGTTTCTGGAGAATACGTTAATGTAAATAACTCTTCAACAACCACTTCAACTGGTACAGTTAATGCAGACTCTTTAAACGTTAGAGCTGGCGCAAGCACTAGCAATAAAATAATAGGCTCATTATCTAATGGATCTAAGGTAGAAATTCTTTCAACATCTAATGGTTGGCATCAAATTAAATTTAACGGTGGGACAGGCTTTGTAAGTGCTGATTTTATTTCTACAAATTCAGATTCAACCCCTCCTCCACCACCTGATAATTCAGATTCATCAAATAATGGATCAACTATAATATCTACTGGTAAAGTAAATGCCGATGCCTTAAATGTACGTTCAGGTGCAAGTACTAGTAATAGCATTATAGGATCACTTAAATCTGGTGATAAAGTTGAAATACTTTCTACTTCAAATGGCTGGCATAAAATTAAATATAATAATACTCAAGGTTATGTAAGTAGTGATTATATTACAATTTCATCTAACGATAATTCTTCTAATCCAGACGATTCTCCTTCTCATAATGTAGATGGTAAAATTGCAATTGTTACTGCAGATGCTTTAAATGTTCGCTCTGGAGCTGGTACAAACTATTCAGTAATATCTACCGTAAGATATGGTAGCAAATTACCTATAATTTCTGCTTCAAACGGATGGTATAACGTTAAAGTAGGTTCAACTACTGGATATATAAGCGGAGACTATGTATCAATAACTAACGAAGGTCAAACTTCTAATCCTCTAGTAAAAGAAACACCTCTTGTAGAAAGTATCTATACAGGTGCTGATATTGCAGCTAAGACTGAAGAATATCTAGGAGTTCCTTATTTATGGGGTGGATTTACCCCTGTTGGTTTTGATTGCTCTGGTCTTGTACAATATGTATATAAACACTTTGGGATATCTTTAGAAAGAACTACATATTATCAAGTTCATCAAGGAAAAACTGTGGATAGAAACAACTTAAAGCCTGGAGATTTAATTTTCTTTACAACTAACGAAAGCGATCCAAATGATATATCTCACGTAGGAATTTATAAAGGCAATGATTTATTTATTCATGCACCTAAACCTGGTGATGTTGTAAGAATATCAAACTTGAACTCTGCTTACTATAGTAATGCATATTATGTCGCTAAAAGAATAATTGAATAAATATAGTATAAAAATCTTCTTATTGAGAAAACTATAACTGTTATCTAAGAAATTGGATGATGGTCAAATATTTTTGAAAGGAGATTCCGCTAACCTCTAATAGAGGTTTTACACCCAGGAGTACGTGACCAACAGGAGTAGCATGGCAAAACTGAGTATGTTGAAAAGGGTAGCTAGCAATAGCTTCAGCGGAGATTTATATGGAAGTAGGTACAGTAAAATGGTTTAATAGCGAAAAAGGATTTGGATTTTTGTCTGTAGATGGTCATGAAGATGTATTTGTACATTTTTCAGCTATCCAAGACGATGGATACAAAGTTCTTGAGGAAGGACAAAAAGTTCAATTTGAAATAGTAGGTGGCGATAGAGGCCCTCAAGCAGCAAACGTTACAAAACTATAAAATTAGTATTATCTACTCTACTAAGGCAGAAGTAAATTTTAAATTTACTTCTGCCTTTTATTTTAATTTACACTGTATATTTCTCCTAGAATATTTAGATACTATTAATATTCTATTTCTAACAAAGGAGTTTTAATATGATTGGCAAAGTAAAAAAGATAACTGAAACTGAGGTTACTTTAGAACTTACGGACGGTTCTGTGAAATCAGTTCCATTCACCCTTCTCCCTGGCGATATTACCATCGATGATTTTATCAGCCTAAATAATTTGGAATCTGCACCAAACGAAAAATATGTTGATTATTTTTAAATTGAAAGTTCATTGAAATTATTTTCTAATTATGGTATAATTTCAACAAATAATAAAATAAAGTGCTAGGGGTGCCATTGGCTGAGAGATGATTATTCATTAACCCTTTACCTGAACTAGATAATGCTAGCGTAGGGAAGCGATTAATAAATTTAAGTTAATACTTAGTTATTTAACCGTGTTCTTTATGAACACGGTTTTTTTATTAGTCCTTAGCACAAATTTGAAGGAGGACTCTTTATGGAATTTTTAAACGGAATCTTGGAAAATCTCCAAGGAATCATGTCTAGTTGGACAAGTATCGCAACCTTAGTAGGTATCTTAATTTTATTTTGTGTATTTATGAAGGTTAAAAAAATTAACTTTACTTCAAAAATAATCTCCCACATTGCTTTAGCTGTTGCAATGTCAATAATTCTAAGCTTTATAGTGCTATTTAGACTACCATTTGGTGGAAGTGTTAATTTAGTAGCTATGCTTCCAATAATATTAATTTCCTTAATTTACGGACCAATTATAGGAATATTTACAGGCTTTGTCTATAGTGTATTAAACTTTGTTATAGGACCTGCATATATACTTCACCCTATACAAGTTTTATTCGATTACACTCTTCCATTTATGGCTATTGGCCTTTCTGGTTTATTCAAAAATAATAAATATCTTTCAATTGGAATAGGTTTCTTAGGTATGTTTGTATTTAACTACATTGCAGGTGTTATCTTCTGGGGAAGTTATGCTGCTGATTATAATATGGTTCCTATGTTATATTCTCTAGTTTATAACGGAAGCTATAACCTATTAAACTGTCTCCTTTGTATGGGGGTTTGTTCTGTAATCGACGTAAAAAAACTAACTGCTCACCTTGCTCCATACACAACTCAAAGAGTAGCTAGATCATAATTTTATAATAAAGAAAAAATATTTATAAATTATTAGATAATAAAAAGCCGCGAAGAAATATTTTCTTCACGGCTTTTGCTATTCTCAATTAATTAAAAGTTTTCTGGTTCTACATCAGTAGCTTTCATCGTCCATTGACCATCCTTATAGCTACAGTTAATATAGTAATCTATGCTAGTTCCGTCAATTTTATTTTCAATAGTAACAATAGCTTTATACTTTTTGCTAGTATATCCTTTTGTATTAACCTTTGCTACTACATCAATACCAGAAGTGTCCTCTAAACTATTTACATACTTATAACCAGACTTATTTAGCTTACTTTTAAAATTCTCTAAATCAGTAGAGATTTGAAATCTTGATATGGTAGAATCATTTATTATATCTACACCTATTGTATTTTTAGATTTATTTGCCGACTTATATTCATCTAAGCAATTTATAATAGAATTATAATATACATCTTCAAAATTTATAGGCTTTCTTATGTTTGTAAAGTTCTTTATTATATCCGTATCTAGTCTTTTAGATACAATATAATAACTATCTTCATTATAAAGATTAGCTCCGTCAGTCTTATCTAAACCTGCAACATAATTAAACTTCTTTACCTCTGTCGGACTTTCATATATCTCTAATATATAATCTGGATCTAAGTTTGATTTACTTTCAACCACCGTTGAACTTGAAAGAATAGTATATATATCATTAATTAAATTCTTATCTGTAACTGAAAACTTGTATTTAGTGTCCCTAGTACTTTGTATGGTAACCTTCATAACATTTCTCTGCTTCATATATTCAAAGTCTTCATTACCGCCCATACCACAAGCTGTAAGAATCATTGTACAAGCAACTAATAAAATTATCACTAAGCTTCTTCTTAACTTCTTCACAATTTTCCTCCACCTAGAAAAACAACATTTTGTATTTCTTACTTCATCTTATGTCTATTATAATATTTGTTCCCGATTAAATCAAATGTAACACTAGTTTTCAAATGAAAAAGTTTTAACTATATTTTCGAATACTACATTAGTGTTTTCTCTTGTTTTCTTATCACTTATCATAAATGTTATTTTAACCATATCTTCTTCATATGGAATGTAATACTCATATGCTTTTTTAACACTGTTATTAGTAAACTTTAAATCATACTCTACAACTTCTACTTCTAATTCATTTATTATAACGCTGTCACGTTCAAACTTATTAATACCCATACCTCTGATGTCTGCAATACATTGCTCTAAAACATATTCTACTCCATTTGATTCATTTATCAACTCTATTGATCCATATATGCTAGCATCCTCTGATATAAATTCATTTACATAACTTTCATTCATATCATCATTTACTTTTTCAGTGGCAATCCATTCGCTAGGTAATTCATACTTTACCTCCCCATTTAAAATTTCATATTCTTCAAACTCTAATATATTATTTTGAGTTAAAGTAGCTACTTTCAAACTTTCCTCAAAGTATTTCCCAAAGCCTACAATTACTATCATTAAACCAACTAAAATAAAAGCCAACCCTAGTTTCCTATTATTATTATCCAAGAACTTCATTTGTCCCCCTCCTTTTAATATATACTATGTACTTTCCCTAAAAAATAGAATAAACTCCTCAGATAATTAGGAGTTTACTCTATCAATACATTTCAATGTATATATCTATTTATTTGTTTTTACTGGGACAACTACAGAATTCTTTTTGATGTCGTAATACATTAACCAGTGACCCATTTCACTATCTTCAGTCTCACTCATAAATGTTACAAAACCTGTTTTACCTTCATAAGGCTGGTCTACTAGCGCTTTTGTGCCTGGTATCGCATAAATAATATACTTTAGAACTCCATCATCATTGCATTTATATCCAACCATAAAGTTTTTAGCTTTTGATATATATGGATAGTAGCAAATCATAGGATAAAATACTACTGAATACTTATTATAATCATATACACAATACATAGCCTCAAGATTTTCTACATGAGCCTTATACCAGAAACAATTTTTTATGCTATCCTTAGCGCCAATCTTCTCTAATCCTTTTACCACACTCTTAAAGAAGTCACCCATAGGCCCTACTGGATAATCACCTTTATCGCACTTTTTAGCCTTTTTCTTTTCTTCATAATCATTTTTATAACACTTTTTATCATGGTGATCATGGTCATCATTCTTATGACACTTTTTATCATGGTCATCATTCTTATGATGTTTCTTTTTATCGTCATCGTCGTCATCATAGCAATTCTTTTTACTATGTTTTTTTCTATATTCCTTTAATCTTTCAATCTGATCTTCGTATTCATCAAAATCTTGAGTCTCAGCTTCATTATTGTCCCTTTCATTAATTACATAATTAGTAGATTCATTATTTTCCTCTACATCAATAACATATTTAACAATTGTTTCTTCATCTATCTCTTCATTATTACAGCTTCTTAAATCTTCTGCTTGAGCCTTTATATGGTCAGCTTTATTCACTTCACTTGGATCTACTACTTCTTCTTTTGGCTTGGCTATGTCCGCTCTTAATCTTTCCAATTCTTCTCTTAGTTTTACTACCTCTTCATCTAGCTTAGCTATTTCTTCACTTGGCTTTATTATCTCTTCTTTTGGCTTAGCTAATTCTTCACTTAGCTTTATTACCTCTTCATCAGACCTAACTAATTCTTCACTTGGCTCTATTACCTCTTCTCTTAGCTTTGCTCCCTCTTCACTTAGCTTTGCTATTTCTTCTCTCGGCTTCATTACCTCTTCAACTTTTTTTATCTCCACCTCTTCAACTTTTTTTGTCTCAACAGGCTTTACTTCTTTTTGCTTTATTACCTCTTCACTTGGCTTAGCTATTTCTTTTCTTGGCTTTGCCATCTCTTCAATAACTTCTTTTCTTGTTTCTTTTTTGATTTCATTTTTAACAATTACTTCATCTAACTTTGACTTATTCTCACTTGGTTTGCCACTTCTAACATTAGATCTAGCCATAGGATAAGCAGGCCAATTATTTAGCTCTTCACCGCAAATAAACCCTGCCATGACAGGATTTACTTTGGTTCCACTAATTCTACAAATGCCTGCCCCTTGGATTTTATCCATTCCTATATTGGTGCTTGCTATATTATTAACATCATGTTCATTACTTATGTCAGCTTTTCCACCCTCATCTATGTTAATCTGACCAAGATTTATAAGCTCTCTGTTGCCTCCATTACCTTGTGCTATTAAAACCATATAGTATGGTCCATTTTGCTTCTTGATATCCTGAACATAAAAGGACGTCTTTGCCCTATCATTTCTCATTTCAAGCTTTGCATAGCCTGATGGTGTCCTATTTGAATCTAGTCCATACCCCTTCTGATCTTCTTGTAATATAATAAAAAATCTATTATAGCTTTTTCTAGACGGCATACTATTACCTCCATTTTTATTTATACAATATGTATATGAAGCATATAAATAAAAAATGATAAAAACTCCTTTTATCATTTTAAAAGGAGTTTTTAAAGTAACATATTATTTATTTTTTAATCTTTTAATAGTATTTGCTAATGTGGCAAACTCTTGTATAGACAAAGTTTCACCTCTTCTTGAAGGATCTATATTAGCTTCTGCAAAAGCTTTTTCTTGAACTTCTTTATCTAAACCTACACTCTTTATTCCATTCCACAATGTTTTTCTTCTCATATTAAATGATTGTCTTATTATATTAAAGAATAATTTCTTATCTTCAACCTCAACTCTTGGCTTCTCTAACTTATCTAACCTTATAACTATAGAATCAACCTTTGGTGAAGGTATGAAGCAGCTTGGCGGTACATTTCTTATAATCTTCGTATCACAGTAATATTGAGCAAGTAAAGTAAACGCACCATATTCCTTAGTTCCTGGCTCTCCATTTATTCTCTCTGCTACTTCCTTCTGTATCATTATTGTAATAGATTTAATATTTAAGTCATCATTTAAAAGGTTAGCTATTATTGGAGTTGTTACATAGTAAGGTAGATTTGCAACCACCTTTACGTTCTCTTCATCTCCTATAAGCTCTCTATAATCGACCTTTAAAGCGTCCTTATGTACTAGATCAAAATTCTCATAACTTGAAAGCTCCGCCTCTAGTATAGGTATTAATTTGGAATCTAACTCTATACTAGTAACTCTTCTTGCTCTATGAATAAGTTCCTTTGTAAGTGTTCCAACTCCTGGTCCAATCTCTATAACATAATCATCTTTAGTTATATTCGCGCCATCTACTATATCATCCAAAACTGTTTCATCCGTTAGGAAGTTTTGTCCTAAACTTTTGGTAAATTTAAAATTATATTTTTCTACCAAATCTTTTGTATCTAATCTGCTCATCTTAACTCTCCTTATCTACCTTCTTCATTGCTTCAACAAATTCATCCTTAGAAATTCCATAGTTATTTAATCTAGTAAGTAACTGATTAGTATTACTATAACCTATTCCTAATTCTCTACCAACAGCATCTCTTCTCTTTCTTGCGTCTTTATCAGCTGTAAGCTTAAAATAGTGCATATCTTGAATTGTAAACTCATTTCTCTTCTCTTTAAGCTCACATTTAGCTCCATTAAGCGCTTTAATGATAGTTTCTGGTGTCGCATTCTCTACACCTATATTATCACCCTTACGGCCTTCACTCTGAGTTATATACGCATGCTTTATATCTGGAACTCTTTTAGATATTATTCTTCTAATTTTTTCTCCTGCAAAATCAGGATCAGTTAAAACTATAACTCCCTGTCTCTTATTTGCTTCTCTTATCTTATCAATGACTTTGCTATTTATTCCAAATCCACTAACTGATATTACTTCTGCATCTACAGCTCTTTTTACAGCTGTTACATCGTCTCTTCCTTCAACAACTATTACTTCTTTAATCATATAATCCTCCGAAACTATTATCTATTTATATACATAGATTTTACTTTAGTAACTTACTTCAATCTATTTTTTATTTTTATCAATCTATTGTAATTATATCATAGCCTATTTAAATTTATACAAAATTTATTTGCAAATAAAAATAGGAGCAAAAGCTCCTATTGTAAAATATAAACATTAATCTGTCTTCTTCCCCAACTGACACATTCTTCATAGGTGTCAAAGTATAAATCTACGATATTTCCCTTTATAGCTCCACCTGTATCTGCAGCGATTGCTAGTCCATATCCTTCGATGTAAAGCTTAGTTCCTAGTGGAATGACTCTTGGGTCTACTGCTACTGTACTATATCCATTTGGATCACGATTTACTGTAGCTCCTGTGGCTGTTATAGTACCTGCATTACCTCTATCTGCGGTATAGGCTGTAGATTCACAAGATAAAACGCTTGAATATGCGTATTCTACATCACTACTTCCACGAGATGGTCTTACAACTGCCATAGTACCTATATCAATTACCTTGTTTATAGGATTTTTACTAACTGTTTCTTCAACAACTCTTCTTCTAACTTCTTTACCATTTTCATACACAACTTCTGTTGTGATTTTTCTTTCACCTTCAGATCCCTCTTGTACTACTTGTTCTAAACCTTGTTTAAGCTCAGAGTTGTTTCTTGTTTCTGTTTCATAGGCAATTGATTGAGCTTCAGTTACAAGTTCTTTGTTAACTCTTGTAATTTCAACTTTCATTCCAGATGATAAAGCTTGTTCAACAGCAGGCTCGATCTTGTCTTCTTCACCAAGTGTAATGTTCTCAGCTACTAGCATGTCCTTAACTGTTTCTTCAGCAGAAGTTATAGGTAAGATTTGACCATCTATAACTATTTCAACATCTACTGCCTTATCAATATAAATTATGTCACCGTCATTGATTTTGCTGTCTACTGCTACAGATATTTTATCTTTATCTGCAACCGCTATGTCGTTGTCTTCAAGAATATTTTTTAGATTTTTGGATAGAGTCGTTATTTCTACTGTCTGTCCATCGATCACAACTTCTACAGTATTCCTCAAACTATAGATAGCAACCGTGGCGCTTAATAGAACTAACACAACAACGAACACCGTCTTTGGCCAAATTGAAGAAACACTCTTCAATTTATCTTTGAATTTGTTTATCATAAAGATTACCTCCCTCAGACAAGAGTACTTGGCTATTATATATTAAGTCATATTTAATGTCAAACTAGCACTCCAATCATTGAATTCATTGAACTTAATGCATATAATGCACATTAAATAATTAATAAAATGATAGCGTCGGGTATTATCAACTCAATATTTTTTAGGTGATAATCACATATTTGTACTATACATATGCTTATTAATGTTCAATTATTCTATTGATTCTTCTATCTTTTCCATGATAAATCTTTAGGTGTTTTTAGTAGTTACATTTAACATTATAGCCCATTATTGAATTTTAAACAAGGCTTTACTGTTAAATATTGTAATTTTACTTATTTCTTCTCTACTTAATCCTTTAAGCTGAGCTATTTCATCCATAATAAATTCTATGTAATTTGATTGATTTCTCTTACCTCTATGAGGTGTTGGAGCCATATATGGACAATCAGTTTCTACTAACAGTTTATCCATCGGTATTTCCTTAACAACTTCTTTAATTACCTTAGAATTTTTGAAGGTAACTACTCCCGTAACCCCTATATAATACCCAAGCTTAATACACTCTTTTGCAAATTCTACACTTCCAGAAAAACAATGTACAACGCCTTTAACTTCTGGATATTCTTTCATAATTTCAAGAGTATCTCCATGGGCATCTCTATCATGAATTACAACTGGAAGATCATATTTCTTTGCAATTTCCATCTGAACTCTAAACACTTGCTTTTGAACATCCCTTGGAGGATTTTCTTCCCAATAATAATCTAGTCCTATTTCTCCAACAGCAACTATTTTTTTAGCCTCAGCTAGGTCTTCTATTCTTCTTTTAACATTGTCATTAAATTCATCTGCGTTTTCAGGATGTATCCCTGCTGCCGCATATACAAAATCATTTTCCTCCGATAATTTCACAGACATTTCAAGACCTTCTAAGCTAGAACCACAGTTTATTATTCCAACAACACCACCAGCCTTTAGTGACTTTAAAAGTTCTTCTCTATCTTCATTAAATTGTTCATCATCATAATGTGCATGTGAATCAAAAATCATATATATCCCTCTTTCTTAAGTTTTATTTTACCATTTTGATATATATTATATCTCAAATAATTCATTGTAAACAGTAATTAAATGTTTAAACCCACTCTATTACTTTAATATTATCTACTCATTTATACAAAAAAGTCAGAGCTCCAAATTAAAGCTCTGACTTTTTCTACTATCTTACTATTGAACCTGATTCAATTTCGCCTGGATCTACTACAAATAATTTAGAATCGTCATCTGTAGCTGCACAAAGTATCATACCTTGTGATAATTCACCTCTTAGAGTTACAGGCTTAAGGTTTGCAACTAAAACTACATTTTTTCCTACTAATTCCTCTGGTTTGTAATTCATTGCAATTCCTGATATAACCTGACGAATTTCTCCACCTAAGTCAACTTTAAGTTTTAATAATTTCTTAGCCTTTTTAACTGGCTCGCACTCTAAAACCTTCACTACTCTAAAGTCTATTTTTTCGAAATCATCTATAGTTATTTCTTCTTTTATTGGAGTTATTTCTCTCTTTTCTTCCGCCTTCATTCTTTCAGATTTTCTCTTTTCTACTTCTGCAACTATAGCTTCTACATCTAGTCTTGGGAATATAGCTAAACCCCTGTTAACCTTTGTTCCCGCTACTGTTCCATCGAAAGAATTTAAGCTTCCTAAATCAACTTTTTCAATGTTTACTTGCTCATTTATTTTTGCACTTGTTTCTGGTAAGAATGGTGCAAGTAAAGATGATATAAATCTTATGCTCTCACATAAGTTATAAAGTACTGTAGCAAGTCTATCCTCTTGTGATTCATCTTTTCCTAAAACCCAAGGTGTTGTTTCGTCAATATATTTATTTGTTCTTCTTATTAGGTTCCAAATTTGATCTAGTGCGTCAGCAACTCTTAAATGCTCAATCTTTTCTTGAACCTTCTTAGATGTATCAAGTGCTAATGAAATAAGTTCTTCATCAACGGCTTCTTTAACTGCTGGTGCAGGAATTACTCCATCAAAGTACTTTTCAACCATTGTAACTGTTCTAGATACAAGGTTTCCTAAAGTATTTGCTAAATCCGAGTTAATTCTCTCCGCCATAAGCTCCCAAGTAATTACTCCATCATTATCAAACGGCATTTCGTGAAGTACAAAGTAACGTACAGCATCAACGCCGAAGAATTCTACTAATTCGTCAGCATATAAGACATTTCCCTTAGACTTACTCATTTTTCCGTCTCCTTGTAATAACCATGGATGACCGAAAACTTGCTTTGGTAGCGGTATATCAAGAGCCATTAACATAATTGGCCAGTATATTGTGTGGAAACGTAAAATATCCTTACCAATTAAATGTAAATCCGCTGGCCAGAACTTAGTGTATAGCTCATCATGACTTCCATCTAAATCATACCCTAAACCAGTTATATAGTTTGAAAGCGCATCAAGCCAAACATATACAACGTGCTTATCATCAAAATTAACTGGAATTCCCCATTTAAATGATGTTCTTGATACACATAAATCTTGTAATCCTGGAAGTAAGAAGTTATTCATCATCTCATTTTTACGAGACTCTGGTTGAATAAATTCAGGATGTGTTTTTATATGGTCGATTAATCTATCAGTATATTTACTAAGCTTTAAGAAGTAAGCTTCTTCCTTAGCTGGCTCAACAGCTCTTCCACAGTCAGGGCACTTTCCATCTACTAATTGTGAAGCTGTGAAGAATGACTCACATGGTGTACAGTACATTCCTTCATAATGACCTTTATAAATATCTCCTTGCTCATAAAGCTTCTTGAATATCTTTTGAACTTGCTTTTCATGATATTCATCTGTTGTTCTTATAAACTTATCGTAAGATGTATTCATTAAGTCCCAGATATCTTTAATTTGTCCTGCTATATCATCAACAAATTGCTTAGGTGTAATATTTGATTCTTGAGCTTTTAATTCAATTTTTTGACCATGTTCATCTGTTCCAGTTTGGAAACGAACATCGTACCCTTGTAATCTTTTAAATCTAGCTATACTATCCGCTAAAACTATCTCATAAGTATTACCTATGTGAGGTTTTCCTGATGTATATGCAATTGCAGTAGTAATATAATATGGTTTATTTGTCATATTTCTTCCTCCTCAAATGTTGTTATATACGGTATAAGTAATATCTTAAACTCTTAGTTTTTTTATTATCATTATACCCATGATGACCGTTATCAAACTTGTATTGATAAAGCCTTATATACTGAATCTATTTTATTAGCACAATACAATAATATATTATCTAACAAAACAAACGCCTCTATGTAGAATTTCTTCTACATAGAGGCGTTATATACGCGTTACCACTCTAATTTATATTTATCTCACGAAAAATACCTTAATAAGTAACTCCATCCAAAGGACTTTCATTACTGTGTCATATAAGGGTGACTACCCTATTTCCCTAGGCTGTCGCTTCAGAAAATCTGCTCCAAGACCATGTTCCTAAGCTTCCTTATCGCTAGCTTTCACCTTCCCTAGCTCTCTTTAGAAAATTCCCCTTAGTACTCTTCTCTTCATAACATTAATATTACTTAATGAAACTCCGCCTCATATTCACTCATTGGAGTAAGTTCCAATGACCAAATCATAGATTTAAAGTGTTACTTAAATGATAATACTATACCTATTATATGTCAACGATATAATTATGATAATCTTATAAAATATCCATTTTTCAATATCATTTTCCAATATAAGCCTATTATTTTCCCAAATTATGAACTATCATAATATAGATGATATATTTTTATTTCCTTAGTTAACCTAAGATAAATTTATAAAGGGGGCGAATAATTATGGGGTTTATAAAAAGTAATCTTTCTTTAAATAAATCAGATGTAAAAGATGTATTAAAACTATCTCTTCCAGCCGTTATTGAAATGCTCCTATACACTATGATATGGACTGTCGATACTATGATGATAGGTCAATATGGTGGAGATTTAGCTGTAAGTACAGTAGGAATTTCCTGCGAAGTTATATATACCTTCACTAACATTCTTGTGGCACAGAGTTTGTCCGTTGGAATTACATCTATTGTAGCTCGTAGATATGGTGCTAAGGAATTTAAAATTGCTGAAGAATATGCAACCATCGGAGTTTCTCTTGGCGCTATAGTCAGCATAGCAACTACCCTATTTATATTCTTCTTTAGCAAAAAGCTTTTAGTTTTTGCTGGAGCTGAGCAAAGCATTATAAATCTTGGTAAAGTCTATATTAACATAGTATGTATAGGTCTTCCTTTCAATATGATGAGTAGTATGTTAGCAGCAGTTAATCGCTCCTATGGAAATACTAAAACTCCAATGATAGTATCTATAGTTATGCTTATAGTTAATCTATCTCTTGATACTATTTTAATCTTTGGATTATTCGGTTTCCCAGAACTAGGTGTAGCTGGAGCTGCCATAGCAACAACATTAGCAAACATAGCAGGTTTTGCTTATTCTGCAATATACACTTACAGAAAATCTAAAATCAAACTACACGCTAAATATTTAAAGAAACTATGTGGCTTTAAGCTTAAAGATATTACTATTCTTTCTATTCCCGCAGGAATGCAGGAAGCTGCTTACAGTATTGCTAGGCTTTTAACTAGTATGATGATTATGCACTTAGGTACCATTGCCTTTGCTGCAAATCAAATCACCTTAACACTTGAAAACATCTCATTTATGCCTGGATGGGGTTTTGCAGTAGCTGCTACTACCCTTGTAGGAAACAAGGTTGGTGAGGGTGACTATAAAAAGGCTAGAGAATATGGAAGAACTGCTGGAATTTTAGGCATGGGGGTAATGTTGGTATTTACTCTTTCATTCCTACTCTTCCCGACTCAACTAATAAGAATGTTTATAAGCGGTGAAAGCACTGAAGTAATAACCCTTGGGGCTGCTTGTCTTATGATTGCAGCTGCCGAACAACCAATGATAGCTATATCTATGATTGTAGGTGGAATATTTAAAGGTTATGGAGATACAAAAACACCTTTTAAAATAGCCTTCTTCACTTCTTGGTTTATAAGACTCCCTCTAGTATTTATATTTATATACTTACTAAAGGCTCCTATAACAGCATTCTGGGTAATATGCCTTATCCAATGGACCGTAGATGGTGCACTTCTTTATTTCTTCTATGTAAAGAAACTTAAACCTATAAATAGTGGTGTACGATAGATAATGAAAATCCCCTGAGCTAGAGTTAGCTTAGGGGATTTTTATTATCTATTAAGTAATCTATCGCATAAGAAAAGCTGCTAGATTCACTGCTATAAGTACTGCACATAAATCTACTATTAGAGCAACCCACAAGCTATGCCTTATCTTCTTAATTCCTACAGATCCAAAATATACTGTTATAGTATAAAATATAGTTTCTGTTCCACCCATTATTATAGATGCTAGGAAGCCTAAATATGAATCTGGTCCATGAGTTTTAACTAAATCTGTAAATACTCCTACAGCTCCACTTCCTGATAGTGGCTTTATTAAAACTAAAGGTACAATCTCTGGAGGTATTCCAACGAGATTAACAGCTGGTTTAACTAACCTAATAAAATACTCCATAGCTCCTGATGCTTTAAAGCAATTCACTGCTATAAGCATGGCTAAAAGATATGGAAATATCCTTAAACAAACATTTATTCCATCCTTTGCACCCTCGATAAAACACTCATAGACTTTCACCTTTTTAACTACGCCATAAAGCACTACTCCTCCAATAATTATAGGAATTATCCCTTTAATAATGTAACTAAATATCCCCATACTTTACCTCCTACTCTAAAAATACCTTTGCAACAATTTACATAGTGTCACTCCAATTATCGATGCCAAAGTAGTAACACATAATGCTGGAAGAATTATTGCTCCTGGATTAGCAGAATCGACGGCAGCTCTTATAGACACTACTGTAGTAGGAACAAATTGAATACAAGCAGCATTTAATATGAGAAATAAAACCATATCATTACTAGCTTTATCCTTATGGGAATTTAACCTATCCATTTCCTCCATAGCCTTTATTCCAAATGGAGTTGCTGCATTAGAAAGCCCAAACATATTAGCAGTAAGGTTCATAACAATGGCCCCCAATGCTTTATCATCTTGCCCTGCCTCCTTAAAAATTAATTTAAGGACTGGCTTTAAAAGTTTTGCTAATTTATCAGTAAGTCCACTTCTTTCTGCAATTTTCATAACCCCACACCAAAGACACATCATACCTAATAATTGAATTACTAGTTGAACTGTATCCTCTGTAGTCGTAACTATAGTTTTAGATAATATCTCACCATCCCCTAGTGCTAGTCCAAAAACTATACCCACAAATAAAATTCCAAACCATATAATATTTATCATGCTAAATCTCCCCCATATAATTCTTCTAATGTACAATAGCTGAAGTTTAATATTGTACAGCCGTATAAAGAATCTATTTCTAACTCATGTATATGAGGAATTCTTGTCCATTATTTTGTTTTATGGAAATTTATTTAATATGATTTCTATTACATAAATTTCTGTTTTTAGGAAAGACTAATAGGAAACGTGAACTAAGGAGGATCGGTCTATGGATTTAAATAAAATAATTGAAATGAAAAACGAAAATCCAGGAGCTACAGCCCGTTATAACAATCGAGAAATATTCATAAGAAAAATCTATGATAACAGTGGATTAGTTGAAGTAGTAGATTTAATCAACGGTGATGTATATACTCTTCACAACAGTAAAATTGACGAGGCTCTACCTGATATTGCCTCCCATTCCTTTCGATAATACCTATTATGTAAATATTTGTAGTTGAATTTAAATCTTCTCAATGATAACATTTAAGATATAACTAAATTAAATAAAATATTAAAGGAGATTTTTATGAACGAAAGCAACATAAAACAAGCACAAAAGGAAATCGATGAAGCTCTTTCAACTATTGAAAAATTAGAAGAGAATATTAAAATGAACTCTATATCTGATGATATAATTAAGGAAAACTTTATCTCTCTATCTAATAAAGTTCGCGAGATTGAAGCTGTTCTTAAAGATGAAGGTATTTTATAGTCTAGTTGTTTATATAATAAAAGAAGCACAGCCACATTAATTTGTAGCTATGCTTCTTTTTTATATTCTAATATATTTTAGCTAATTCGTATAAAAGTCTTGCTCCAATTCCAGTAGCTCCTTTAGAAAAATATTCTCTATTAGGTTTTCCTTCTGAAAAGGCTGTAGCTGCAATATCAAGATGCAACCATGGTTTATCTTCTACAAATTCTCCAATAAATAATCCAGCCGTGATTGCACCTCCACCAGCTGCTCCTGTAGAATTCACTAAATCTGCATTGCCACTCTTTAATATTTCTTTGTACTCTTCAAAAGCTGGAAATCTCCATACCTTCTCATCACAAGCCTTAGATGCTAATTCTAGCTTACTATAAAATTCATCATTATTAGAAACTATTCCTGTGGCAGCATTTCCTATAGCACGTCCTACAGCACCTGTAAGTGTTGCTATATCTACTATCTTAGTTGCATTTTCTCTTCTTATAATGTAAGTTACAGCATCAACGAGGGTTAATCTACCCTCAGCATCAGTATTTAGGATTTCTATGGTCTTTCCGTTCATAGTGTTTAGAATATCTCCTGGTCTATATGCATCTCCCGAAATTAAGTTTTCACACGCAGCTACTACTGTTACGATATTTTTCTTAATCCCCATCTTAGCTATAATATGCATAGCTCCAATAACAGCTCCTGCACCACCCATATCACTCTTCATTTCCCACATATCTCCTGGAGCCTTTAGACAATATCCACCGGCATCAAAAGTTAATCCTTTTCCTACAAGGCCTAATATATTATCCTTTTCTTCTGGGTTCCCCATATATCTCATAACAATTAGCTTAGGCTCATTAGCTGAACCTTTGCCTACTGCTATAAAGGACTCCATCTCTAAATTCTCGATTTCTTTTCTATCGTAAACTTGAACTTCAAAGCCACACTCAGATCCAACTTCTTTAGCTCTATTAGCTAGCTCTGCTGGAGTTAAGTTATTTGCTGGTTCATTAACCAAATATCTAGCTAATAAATTTCCTTCTGCGATGAAAGTTCCTTCTTTAACTACAGCCTCAAGTTCTTCTATATTCTGCTCTTCATGGAATATAATATTTACATTTTCTAAGGATATATCTTTTCTATTACTTTTATACTTATCAAACTTATAAGTACTCATTAATATTGCTTCTACCATTGCTTTAACTATCCTAATCATATCGCTATCAATTTGATTAAGATGAATATCTATAGAAGCTGTCTTTTGATTTATAGCTTCCTTTATTAGCTTAGCAGTATTATTTCTCATAATATCTACATTAAATTTTTCTGTGTCACCTAGGCCTATAAAAATAGTTTTTTGCACATTACCATCAGTAACATTAGATAGGGTATAAACCTCACCTTTTTTACCACTAAACTCCTCCGCTTCCTTTAATGATTGCAGAGTTTTATTTAATGTATTACAAAACATACCATATTTATTTTCAAAAATAAATATTCCCTTAACACCATTATTGCATTGTATATCCTTATGATTCTTCAAGTTTATTTTCATTATCGACACCATCCTAAATAATATTTATAGCTATTTATAATATATCTTCTATATTAATAACTCAAATCCTTTAAATTACTCAAATATAACTATTCTTGGTAGATGTCGCTAGTTAAAATACCTTCATCTTTTAGTCATGTTGTGGCTCTGTAAATCCTCTTCCCATAACCTCTCTTACATCAGTTATTGTAATAAAGGCTTTATCATCAACTTCTCTAACGAGTTTCTGAATGTCTATTAATTCTTCTTTAGAGCAAACGATAAATAGTATATCTCTTTCCGTTCCTGTATATACTCCTTTACCATTTATACTTGTAATTCCTCTTTGTACATGAGTCATTAGCACCTCTGAAATCTCTTTAGATTTATCAGAAATTATGTGAACACCTTTAGAGTAGTTAACACCCTCTACTAAAGTATTTATAACTTTAGATACGATAAATATAGATATTAAAGCATACATAGCCTTTTCTACCCCAAATACAAATAATCCTACTACAATAATACATCCATCAATGCATAATAAAATTTGATTTATAGGTATCTTTTTAAGATAATGTTTTATTATTATGGCTAATAAATCTGTTCCTCCAGTTGATGCTGAAGCTCTTAGAACTATTCCAACACCAGTTCCTGTAAACAGTCCACCAAAGACACTCGCTATAAGTAAATCTGACTGTACTGGTGGTATAAAACTTGTATACCATAGAGCAAATGAAACATATATAGTTCCAAATATAGCCCTCTTTGCAAATTCAATTCCCTTTAGTTTGACCCCTATTACAAATAGTGGTAAGTTGACTACTATATTCGTTAACCAAAGTGGTATCTTAAATACATATTTAAGAACTATGGATAATCCAGCTACACCTCCAGTAACCAAATGCTGTGGTGCATAATAGACATTAATTCCGATAGCTAATATAGTTATTCCGATCATTATCATTAAATAATTTTTTACTTCTTCCTTCTTAAGAATATCTTTCATAGTCTCTCCCTTCACTGTCTCAAAGTATGATTTTTACTATATTAAAACTGATTTTATAGCATATATTTCATGGTAAAGCAAACACTAATTTTAATTATAATGGTATGAAGAATATAATTAAAGCAATTTTATATCGAATGTAGGTATTTTTTATATGTTATGGTAAAATTAATATATCACTTGTAATTTTATAAAAAATATTCCATATTTAAGGAGATTACTATGGATAACTATACTATATTTCTCAATATAATTAATTTTATTTTTGTATTAAATATTGCATTTGCTATAGTTGTAATTATATTTGAACGTAGAAATGCCAGTAATACTTGGACTTGGCTTATGATAATGCTTTTTGTACCGATCGTTGGCTTTATTTTGTATTTATTCTTTGGTCAAGATTTAAGACGAAAAAAGTTCTTTGTTCTAAAAAAAGAAGAAGAATCTGTTCTAATGAAGTTTTCAGATGAACAAAAAAAGCTCATTAATGATAATGCGGTAATAGTTCAAAATCCAATTTTAAGCGAATTTCATGATGTAATTAACCTAAATCTATCAAGCGATAACTTTGTTGTAACTAATAATAACAAAGTAGATATACTTAACAATGGTATAGAAAAGTTTCCGTTACTTATTGACTGTATTAAGGAAGCAAAAACCTTTATTCACATGCAATACTATATCTTTGAAGATGACAACCTTGGAACAGAAATACTTAATCTTCTAGTTGATAAGGCTAAAAAAGGCATTGAGATAAAGCTATTATATGACGGCATGGGATGCCTTCATAATAAGAAAAACTTCTTCCAACCTTTAAAAGCTGCCGGTGGTGAAGTTTTTTGTTTCTTTCCACCCTTTATCCCTTATGTAAATATCAGAATAAATTATAGAAACCACCGTAAAATCTGTGTTATAGATGGGGAACATGGTTTTGTTGGTGGGCTTAATATTGGTGATGAATATTTAGGTCTTTCTAAAAAGTTTGGTTTTTGGCGTGATATGCATCTTCATCTTCAAGGTGACTCTGTAAATTATTTAGAATTGAGGTTTCTAATGGATTGGCGCTATGCTAGTAACCAAGACTTTCACATGAGTGAAATATATTTTCCTAAAAAGAAATATATTGAAAATACTGCAGTCCAAATAATTTCAAGCGGACCTGACTCTGACTGGTGTTCTATTCGAAATACCTATCTTAAGATGATAAACAAAGCTGAACATAGTATTTACATTGAGACACCTTATTTTATTCCAGATGAAAGTATCCAAACAGCTCTTAAAATTGCATGCTTATCTGGTGTTGAAGTTAAAATTATAATTCCAAGCAAACCAGATCATCCATTTATATACTGGGCTTCCAAATCCTATATCTGGGAACTAGTAGAATGTGGAGCTCACTGCTATACCTATGATAATGGCTTCATTCACAGTAAAATGGTTTCTATAGATGGAAAGATGTGTACTATTGGTACCGCTAATATGGATATCAGAAGTTTTAGCCTTAATTTTGAGGTTAATGCCATAATATATAATGAAGCTACCACCCGTAAGGTAGACCAATCCTTCATGGAAGATATTTTAAGTAGTACATTAATTACTAAAGATCAATATGAAAAAAGAACTGTTATAGTCAAGTTAAAGGAATCAGTATACAGACTTCTATCTCCAATATTATAGATATATTGCTATATCAGTCTTCATTTACCTTCCAAATTTTATAATTATAATGTAAAATAGTATTTATTATATAAATGATATCGAAGGTATTTAGTACGAAAAAATCGGCAAAAGCTACTACCCCTCATCAACCTAAG
>DALZNT010000026.1:33985-37155 GCA_032005505.1 Clostridium sp. | reverse complement strand
CTTATTATATTTCCAAGGGTTGAGAAGTGCAATGTTCATATAACTTAACAGAACGTAAAAATTATTAAGGAGGAGAATTATGAAAAATAAGAAATTTAAAATCACAACTAAACTAAAGAAGAAATTATCAGCTCTTATAGCTGTAGCTATTGTATTTTGTCAAGTTTTTAATATTACTTTAGTACAAGCCAATGCTATGGATATTACAAGTGATTTTTCATTTATAACTGAAGTAACTTTAACTGATGGAGATGGCAAACCTATAAATGAGTCATCAAATCCCATAAGTAGAAATGAAGAAGTAAAACTAACATATAAATTTACTGTACCAAATCAGGGGACAGTAAAAAAAGGTGATATTTATACAATTAAAATACCTAAAGAAATACAAATAATAAGTACATTAAATTTCCCTATTACTCTTGATAATGGTGATACAATTGCAAATGTAAGGATAGAAACCAATGGGAATGTTACCATTACCTTTACCGAATTTGCTGAGAACAATTCCAATGTTTCAGGATTCTTTTATATTGATACTCAATTTGATCCTGATCAAATAGGAGGAGATAATCAAGTTCCTATTAAATTTGAAATTGGAGGAAATTCTTCACCAGTTACAATTAATGTGAATTTTGAGCAACTTGAAATTCCTGATGTTTCTGTTATGAAGGAAGGAAATTATGACCCTTCTAAAAATGAGATAACTTGGAAGGTGATAGTAAATCCAGAAGAAGTTAAGGTTAATAATGCTCAAATTGTGGACAACATTTCACAGGGGCAAGAGTTTATACCAGGATCTATTACTATAAATGGAGTAAATGCAGATACAGCAAATTATAACTATGACGGCAGCAGTAATAGACTAACTTATAATTTCCCAAATGTAATAGAGACAGAGCAAATAATTATTTTTAAAACTAAGGTAGTAAATCCAAAAGCTTTTGAGTCTGAAGGAGCTACAGTATATGAGTATAATAAAGCAATCTTTAATCATGATGGAACTAGCGTAGATTCTAATGAGGCATCAGTTAGTATTTTTACAGACTTCATTAGAAAAGATGGAAACTATGATGTAGCAACAAAGAGAATAAACTGGGTTATTTATGTAAATAACAATGCTCAAAGCATTCCCAATTCTGTAGTTACAGATGATATACCTAGTGGATTAACTGTTACACCAGGTAGCGTAAAAATAGATGGAAATCCAACTAACGACAATTATACTATAAATGGACAAAAATTCACCTATACTTTTCCAACATCTATTAATGAGCCTCATAAAATTGAATTTTCAACAGATGTAGATGATTATATATTTGATTCAAATGAATGGAAAACTTATAATAATAAGGCAACTATTACAGGAGAAGGGGTTCCAGGTAACGCTTTAGATGAAAAGGGAGTTGATGTACCTACTAACGTTATTGCTAAGCAAGGGGTAGGATATAACCCAGCTACAGGAGAAATAACTTGGGAAGTTATGATTAACTGGAACGGAGGAACCATAAAAAATCCAGTGTTTACTGATAAAATAAGATTAGGTCAAGAGTATGTAGATGGTTCTGCTACTATAGATAAAGATGTTCAAGGAGGAAGCTTTAGCTATATGCCAGCAGTAAACGATGCAGAGAAAACTGGAACACTAACCTATAACTTTGGTAGTGATATTAATGAAACCTATATAATAAGATTTAAAACAAAAGTAACAGACCCTAAGGTTTATGCAGGAAATAGAAATGAGAGCTATTATAATGTTGCTGAATTAACTGGGGATAATATAAAACCTTCCACCTATGGAGGTACACAGAATGTACAGAGCCAAGTTATAAATAAATCTAGCGAAGATTATAACTATGTTACAAGAGAAATTACATGGAAGGTAGTAGTTAATGAAAATAAAATGACTCTTCCTAACGTCTATATGATAGATAGTATTAATGATGGACAAGACTTTGTTCCTAATTCTGTCATGATAAATGGAAGTGCTGCAGAAGTATCAAACTATTCTTATGATGAGACCACTAAAACCTTAAGATATAATTTCCCTAGTGAAATCAAAGATGAGCAAATAATTACTTTTAAGACTAAAGTCACGGATACTTCTATATTTAACACTAATGGACAAAAGGAATTTAAGAATACAGCCAAGTTAATAACTGATTTAATACCTGATGGTGTAGAAAGTACAGGAAAAGGGACTATAAAAAGTACTTTAGTAGATAAGAAAGCTGATTATACTAGAGGTAATTCCTATATTGACTGGAATGTAACCATTAATTCTAACAAAATATTAATTAAAGATGCTGTATTAACAGATATACTTCAAGAAGGCCTTGAACTTGATACTACTTCTGTAAAACTGTATAAGCAGATTTTAAAACCTGATGGAAGCCTTGAAAAAGGTGAAGAGGTTACTTTAGATCAAAGCAATGTAAAATATAATAGTTCAACAAGAGAGTTTACATTTATATTACCTTCTCCAACAGAAGAAGCATATATTTTAACCTTTAGAACTGATGTAGTAGACAAGAGTAAGTCACCATTTACTAACTCTATATCCTTTAAAGGTACAGGAATAGAGGAATCATCTTCTTCTGGAAATGTTGATGTTATTTTCCAAGGTGCTGGCGGCGGTGGTGTTGGTGAAAATGGTAGTATTAAAGTTACAAAGATAGATAAAAACGACGAAAACATTAAATTAGAAGGAGCTGTGTTTGAACTTCTTGATAAGTATGAAAATGTTATAAGAACTTCAGATCCAACAGGATCAAATGGAGAGGCAATATTTGATAAATTAAGATTTGATATAGATTACTATGTTAGAGAGAAGATTGCTCCAACAGGATATACACTAAGTAGTGAATCATATAAATTCCAACTTAAAAATATCCAAGATAAAAAGAATATAGCCTATAATTATAAAGATGAAAAGATTATAGGTGAAATCGAATTTTTTAAAACAGAGGAAAGTAATAATCCTCTTGAGGGAGCGGAGTTTACGCTGTACAAGCTCTCAGATACTTCCTATGCAAATCCAATAGCAGAGTGTAAAAGTGACAATAATGGGAAAGTACAATTTAAAAATGTTGAATACGGGGAATATGCAATAAAGGAAACAAAAGCTCCAGAAGGATATAACCTTTCAGAGGAAATACTAACTGCTGCTA
>DALZNT010000026.1:0-33885 GCA_032005505.1 Clostridium sp. | reverse complement strand
TATGGTAAGTACACTATAAAAGAAACAAAAGCTCCAGATGGGTATGTTATTTCAGAGGAAATATTAACTGCTAATATCACTGAAAATGGAAAAGTAGTAAAATCAAATCCTGAAAGCATATCCAACACAAAAATCAGAGGAAACATAGAGTTTACTAAGTTAGGTGAGGATGGAAACTTACTACAAGGAGCGGAGTTTACTCTGTACAAGCTCTCAGATACTTCCTATGCAGATCCAATAGCAGAGTGTAAAAGTGACAATAATGGGAAAGTACAATTTAAAAATGTTGAATACGGGGAATATGCAATAAAGGAAACAAAAGCTCCAGAAGGATATAACCTTTCCAGTGAAATATTAAATGCTAATATAACTGAAGATGGAAAGGTAGTAAAAGCAAATCCTGAAAGTATATCTAATACAAAAATTAGAGGGAATATAGAATTTACTAAGCTAGATGAAGATAAGAACCCACTACAAGGAGCAGAATTTAAGCTTTATAAGGAAACTGATACAAACTTTGAAGCTCCTATAGCAACATCTATAAGTGATGAAAATGGGGAAGTAAAGTTTGAAAATATAGAGTATGGTAAGTACACTATAAAAGAAACAAAAGCTCCAGAAGGATATAACCTTTCCAGTGAAATATTAACTGCTAATATCACTGAAAATGGTAGCACTATAAAAGCAAATCCTGAAAGTATATCTAACACAAAAATCAGAGCTTCGGTTCAAGTTAAAAAGTTAGATCAAGATAAGAAACCTCTAAAGGGTGCTGAGTTTACATTATATAATTCAGTGGGTAAGGAAATCGAGACTTCTGAATCAGGAGAAGATGGTATTGTATTATTTAAGGACCTTCTTTATGGTGAATATATAATAAAAGAAACAAAAGTTCCTGAAGGATATTTAATTTCAGAAGGTACAATAAGGGTATTTGTAGACAAAGATGGTGAGGTATACACCTATGAGGTATTAAACAACAGAATTAAGGGTAGTGTTGTAATTACTAAAACTGACATGAATGGAAAGGTACTTCAAGGTGCAGAGTTTACTGTATATGATAGAGATGATAAAAAAGTAGCTACCTCAGTTTCTGACAATGATGGTATTGTAGCATTTAATGATGTAGATTATGGTGATTATACTATTAAAGAAACTAAGGCTCCTAAGGGATATATTCTAAGCAAAGAAGAGTTACAAGTTAAAATTAATTCTGTAGGAGTTCAAGAATTTACCGTTAAGAATGAAGCTGAAAAGGTTGTTGATAAAGCAACAGAAATTCTTCCTAAAACTGGTGGTTTATTTGGAAGTAAGGCTTTATTGATAATTGGTGGATTAATAATTTTAAGTGGCATAGGCTTAACTGTAAAAAAGAATAGATCAAAATAACTATAAATTTAGGGGTAGTTTACAACTTATTCAAAGTATAAATGGATTAAGTTGCAAACTATCCCTTTGTTGTAAATTGCTATAGACAAATTCATTGTAGCAATATATGTGGTAGCATGTTTAATAGCTTTAATTAGACTTAAGTCATTCAATATAAAAGAAGAATCAGAAGAATAATTTAAAATTATAAAATATTTTTTTGTATAGTGTATATTTATTTTGAGGTGTAGGAATAAATGTAATATACATCTGTAAAGTAAACTTACCACAGATGTATGGGCAATATTCAATACTAAACTCCAAAGATTTATGTTTAATTGTTCAAAATGTGCACTTCATGGATGCTCAAATAGAAATCTTAATGAAATGCCTTCAAAGTATCCTTAGGTCTATGCGTAGGGCATGATACTTTAGCCATTAAATATATGGAATCTCCAGTAACGGTTTTTGCAGTGAAAGATAGGGTAACTGGACACAACCCATTGGCGGCAGTTTATCTTTCACAGGGATATTATCATGATAAACTATATTAATTTAGAAAAATTTCTTCTGATGGAATTGAAATATATAAAGTGAAGGAGAGTTAGGCGAGGCCTAGCTCTCTTTCATTTATCTTGTAAAGGCAGTTCGTTTTATGGAAATTAGCACTACTTTAAATAAGAATATACCGGTTACTGTATTTAACACTGTGGCTGGTAGAACGACGGTTAGAAATAATGCGTTAAACCCTGCTGGAAGACCAACTATAAAGCTAGCTGATAGCAAAAATATTGTGCCACTTATTAAAGTTCCTATTGGTAAAATTGCATACATTAAAAAGCTATTTTGTTTTATGATAGTTAGATTTCTTATAGATTTAATTTTTAACATAACCGTGATTATCAGGTAAGTTACATTCACCGTTACAACCTTATCTATGATATTAGGAAGTTGTCCACCAGGGAATTTAGTTGTCATTGCGGTGAAGATTCCTGTTATTATTGCTGATATGAGGCAGGTCTTATAATCCTCTTTATTTAGAATTACTATTATAAATAGCATGGCAAGGGCCATGTCGGGCTGCATTGGAAGTCCAAGAGCTGGAGTGATTTGATGTAGTAGAGCACCTATTGCTAGTAGCATTGCGTTAAGAACCATTTTTTTAGTGTTAGATTTTGAATTCATGAATATATTCCTCCTAAAAATTATAAAATATTTTATCCACTCAGATTCGTCATCAGCAGTTGCTGCATTAGTTCATAACATCATAATCACCTCCTTAAGTTCGAATGAATATGAGAAGGAGTTTCCTTAAAAAAGTATAAAAAAAAGCTCCACCCTATACACATAGGACGAAGTTATCGCGATACCACCTAATTTGTGAAATATATTTGCCATAAATAGAAATATGAAATTTAATTTCACCACTCATTTTCAAGTACAAACATACTCTATCCGCTATAACGTGCAGCCCACGGTAAACACTACTCTTCACAAATGAATTTCGATTTACTCCTCTAAGGTCCATTCACTAAACTTTTTCATGTTAGACTCTCACCAATGCTAACTCTCTGTATAGAAATTTAATTTAGCTACTACTCCTCTTCACAGGATTAGAAAATTTACTATTAATAGTATGATATGTGTTTATGGGATAAATGTCAACTATTATTTTAGATGGTAAATCAATATAAATGGCAAAAAATAAAGAATTATAAAAAAATAAATTATTTTTTATAAACATGTATATTTAATTTTTAATGTGGGAATAAATGTAATATAACAGAAGAGGATTTCCCCCCCATTCTGTTTAAGCACAACATGATTATCCAATGATAATCAGCTTTTAATCCTTTACTTATACAAAAGACAAATCAAATCATAAATGCTTTATTTTAACAAAAGAAAAAAGCCATAGCAGAAGCTATGGCTTTTTATATTGCATAAATTATAGGGTCTAAGCTGAAATTTCATCTTCATCGCTGATAAATTCTTCAGCAGATAATTCCTTAGCAATAGGCTTGCTTTCATCTAATGGTTTTAGAGCAAAGCCTGTGTATCCGTAAATCGCTGAGATTATTGGATTGATTATGCCAAGGAAGTGGAATGGTGCATAGGCAAAGGCACTTACTCCTAGGGTCGTATAGTAAATCGCTCCACAGGTTGACCAAGGTACTAAACCAGAGGTTAGAGTTCCTGCATCTTCAAGTACCCTTGAAAGGTTTTTAGGATGTAGATTTAATTTCTCGTAAACAGGTTTGTACATTTGTCCTGGGATAACGATAGCCATGTATTGGTCAGCAGCCATAAAGTTCATAGCTATACAGCTGATTATGTTTGAAAGAATTATGCTTCCTCTGCTGTGGCAGTATTGAAGTATTTTTGCAATGATAGTGTCTAGACAACCGATTTGTTTAACAAGACCTCCAAAGCAAAGTGCACACATAACTAGAGAAATTGTTTCCATCATTCCAAGCATTCCACCTCTGTTAAGAAGGGAGTCAACCATTGCATTTCCAGAGCTTATTTCAAAACCATAGAATAATGATGAAAGGATTTCAGGAATAGCATTTCCTTGTCCAACTGC
The DNA here is from genome assembly GCA_032005505.1 of Clostridium sp. Taxonomy (GTDB): domain Bacteria; phylum Bacillota; class Clostridia; order Clostridiales; family Clostridiaceae; genus Clostridium_J. The sequence goes on along the minus strand of DALZNT010000026.1, from coordinate 29,930 downwards.
AAAGATAACTCCGATGATAGTTCCACCTAACATACCAGGAATAGCTGGTACCTTAAATATAATCATTAAAACTACTGAAAGTGGAGCTATAAATATTATTGGACTGATATTAAAGCTAGCTTGAATAGTATCTAAGATAGCTGTTATTTGAGTTGTATCTGCAACGGCAGTGTCTCTAAAGCCTAAGCCTATAATAGCAAATAAGATTACAGCAATTATAAAGCTTGGAATTGTAGTGTAAAGCATGTGTCTTATGTGATCAAAAACGTTTACACCAGCTACACCAGCTGATAAATTTGTACTGTCTGAAAGTGGTGAAAGCTTATCCCCAAAAGATGCACCAGTTACAACAGCACCAGCAACGATGGCAGAAGGTATTCCAAGACCAGCACCAATACCCATAGCGGCAGTTCCCATAGTTCCTGCAGTAGTCCATGCACTACCTGTTGAAACTGAAACTATAGCACAGATTATTGGTAATAAGAATAAGAACATTGTTGGTGTGAATAATTTAAGTCCATAGAATATCATTCCAGGAACTACTCCTCCAGCAATCCATGTTCCAACTAAACATCCAACTATCATGATAATAAAGTTAGCTTGCATAGCCATGGAGTTTGTCTTAATCATTGCTTCCTCCATATCATTCCAGCTATGCCCTAAAAATTTACCTATTATTGCGGTTATAGCACAACAGATGATAAGTGGAATTTGTGGTACAGAATCGAATACCAGAACACCTAAAAGCATGAAGAAAATTAGGCATACAAATGGTATTACTGAGACTAAAAGTGATGGTTTTTTAATAGATTTACCATTGTTCATAAAAAGAAATCCCCCTTTGTTAATTATATGCCGTAAATACATATAATAACAATATAACAGTTAAAATACAAATATTCAATATAATTTGACAGTATACTTTTTATGTAAAGTGTATACGTTTTAATATAATTTAAATAAGGGATAAGGAAGAGATTAATTATATAGAGACTTCGTGCAAAAGGGTATAGATGTGATTATTATATAAAAATGTAGATTTTCATAACAAAAATATTTAATTTTTATAATTTTCACAAAATTACCAACAAACGGTTGATAAGTAAGCTTGTCTATGTGTATAAGTTAGTGAAAAAAGAAAGGATTGGGGATAACTATGATAATTTCAGTGGGAAATTCAAGGAAATGAAAGCACTAGTGGAGGAGCTTCAGGAAGAACAGGCGGAAACTTTAGAGAAAACCATAGAAAGTTTGACCTTTCAATAATAAAATAGAAAATCCCCTATGAAGTCGAAACATAAATGCACTACTTTATAGGGATATTTTTTATCTAGTTAACTTCTTTATTATATCTTCGTGATTTGGATACATATTCAAAAGTTCATCTTTCTCAAATAATTCAAAATCATCAAAAGTAAATGCAGGGGCTACCATACATCCAACTAAAGCAAATCCATCATTGTTCATGGAAGAACCAAATATATAGCCCTTAGGAACTATAACTTGAGGAACTTCTCCTTTTTCTACATCTAATCCTAACTGTTTAGTTATAAGCTCACCCTCAGGTGTTATCATATATATAGTAAGAGCTCGACCATCATGGTAATACCACATCTCATCAGAGGTTAATCTGTGAAAATGAGATACATCTCCAGTTTCAAGTAAGAAATATATGCTACTAAATAATTTTTTGTCTTCTTTAAAAAAATCCTCTGATACTACTGATTCTTTAAAGTATCCTCCTTCAACATGAGGTGTCATGTATAATTTTTCTACATAATATTGTGCTGATTTCATGTTGTACCTCCTCTTAAGTATAATACATCTGTTATACCAAAAATTTTATTATCAATCAATAATATAGAATTTAAAAAAAGGATTTATCTTAAAAATATTGAGATAAATCCTTTTTATGTATGGATAACATTATTATATTACGTAGTATGTTCGAGAAGTTTTGCATGAATAACTTATATAAAAGTGAGATAAAGGCATTTTACCAAAAGTATGGTAAAGAAAAAATATATATAAATTTAATCCATCCTGTAGGCTATTTTAAAATCCATAGATGAAATATACTTCTATTTAGGATATAATTAAATTGTTTGAATATTTAAATATCGTCATAAATAATAGGGGAGTGGAAAATATGGAAAAGTCTAAAGTATATTTTGGGAATTTGAGAACTACTTCATCAATGAATCTGCTTCAGAAGCTAGAGAAATTGGTTAAAAAAGCAGGATTTGAAGATATAGATTTTAAGGAGAAATTTGTAGCAATTAAAATTCATTTTGGGGAGCCAGGAAATCTAGCTTATTTAAGACCAAATTACTCTAAGGTAATAGTAGATTTAATTAAAGCTAATGGAGGTAAGCCATTTCTAACAGATTGTAATACTCTTTATGTTGGAAGAAGAAAGAATGCCTTGGAGCATCTTGATGCGGCTTATGAGAATGGATATAATCCTTTTACTACAGGGTGTCATATGATTATTGCTGATGGGTTAAAAGGGACAGATGAGGCTCTTGTACCTGTTGTGAGTGGAGAATATGTTGAAGAAGCAAAAATAGGTCAGGCAATAATGGATGCAGATATATTTATATCTATGAATCATTTTAAAGGTCATGAATCAACAGGTTTCGGTGGTGCTTTAAAGAACATTGGTATGGGGTGTGGATCTCGTGCTGGTAAGATGGAGATGCATTGCAGTGGTAAACCTAATGTGAGTAAAAAGAAATGTGTTTCTTGTGGTGCATGTATGAAAATATGTGCTCATAGTGCTATTTCTTTTGATGAAGATAAAAAGGCAGATATTAACCATGATAAATGTGTTGGCTGTGGACGTTGTATCGGGAATTGTAATTTTGATGCAATAAGAAATTCCCAGTATGCAGCTAATGATATCTTGAATAAGAAGATAGCTGAATACTCAAAGGCTGTTATTGATGGAAGACCACATTTCCATATTAGCTTTGTAATTGATGTTTCTCCTTTCTGTGATTGCCATAGTGAAAATGATGCGGCAATTATACCAGATGTAGGAATGTTTGCTTCCTTTGATCCAGTTGCTTTGGATATAGCTTGTGTTGATGCTGCTAATAATCAGAGCGTAATACATGATAGTTATTTAGGTCAAAAGCCACATCATACACATGATCACTTTGTAAATACTCATCCAGAAACTAATTGGGAAGTATGCATTGATCATGCTGTTAAATTAGGTTTAGGTAATAAGGAATATGAATTAATTGAAATATAATTATTTTATAATTTGTATTCAAAGAAGAAATAAATTAGATGACTAAGATGTAATATAAAAACAAATGGGGAAAGTGCTGCTAACATTAAAAATTTTCTATTTATAAATAAGTTTGATATAATAATCTTATAACAAAAGAAGAATTTAATGGAGACGATAAATTATGGATTATTATAAAATACTTGGTATAGAGAGAAATGCATCAAAAGAAGAGATTAAAGAAGTTTATGAAATGCAGGTTAAAAAGATTAAGAAGGAAGTAACTAATGAAAAAACACTTAAACCATTCTTGAAACTTTTTGATGAGGCATATGAAGCTTTAATTAATGAAGAAAATAAAGAAGAAAAAGTAGTAGAAAAAGAAAATCTTATAAATAAAGAAGCACCTATAAATAGAGAGGTTTACAGTAATGAAACTGTAGTCATGCAGCCTCATGAAATAGAATACGAGTTAGAAAAGCAAAAGCTAGGAAGACAGGAGATTGATAGGGAGAGAAGTAAAAATTCTTCATCTAAAAATGAATCAAAAAGAAAAACTAGCAGCAGTAGTAGAAAGAAAAAAGACAGTGGCAGAAAAGATGTTTCAAAAGATGTTTCAAAAGATAAGGATAAGGATAGAGATGGGGAAAGAACCATAAAGCAGCGCTCAAGAAAAAAAGAAAATAATAATAGTGCAGCTAAGTGGATTGCATTACCTTTAAGAATATTAGCATTACCATTAATAGCCGTATTATCAATAATGATATTATTCTGTCAGGTGATAAATATAGTTTCATGGTTGGCATCTAAGGTTATGATAGTTGGAGGTATAGCTATAGGAGCTATACATTTATATCAAATTAAACTTGGACAAGCTCCTAATAATAAAATTTTATTTCTTGCAGGTGTAGGAGTTGTAGCCTCATTCTTTTTACCATATATTTTAAGAGTTGTACCAAGGGTACTAGGAAAATTAAATAACAAACTAAAGAAATTTGTTTTTTAAAATTATATAAAAAAGTGCCGTATATTCATAATGAGTATGCGGCACTTTTAAATGTATGAAAATTTATAGGAAGTTTGCAAAGATAGATGCACCAACTACAGTTAATATTCCTGCTACAACTATAGAAAGACTGCTCATGGCACCTTCAATTTCGCCCATTTCCATGGCTTTGGTTGTACCCATGGCGTGGGAAGAGGAACCGATGGCGATTCCTTTTGCGATTGGTTCATGAATTTTAAAGATTTTACAGATAGTTTCTGCAAAGATGTTTCCAAGTACACCTGTTACTATAATTACGGCAATGGTGATGGTTACGATGCCTCCAAGTTCTTCAGAGACTCCTATTCCAATTGCAGTGGTAATGGATTTTGGGAGCAGGGTTACATATTCTGCATGTTCTAATTTGAAAAGTATTGAAAGAACTAGCACACAGGTAAGGCTTGTCAAAACTCCAGATATAATACCAGCTGTAATAGCTTTAAAATTATTCTTTAAAAGGTCTAGCTGTTCATAAAGAGGGATAGCAAGGCATACGGTGGCTGGTGTCAGCAGGTAGCTTAAGTATTTTGCACCTTCATTATAGCTGGCATAATCCACGTCAAATACCATCAATATTAAAATAACAACTATGATGGCTATTAACAGCGGGTTAAATATACTTATGTTAAATTTACTTTTTACAAATAATCCTAATTGGTAGGCTAGAATACTGACTACTACACCAAAGAATGTGGAACTACATAAAATTTCCTTCATTTTAACCTCCTTGAGATGCTGGGCATCTCCTATTTTTTATTTGAGCGAATGATAGACTGAGTAACTTTTCCAGAAATAATCATCACTGCCAGGGTTGAAACTACGGTGATAACAATAACGGGAAAGAATATAGGCTTTAGGCTGTCCCAGGCATCTAAGAGTCCAACGGCTGCAGGAATGAACATTATAGGCATGATTTCTATTAGAAATTTCCCAACATCCTTTACATCATCTAAAGGGATAATTTTAGTTTTTAAAGCAATGAGCATTAGAAAAAGTCCATAGATGCTTCCAGGAATCTGCAGTGGAATGATGGCTTTCATTAGCTCACCTATAAAGCTTATTGTAAGGATAATGCCAAGTTGTTTAATATATTTCACTTTACTTCATCTCCATTTCCCATTTTAAAATCTCTTTATCAACAAGGTCGTAATGAAGGTTGACTGCATCACAGCCTCCAGTAATATCATTGTTTATCAGACATTTTAGTATTGTTTTGTGAATCTCTATTATCTCACCCATATCTTTCTCTAAAGTATTTTCAAAGAACTTTTCAAGGAGTTCTTCACATACGTCAGAGAGAGCTTCCATCATGGTGGTCATCAAGGTGTTTCCAGCCATGGTTAATAATTTTTCATGGAAAAGGCTATCATATTCTGGCTTGTTTTTTTTCACATTCTGCTCCATTTTAGCTAAAAGGAATGCCAGTTCATTTAGATCACTTTCAGTTTGGTTCTTTATTGAAAGTTTAAAGGCCTCTAGCTCTATTGAACGTCGAACCTGATTAATTTCTTGAAATTTCGTTTGCTTCATTAACAGCATAAATTTAAGGGTTTCGGATATGTTTCTGTTAATTTCATTGGAAAGATAGTTACCAGAGCCTTGTTTACACTGGATAAGACCCATGGTATCCATAATGCGGATGGCATCTCGAACTGTATTTCTGCTTATACTTAATATCTCTGAGAGATGTCTTTCGGTGGGAAGCTTATCGCCAATCTGTAATTTACCCTCAGATATAAGCTGTTTAATATAATTAATGACTTCTAAGTATTCTTTATTATTCATTTTAACTCTCCTCAAATTGGTACTACCAATTATATTATACACTTTTTCATATAAATACACATTAAAAATTCAACTATATTTGAGATAAATTTAGTTAAAAGGAATAAAAAAACATTGAACTCAGCTATTACAACTGAATCCAATGTTTTTAGGGTTATATGAATAATTAATTTATAGGGCATTATTAATGAAGTCAAAATCTCAAAGGTTAATATGCTGACCTTGGTAAAAGTATCTCAAATTCAGAACTAAATCCTTCACTTGGTGGAGTTACAAGATTGATTTTACCACCGTGCTCCTGAATGATTTTTTTTGCTATAGCAAGACCTAAGCCTGAACCTTGTTTAGCATTTCTTGAATCATCACCTACAATAAAAGGATTAAAGATGTGTTGAGAAGCCTTTTTGGGAATGCCGACTCCGTTATCTCCAATGGTTATTTTTATCATGCTACCAACAGCGTAAAGATTGAAAAATAATGTTGTACCTTTAGGGTTATACTTAAGAAAGTTTGAAATAATATTTTCAAACACACGCTTTAGTTGGAAGGAGTCAAAATAACACAAAAGTATATTTTCAGGAATATTTGCTTCTAATAAAGACTCTGAAACCTCAATTTCATCGTACTTTTCTGCAAGATATTCACGTGCATACTCACATATATCGCCTATTTCTAAGGCGAGATTAAAGTTTGGATGTTCCAGCTTATTATATTCACTGAATGTGTTTATAAGCTCAGTGAGTGCCTCTGATTTTTGATAAATTATATTGAGGTAAACATCTTTCTGATCATCCTTTATAATATTATCACAGATAGCTTTAGAGTAACCTTGAATAACTGTAATTGGAGTCTTAAGGTCATGGGATATATTTGCTAGCATTTTCTTCTTTTCATCTTGAAGCTGTTTTCTTTTAGTTTCACTTTCTGATAATCTCATGGCCATAGTATTAAAGTTATCACATATCTGTACAAATTCAGTAGGTCCAGAATAGGTAATAGCTTCATCATGATTACCATTTGAAAAATTTAAAATAGCATCGTTAAGAAGTAAAAGAGGCTTTTTAACTTTTCTGTTAAGCCAGTAAATAAAAAAGGCTATCATTAGCAGATATATTATTAAAAATCCCCACAGGGTATATCCAATTGTATTAGCAACCTTCATTAAAGCTTTATTGCTTATAAAATATTTTTGAAGAATCATTACATAGTGTTCTCCAGTATTTCCTTTAAAGGCATATTTCATGGCCTCCATAGTATTATCTATATTTCTAGTTAAATATGAGAATTCTTTTTCACTAATGTATGTTCTATCGGTATTTCGAGTGCTATAAATAATGTTAAGATTTTCATCAAAAATCCAAATTTCTTGATTAAAGGCTTCGTTATCGATATATGTATATGAAGTTACTAAAATTCTTTTTTCATTGTTTTCATCATAGTATTCAGATACATCAGTATAAGAGTTTACATCGAAATTGGGTATGTAGGATAAATCTTCAAGGGTATATTTTGTATTTACATTTTTTTTGCTTTGATATATGGGAGTGCAGTTTTTATCTAGTATAACGATAAATCCATTATCATCTAATAAATCCTCAACAGGAAATTCATCATAATTGCCACTTTCAAGAATATCTAAGTAATTTTCAGGAGTATCTCTTTCAAGTTGTCTTAAAACACCAGAGATTTTTAAAAAAGCTAATATAGTTATTAAAGAGAAACTGATTACTATTGCAAGGGTAAAACTAATATAGTTACGAGCTAAAAGCCAGTAAAAATGGCCTTTTTCCCTTTTATTTTTTTTCAATTTTATAACCTACCCCTCTTACAGTTTTAATGTATTGAGGATTTTTTGGATTTTCTTCAATCTTTTCTCTAAGTTTAGATATATGGACCATAATAGTGTTATCATCAGTTTCATAGTATTCGCCATTTATATTTTCGTATATTTGAAGTTTAGTATAGACTCTTCCTGGTGATTTCATGAGTAAGGAAAGAATTTTATACTCTGTCGGTGTTAGGAAAATTTCTTCGCCGGATTTTGTAACTTTAAATGTATTCATATCAAGTTCAAAGGGACCAAGATTCAGTTTGCCTGTATCATCTAATGAGCCATCCTCTTTATTTAAGTCATAGAAGCGACGAAGGTTTGACTTAACTCTTGCAATTATTTCAAGGGGATTGAAGGGTTTAGTAAGATAGTCATCTGCACCTATGTTTAGTCCTAAAATTTTATCGCTGACTTCATCTTTAGCAGAGAGAATAATTACTGGAAGATTACTAAATTCTCTTATTTTTTTAGTAAGTTCATATCCATCCATTCTAGGCATCATAATATCTAATACAGCTAAGTCAATTTTTGTGTTTTTAATAATTTCAAGAGCATCTACACCATTATTAGAAGAAATAACATTGTAGCCATCGTTTTCTAAATAAAGTTTTAGCAGCTTAACTATATCTTCATCATCTTCAGCTATAAGAATTTTATTTTTCATTAACGTATACCTCAATCCTAATATATTAATTCTACTCTTTACAAGCAGCATAAAAACTATTTTAGTTAATGATAATTATCTAAAAAGTATATTCAATAATATCATTACCTAATTTATAAAATTTGTAAATACCCTATATCAGATTATTAGATGGGGATACTTTTTTACCTAACAGCTGAGCTAACAATATAAAGGTTCCACTGATTACTAAAAACATATAAAAACTGATGCCACGGCTAAGAAGCATAGCAGCACTTAAGGTCTCAGCTGGGAATAAGGTTGAGAAGAGTGTTAAGAATCCACCTTCGCTTACTCCTATAGCACCAGGTAGAGGTAATGCTGAAGTAGAAATAAAAAGAACTGCCTGCATCGATAAAATTACTGGATATGTAGCAGCTGATAAACCGAAGGCTTTATATACGAAAAACGGTACACTATAAAGGGCTGTAATCTGTACTGTTGTTGTAAGAATAATTTTTAGCACTGTTAGCTTATTCTTTTTAATATAAACTGCACCAGCTTGATATTTCTCAATCTGAGCATAGGCACCTAATTTCCATGAAGATGCCTTTTTAATTTTTAGTTTAAAAAGTAGGGCAAATATTCCATCAAGAAGCAATATAGAAATCTTCTTAGAAAATATAGCTACAACAATAAAAGTAAGTATACATAGGTTTATAATTACACCAACGACAATCAGTGTAAACATACCAGGGTTTAAGGTGATTAATAATTTATAATTAACTGCAAAGGCTATGACTGCCATAGAAATAGTTACAAGCTGAAAGCTTCCGGTTTCAAGGAGTAAGGCTAGGGCAGAGTGAGATACTTCTATATTATCTTTATACATAAAATATAACTGCATGGGCTGTCCACCTGATGCAGATGGTGTAATTGAACTAAAGAAAAATCCAGTAAAGGCATATTTTAAACTTTGTAGTAAATTGATTTTATATCCAAAAAGTTTTAATGCTCTTCTAATATTCATGGCTTCGCAGGAGATAGATATAAACATAGAGCAAACTGCGGTTACAACAAAGGAAATCTTCACAGAACTAATTACTAAAATTAAACTTCCTATATTGTTGTCACGAAATATTAGAAAGAAGGTAATTGCTATTAGTAAAAAAAAGAAAATTAAATTCTTTAAAATAGGTTTCATAGGGCTTTTAGTATTCATATAATTCATCTGCCTTTATAAATTTATAGCCTTCATTAATCCAGGTAGGGAGAATCATCTCCAAGGCTTCTATAGTACGTTTAGGAGCGTCATTTTCACCTCTACCGTCATGAAGACATATAATATCTCCATTATTTGTTCTCATGAGGAGCTTTTTAGCGATTATATTTGCAGTTGTGTGACCACGCCAATCTTCTGCCATAACAGTCCACAAAAATAATTTCAACCCATGGATTTTCATATATTTAGAGGTAGTTATATTAAAAAGTCCCCAAGGTGGTCTATAGAGGTTAACTTTAACTCCTAGTTTATTCATAATTCTCATACTCTCATCAAAATCATATTTTGTGTAGAAGGGAAACTCCCATATGTTGTTCTTATGTTCCAGGGAGTGAAGCCCGATACAGTGACCTTCATCCACCATTCGTTTAATAATCATAGGATTTTTTTCAGTAAAGGTCGCTACTACGAAAAAGGAAGCCTTAATATTATATTTTAAAAGTAAATCTAGTAGTTTAGGAGTATGGTTAGGGTCTGGACCATCATCAAAGGTTAGACATATATTTTTCTCTGTGAAATTTTTTCTTCTAGGTTCAGGTTTAAATAGTCTAAAGTATATGGAGGGTAGCATTCCATAACTCAGGATCACAATACTCGCTGCTACAATCATCACCAATATTATCTGGTTCATACTCACACTCCTTTCTTAATAAAGCTATTTCTCTTAACATAGCTTTTTCATCTAATTCATTTTTTAGTTTTCTCATATTATTTTTATAAGTACTTAATGTATCATCATTTTTAATTAGTGAAAGAATATCTGAAGAGGTGGAACTGCCTTCTTTCCAAATCACAACTCCAAGATTTCTAGACTCTATATATTTTGCGTTATAGATTTCCTGAAGCAAAAATGGATTAATAACGTAAATTGGTGTTTCTGTATGGATTGCTTCAAACAGTGTTATGCCACCAGCTTTAGAAATTAGTAAATCTGCTGCATTCATATATTCGTACACTTTGTCAGTGTAGAGGATGGCATTAAAATTTGGATAGCTAAATTTAAGTGACTCATACAAATTTTCATTTTTTCCAGTGATTACTGTTACATCTACAGAGTCATCTTCATGAAGAACTTTATATAATTCATCAGAAAACGGCATTAAGCCAAGTCCTCCACCCATAATCAAAACTTTCTTTTTTACCTTAGTACCATTAATAGGCTGTACAGTCTTAAAGCTGTTTCTTACAGGAATTCCAGTGACACGAACTTGTTCTGGAGCAATCCCTTTTTCAATTAAGGAGTTCTTCAGTTCATGAGTTCCAACAAAATATAAATCTGTGTTATCAGATATCCATTCAGCATGGGTACAAAGGTCGGTTATATAGGTGTATAAAGGAAGGTTTATATTACGTATTTTTTTATAGGCAGAAATATATTGAGACCCTATAGGCAGTGTTGATATAACGATATCAGGATTATATTGTGACATCAATAAATCAAGTTTTTGTATAAAAATGCCTTTAAAGGGTGCAGAACTATAATTCTCTGATGTCTTGCAAAAAATATTATATATATTAGATAATCTACTTACCATAAGATTGAATCCACTATAAAGAATCTTACTGGTTGAAGGCAATAGGTAATCTATAATATCTACAACTTGAACATTTACTGAGGGAATATTACATTCAATTTCATCTTTAATAGCTGCCGTAGCAGAGCTATGCCCCATACCAAAACGACCCGTTAAAATTAAAATGTTCATAAGCTACCACCTTTCAAAAAAACTAAGCTATATTAAATATAATGTACAAACATAAAGTTAATATTTATATAATCTTAAGATTTCTTAAGGTAAAAGTTAAAGTAGATACCTTAGATGTAAAAATACTCAAAATTAAAAATTAAAATAAATTTTCATGGTATAATTTTAGTAAATTATTACTATATGGTTAATATGATAATTATAAATTAATTTTCAGGAGCTGATGTATTATGAAAAAAGTTATAATGAAGCAGATTAGTAAAATTGAGAAGAAGGAAAATAAAATACTAAATAAAAAAGAAAGTAAAATCTATGAAGAGAAGGTGAGTCCCATTGTAGAAAAACTTGAGGATAAAGTTCCGGACAAATTAAAAACTACATTAGATAATGCTTTCTATCAGGGATTTAAGCTTGTTTTATCTAAGGGAACTAAGTACATCGAAAAGCTTTATGATAAGGATAAAATACAGCTAGAGCATGATATAAAAAATTATGCTGTAGAAAAGGATACGACAAAGAAGAACATAAAGAGTTTGGATAGTTTATCTAAAAAAAGTAATTTTATTAATACTAGTATTTCTACAATCGAAGGTGGAGGACTAGGACTTTTAGGTATTGGGCTACCTGATATTCCACTATTTATCACAATGATTTTAAAGACTATCTATGAAATCGCCTTAAGCTATGGGGTGGATTATGAAAAAGAAGAGGAAGTTATATATGTATTGAACCTAATATGTGCAGCGTTATCAACTGGAGAAGAACAGTATAAATTCAATAAAAACCTGGAGCTGTTAGCCGAAAATATTAATTCTAATATAACCATTCAGTGTGACTTGGAGGCAGAAATAAAAAATGCATCTCAAGTTTTATCACAATCTATGCTTACAAGTAAATTTATTCAAGGGATTCCTTTAGTTGGGGTGATAGGTAGTGTAACAAATTTTAGAGTCATTAATAAAATAAGCAAATATAGTAGTTTGAAGTATAAAAAGAGATATTTACAAACAAGGAAGTAATATAAATAAGTTTATTTCATCAAAAAGGTTATTTATAAAAATCCTGTGATAATCGCAGGAATTATTCTATATAATCAAAACTTATCAGTAAGTTTTGGTTATATAGAATGGAAGGGAAATCTATTACTTAAAGGTTGAAGCAAAACTACAGTTAAAGCATATACTGAATAATATATTATGTTCAGGAGGTTACTCTATGGTATTTACAGGAGTTTCAGGTGATAGTGCTCAACAAACTACAAGTACCAACACTAGCAATGTAGATAGAGATGAGCTTTTAAGTCAGTTAGGTACCTTAAATTTATATTTTAATACACTAACGATACTTTTAGTAGGTGTATTGTTAAATTTATATTACATATATAGGTCAAGGGTAGATTTATTAGATATTATAAATGGTACAGACTGTGGTGCCAACATGCCTAATGTAACCAAAATACCAGAGTTTACGAATTTGTTATTTCTTTATATTACAGCGGTGTTTCTAGTGATAGATTATAACAATTATGTAAATAAGACTTCTGTGCCATGTGAAGATAGAGATGAAGTAGCTATAGCCAAGGCATATAATTCCTTATTTGCAGCTTTGTTAGCCTATATTGCTAGTATTATAAACAGAAGAAATTACGATATAGATAATAGTGTTTCGCAAACAAGTAGTAATGAAAATTAAGTAGAAAGAAGTAAATTCAATGAAGCCGAAGTATTACAAAACATAGAAGAGATAAATTTATATAATCGGGGTCTGAAAATCCTAGAGATAATTAGAATGAGCACATAAGAAAAAGTAGGATAAGAAACAATAGACAAATAGAAATAAGAATATAAAGGTGTAAGAAATAAATTTAATTTCTTACACCTTTTGTGCTATATGTTTTTAAAGAGATTCAGAACGGAAATGCTACCTTGGATGAGGAGAAGGTTTATGAGTCACGATTTTGGAGGGAGGGGTCTGGAGCCTATCAAATTCAGCTTTTGACAAGCTATGCAAATGAAGTTATAGATGAATATGATGAATTTGTAAAAGATCAGAAAATACATGAGAAAGAGAGACAATATGATCTTGAAAACAAATATCTTATAAGATAAGAAAAGTTGAAAAGTTTTTCATTAGTATATTTAGAAATATGTGTACAAAATATATTGAATTTTGAACAATGTTTACTTATAATTAAAAAAACTGTTACAAATTATATTTATGCAGTTTTATTAGGATAAAATTTATACTTATTCATAATAATAAATAAAGTACAAGAGATGAAGGAGGAATGGGGTTTGGATAATCACGATAATCACAGAGGACAGTGGGCATCTAATATAGGTTTTATATTAGCAGCAGCTGGTTCGGCAGTAGGCTTAGGGAATATATGGAAATTCCCATATTTAGCAGGAGCAAATGGTGGTGGGGCTTTTGTAGTTTTATATCTAGTAATGATAGTAATGATAGGTTTTGTTATAATGCTGGGAGAGATGGCAATAGGACGTAAAACTCATCTTAGTGCAGTTGGAGCTTATAAAAAGCTTAATGAGAAATGGGCATTTGTAGGAATTATAGGAGTTATAGTAGGGTTTTGTATACTTTCTTTTTATAGCGTAATTGGTGGATGGGTACTAAACTATATTGGTAAGTATTTTACTGGTGGAATAGTAGGAGCAGAGGCAGAAGCATATTTTAATGGATTTATATCATCAACTACAGCACCAATTATATGGCATTTTGTATTTATGGCTCTATGCTGTATCATTGTTTTAAAAGGTGTATCAGGAGGAATTGAGAAGGCAAGTAAATTTATGATGCCGGCTCTATTCGTATTACTTGTAGTTGTAGCTATAAGATCAGTAACTTTAGATGGAGCTATGGAAGGAATTAAATTCTTCTTGAAGCCAGATTTTTCAAAAGTTACAATTAGTACGGTAATGGCTGCTATGGGGCAAGCATTCTTCTCTCTAAGTTTAGGAATGGGAGCAATAATAACATACGGAAGTTATCTTGGAAGAGAAGAGGACCTTGAAAAGAATGCTTTAATCATTCCAGCAATCGATACTGGAGTTGCACTTCTTTCAGGACTTGCAATTCTTCCAGCGGTATTTGCCTTTGGTTTTGAACCAGGAGTAGGTCCAAGTTTAATGTTTATAACATTACCATCAGTATTTGATTCAATGCCATTTGGTCAATTCTTTGGTATCTTATTCTTTGTATTAATATTATTTGCTGCTTTAACATCAGCAATATCATTATTAGAGGTTATAGTTTCTTTCGTAATTGATACATTTAAAATAAAAAGAAAAAAAGCAACAGTGGGAATTTCTATGGCATTATTCCTAGTAGGAGTACTTTGTTCATTAGCAAATGGTCCAGTTATGAAGGATTTCTTAATCCTTGGATATAACTTCTTCGACTTTATGAGTTTCTTAGCAGAAAGCGTACTTATGCCGCTTGGTGCTTTAGCAATGTGTATCTTCATCGGTTACGTTTGGGGTGTTGATAACATAACAGAGGAAATAACTAGTGGTGGAAAATATAAATTTAGATCTAGAAAATTCTTTATTGTAATGATAAAATACGTTGCACCAGTTTTAATATTCTTTATTTGGCTGAATGCAATTGGAGTTTTACCTGCAATTGCAAAATTGGTTGGAATAGAACTTTAGTTTGAAGAAATCCCGAGAGGGATTTCTTTTTGTTGCAGATGAAGGATTAAATAAAGTGTCAAATTGCAAAAGAAAAATAATGATAGCAATAGTACAATATTTTACATATATTCTTATTAGGGGGGATTAATTTTCAGTACTGAATCTTTATTTTAACTATACTATTCATCGTAAGATGTATCAAAGTGATGGGAAATAAAATGAAGGAAAATTTTTAGTTTTTAGTTTTAGCTTTTTTGTGTATACTAATGTATGGTGTTCACTTTACTATATTTGGAGATGCAGCGAGGACTGTTTCGGGGATAATCCTAAGCTTGGCTTATGTACCCTTGGGAGTAACCTATCAAATCTTAGTTTTGGACAAGATAATAGAGGTCAGGGAGAAGCTACGAACTATTAAGAAAATGAATATTATATTAGGTTCTTTTTACCATGAGATGAGAAATGATATTCTTAAGATTATAGTTGCGTCAGATGAAAATTCAAAGCAACTAGAAGTATTTTCAAAGATATCAGTATCATGGCAGAATTGTGATTTTAATGAGTTGTCAGAGAGTTTAATTGATTATAAATGCAATTTGAATATAGAAGAAATGAAACTAGATAAAATGAGCACCTTTTGATTATAGGGATAAGGCAAAAAAGGATGCTGAGCTTTTAGGTATAAACAAATTGATATAATTTCTGTATAAATTTAAGCTTAACTTAAGGAGGAATATTTCTTAAGTTAAGCTTTTTATTTATGATTATTAGCTTATAAATCTAAATCCATGAAAGGAGATTCTTTAAGTTATAGTATATTCATTATCATAAATAGAAAATTATCATATTATAATATGAAGATTATTTTTAAGGAGAGAGCTATGGGAAAGGGGTTTATAAAAGTACAGCTTTTTACAGCTAAAGATGTGTTTCCTATCAGTGGTGGAAACATTTTCATTATAGAAAGTACAGCTATAGATTTTGACAAGGGAAAAGTTTTGACTACAGATGACTGTGGTGTTAGTAAAACTCAAAGTGTAACTACGCCTGATAAGTCGGTATCTGAGAATTCAGCTTCAACTGAGGTACCTTATGCCCTTTATGATATATATGTTAGGGTAAAGGGCTATAGAGATGCGGCGGTAGAGGGAGTTCAGGTATTTCCAGATGTGATATCAATACAAAAAATTGAGATGATACCAACAAAAAAGGAAAGAGTGTTTTTGGAGGAGCCAGAATTTAATTGTATTTCATCTCATCAATTAATGATATTAAGTCCTCGGGATAAGATTGAAGGGGCAAAGGCTGGGACATGTGGTATAGTTCAGCCTTATATACCAGAAAATATTACAGTCCATTTGGGCGCGCCAACCTCATATGCAGAGAACGTAACTCTTAGTTTTTTAGAATATATAAAGAATGTGGCATGTAGTGAAATTTATCCAACTTGGCCAGAAGCAGCGATAAAAGCTAATATATATGCTGAGATTTCTTTTGCATTAAATAGAGTATATACAAGTTGGTATAGGAATATGGGTCATGCATTTGAGGTGACTAATTCTACTGCTTATGACCAAAGTTTTGTGAAGGGCAGAAATATTTACGAAAACATAGCAAGGATTGTAGATGATATTTTTAATGAGTATATAACCGGTGGAGGAAGCAAAGAGCCACTTCTTGCACAATACTGTAATGGAACAACAGTGACTTGTACTGGTCTGTCACAATGGGGAACAGTAAGTCTTGCAAACAATGGCTATGGAGCTTTGGATATACTTAAAAATTACTATGGAAATGACATTGTTTTTGAAAGAGCCAATGATATCAAAGGTATAGAGGAACCTTATGGAGGAACAGAATTAAAGATAGGCAGTACAGGTAAGGATGTTGAGGTAATACAAAGTCAGTTAAATAGAATAGCTAAGAATCATTCATCTATAAAGAAGATTGAAGAAGTAAATGGTGAGTTTTGTGAGAATACAGAGAAGGCAGTGAAGGCTTTCCAAGAAATTTACAATCTAAATTCTAATGGTATAGTGGGAAGAGCTACATGGTGTAAGTTAGCTTTAGTTAATAATACAATGCGAAAGATTGCAGAGCTTCACGAAGAGGGAGAGAAGGAATATAACAAAGGGGTTTGTCCAGAGTATTTACTTCGATATGGAGATTCAGGAACTGCTGTTAGAGAATTTCAATGTTATCTAAGTCTAATAGGTCAGTATTATTCTGTAATTCCACCTATTATGGTGAATGGAGAATTTGAAGTAAATACTAAGGCGGCAGTTCTAGCATTTCAAAAGAAATTTAATAATATAGATGTAGATGGAATTGTTGGAAAGCAGACCTGGGATAAGATGTACGAGATTTATTGTGATTTGAGATAAAAGTGGAAAATAGTAAGTAGGAAGCAGTCAAATATGGCTGCTTTTGTCGTTAAATAATGTATATATAAGAATCTATCAGAAGAGTTGAAGCGGTGGATGAATATCGACTTTGCTAATTTAATTTATGGTTAAGGATTCAAAATGAATAATAAAATAGTAGAAATCTGTAAGAAAATGAATTCTGAAATATGGAATAATATTGAAGGGATAGTCATAGGTGAAGGCGAAATAGGATTATAAGGAATATTACTTTTTAGCATTATGGAATTGTCTCATAGTTAAGGGTGAGAGAAGTTAATTATGTGAAAGTAATAAGTAAAAAGTAAAAAGGTATTTTATAAGATATAACAATGATTTATAAATGTAGTTGATTAAGAAGGAAGGGAATAAATATGATAGATAGGTCCAATGGAAGGTCATATTATAAAAGCAATAGCTTCAGAAAAATGGGTATAGCTACAGTTGTTATGGCAATAATTTCGATTTCGATGATAAGTACTAGTGTGTCAGCTGGAGCTTCAGAGAGTGATGTAGGAATAACGAGCAGATTTGGGGGTAAAGATATGAAGAGAGATATTACTACGGAAGAAGTATATGCAAAAAAAGGCACTACAAATAAAGTTAACAGACAAGTTACTGAAACAGGAGTTAAAGTTTACCCATCTGGGAAATCGCTTATAGAGGTTCCGTACATAGACCAATCAGAGGGGTACCCTACAGGCTGTGAAATTGTAAGTACAACTATGGTACTTCAATATTATGGTTATGATATATCCGTTGATAGGTTTATAGATAATTACTTAGATATGTCACTACTAGAGGATATAGATGGAGAGATTTGGGGTGATAATCCTAACGAAACTTTTATTGGAGACCCAAGAAGTATCTATAGTTATGGATGTTTTGCTCCAGTAATAGTAAATTCTTTAAATAGAATTCTCTATGATGATATGGAGGCGAATAACACTACAGGGACAAGCATTAATAAATTAATTGAAAAATATATAGATAAAGGTATACCAGTTTTACTTTGGGCAACTATAAATCTTGAACCAGTATCTCTGGACATAGAATGGAATCTGAGGGATACGGAGGAAGTTTATCAATGGCAAGGTGGAGAGCACTGTATGGTTCTAGTTGGCTATGACGATAAAAGCTATTATTTTAATGATCCATATGATAATCATGGGCTAATTGCTTATGAGAAGGACTTAGTAGAAATGAGATTTTTGGAGATGGGAATGCAGTCGGTGGTTGTCATAGATTAATTTTAAATTATAAATGTAGAATTTAAAATCATGGAGGAAATCCCTTTTGGGGGATTTCCTTTCTTTAATTATTCATTATTAAATATTCTCTATTCATTAGCAATTTTACACACGTCAATCCATTCATCGGCACCAGAGTATTTAAATAGCTCATCGCAGGTTAATTCAATGGCACTGCTGCTGCTTCCACAGGCAGGGAAAATAGTTCCAAACCTCTTTAAAGATTCATCTAGATACACTGGAATATCGGGAGAAATTGCGAATGGGCATACTCCTCCAATACCGTGTCCAACTAATGTATTAACTTCATCAGGGGATAGCATCTTTGCTTTCATTGAGAACTTGCCCTTGAATTTAGCGTTATCTATTTTAGCATCGCCCGCTGTCACAATTAAAATGCAGTTATCACTCTTTTTAAAGGAAAGAGTTTTGGCAATTCTTTGAGGCTTAACATTTAAAGCTTTTGCTGCCAGTTCAACGGTAGCGCTGGAAACCTCAAATTCTTGAACTCTATCTTCCATACCAAGATTTCTAAAATAGTCTCGTACTAATTCTATAGCCATAGATTATCACCCTCCGTAAATTTACATATTAGTCTAAGTGTTGACATAAGAAGTTATGCTAATACAGCATTATTGTATTACATTTCCTTTTGATATTTTTTCATGAAGTATACGCCAAGGATATTATATAAAATGAATACACATACAGTAGCTAATGTAACCCATAAAGGAGCATTAATAATAATTGTTACATATGCAATAGCCATGATAAACCATTGAGTAATATCTCCAGCCATAGCCTTTGCCTTATTACGAATCACAGTATTTCTTTCATCTTTAAACTCAATTTCATTTTGTTTCATAACTTCCGGATTTTTCTTTTCAAAATGCTTCATATATAGATTAGCAAGACTCATTCCAAATAATCCTGTACCAATTCCAATTAGCACTCCAGAAACAGTTTTTAACTCATCACCTTTAAATAAAAAACTAGCACAAATCAAAATAATCCCTAATATTAAAGTTATTACATAAACTGATTTCTTCTTTAACATTATATCTCCTCCTCGTAAATAAAAATTTCTTCAATGGTCATATTGAAATATTTAGCGATCTTGAATGCTAAGATTATCGAAGGATTATATCTACCATTTTCTAAGGAACCAATGGTTTGTCTTGAAACCTCGAGGGCAGCTGCAAGGTCTTCTTGTTTTATTCCTCGTTGTTTTCGTATTTCTTCTAATTTGTTTTTCACATCAAAACTCCTTTCATTACATGATGGAAAGTTAACTTTACATTAAGTATACTCCTATTTTAAATCCATGTAAAGTATACTTTCCGTAAAAATTAAAAAAATAAAAAGGCGCTGAAATTTTAAACTTCAGTCGCCTTTTTATTTTATATATTTATTATTCGGTTACTATTTTTTCATTACTAGATTTAGCTAATTTCTTGTCTTCCATAGCAGATACACAAACCGCACAAGCTGCATCACCAGTGATATTTACTGTTGTTCTACCCATATCTAATATACGGTCGATACCAGCGATAAGTGCGATACCTTCAACAGGCAAACCAACGCTTTGAAGTACCATTGCAAGCATTATCATACCGGCACCAGGAACTCCGGCAGTACCGATAGAAGCAAGAGTTGCAGTTAGGATGATAGTTATTTGCTGATTGATTGATAACTCAACACCAAATACTTGAGCGATGAAAACTACACATACACCTTGATATATAGCGGTTCCGTCCATGTTGATAGTTGCTCCCAGTGGTAAAACAAAGCTGGCAACTTCAGGTTTGGCGCCAAGCTCTTGTGTACACTCAAGGTTTAGGGGAAGGGCTCCAACTGAACTTGCTGATGAAAAGGCCAGTGACATAGCTGGGAACATTTTCTTGAAGAAAGTTAGTGGAGAAATTTTAGCGATACCTTTAACAGTTAAAGAGTAAACTAAAACCATATGTATGATATAAACTAAATAAACTACTGCAATAAGCTTTAATAATGGTAGCAATACGCTTGGTCCATTTTCAGCTACTACTGGAACTAAAAGAGCAAATACACCTACAGGTGATAATTTAATTATCATGTTCATTATTTGCATACAAACTTCATTGAAAGCTTCGACAAATTTTACAACAGGATCAGCTTTTTCACCAGTTAGGATGATGCCAAAACCAAAGAAAATTGCTATTACAATTACCTGAAGCATTGTTGCATTCACCAAAGGAGCGACAGCGTTACTAGGAAATATATTAACGAAAGTTTCCATGAAGCTTGGGGCTGCAGCAGCTTCATATTTTAGAGCTTCGCCAGCTAGTTGGTATCCACCACCAACGTTTAATATGTTTGCAAAGAAAAGGCCTAAAGTTACAGCTATACAAGTGGTAATCATATAAAATACTACGGTTTTAACACCAACTGATCCAACCTTCTTGATATCCTTCATAGAAATAACACCAGAAATGATTGAGAAAAGTACTACTGGAACTACAACCATCTTGATTAGATTTAAAAAGATAGTACCAAAAGGTTTAATGTAGTTAACTGCAAAAGACGGATTTCCTTGGAAAATGAAGCCTACAGATATTCCAAGAATCATTCCAATCAAAATATAAAATGCTAATGGTTTTTGTTTTTTCATAATTTGTCCTCCGTGAGTAAGATAATTCAAGTAAATCTTAAATATATAATATAATATTTAGAATGCATATGCAATAGAAAATGAAATATTTATATATCAAACTTTCAATTTTTATAAAATTGAAAGTTATGAAAAGGAAAATTGCGAGTGCGAAAGAACTAATTAACATGAAAATATGAATAATCGACAATAATTATTAACAAAATGCTAACATGAAATTCTATTGCTTTTTTACTCTAATCTCTTTATAATTCATATACATAAGATAAATAATTTCTTAAGTGAAACTCTAAATCCTGATTTAGCAGTTGAACTTGCTCATTTGAATGAATAGAGAATGAGGTTCCTTATTAAAAGGGAGTAGTAGAAAATATAACATCAACATTCGCGGCCTAAAAACCTGGTGTTATATACCATTATTGGTTACGAGACTTTTAATATAGCTTTTACTTAGATGAAAGTTATATTAAGAGTCTCTTTTTTTATTCTTTTAATAATAGAGATTAATTTATATAAACTGAAAGATAAGCGATAGGAGGAAATACAATATGGAAAAATTCTTTTCAAAGTCTTCTGAGGAAACTTTAAAGCATCTAGGTACTTCAAAAGCAGGTTTAAGCGATGAGATAGCAAAAGAAAATTTAGGGAAATACGGAACTAATACTCTTACAGAGAAAGAAAAGGCTACTGTACTTCAAGTATTTTTAAGCCAATTTAAGGACTTATTAGTGGGGATTCTTATTGTAGCTGCAGGTATATCTGCCATGACTGGAAATGTAGAAAGCACTATAGTTATAGTAGCAGTTATAACCCTTAATGCAGTTTTAGGTACTGTTCAACATTTTAAAGCGGAACAGTCATTGGCAAGTTTAAAGGCTCTTTCATCACCATCTGCTAAGGTTTTTAGAAATGGTGTGAAAACGGAAATTGATTCTAAGGAAGTGGTTCCTGGAGATGTACTGCTTTTAGAAGCTGGAGATTTAGTTCCTGCGGATGGAAGAATTATAGAAAACTATTCACTACAGATAAATGAAAGCTCACTAACAGGGGAATCTGAAGGTGTAAATAAAACAAGTGAAGTGATTGAAAGAGATGAGCTTCCTCTTGGTGATCAGAAGAATATGGTATTCTCAGGATCATTAGTAACTTATGGACGAGCTATTGTAGTTGTAACAGGCACAGGAATGGAAACTGAAATAGGAAAAATTGCTTCATTAATGGAACAGACTCAAGAAAAGCAGACTCCATTACAGCAGAACTTAGATGATTTTAGTAAAAAACTTGCTATTGGAATCCTTGGTGTATGTGCTTTAGTATTTGGATTAAGTATTTACAGAGGAACTCCTATGCTTGACTCGTTAATGTTTGCTGTAGCTCTTGCTGTAGCGGCGATTCCAGAGGCCCTAAGCTCGATCGTAACTATAGTGCTTGCCCTTGGAACTCAAAAGATGGCCAAGGAAAATGCTATTATTAAAAAGCTTAAGGCAGTTGAAGGTTTAGGTTCTGTATCAATTATATGTTCAGATAAAACAGGTACCCTTACTCAAAATAAAATGACTGTTAAACAGGTTTTTGTAGACAATAAATTAGTGGATGGTGAAAAACTAAACTTAAAGAGTACACCAGAAAACTATTTACTTATAAGCTCAATTTTATGTAACGATTCTACTTCAAAAGAAGGTAAAGAGCTTGGAGATCCAACGGAAGTAGCGCTTGTTAACCTTGGTCATAAATATGATGTGGAGGAATTATCTTTAAGAGATAAATATGGAAGATTAAAAGAGATTCCGTTCGATTCAGATAGAAAACTTATGAGTACGCTACACGGCGTAGATGGAAAAAATCTTATGTTCACTAAAGGTGCTCTAGATGTAATTTTAGACAGAGTTAATTTAATTCACACTGCTGAAGGTGTAAGAGAAATAACTTCTAAAGATAGAGAAAATATCCTGAATACAAATAGAAGCTTATCTGAGAATGGTTTAAGAGTTTTAGCTTTTGGATATAAGGAGATTAATGAAGTAAAAGACCTTTCTTTTGAGGATGAGTATAACTATACATTCATTGGACTAATATCCATGATTGATCCACCAAGAGAAGAATCAGCAGCTGCTGTTAGAGATTGTATAACTGCAGGTATCAAGCCGATAATGATTACTGGAGATCACAAAATAACGGCTTCTGCTATAGCAAAACAAATAGGGATTCTTCAGCCTGGAGATAGAGCTGTAGAGGGACTAGAATTAGATAGAATGTCTGAATCAGATTTAATGAAAAATCTTGAATATATATCTGTATATGCTAGAGTATCACCAGAACACAAAATTAGAATCGTAAGTGCTTGGCAGGAAAAAGGTCAAATCGTTGCTATGACTGGAGATGGAGTTAATGACGCTCCAGCACTAAAGCAAGCTGATATCGGAATTGCGATGGGAATAACAGGTACAGAAGTTTCAAAAGACGCAGCTTCAGTTATTCTTACTGATGATAACTTTGCAACAATAGTTAAATCTGTAGCTAATGGAAGAAATATATATGCAAATATTAAAAATTCTATCAAGTTCCTTTTATCAGGTAATGCTTCAGGAATAATAGCTGTACTTTATGCTTCACTTATGGCTCTTCCAATGCCATTTGAAGCAGTACATTTACTATTTATAAATCTATTAACTGATAGTTTACCGGCAATTGCAATTGGTATGGAAAAATCCCGTAGAGATTTATTAAAGGACAAGCCAAGAGACAGCAAGGCTTCAATCCTTTCTAAAGATTTCATTGGAGAAGTTGCTATAGAAGGTTTAATCATTAGTATATTCACAATTATGGCCTTCTACATGGGATTAAAAACAGATAATGCTACAGGTTCTACAATGGCTTTTGCAACTCTTTGCTTAGCTAGATTATTCCATGGATTTAACTGCAGAGGTAAAAAATCTATATTCACTTTAGGTGTATTCTCAAATAAATATAGCTGGATGGCTTTTGGAATTGGATTAGTTCTATTAAACGGCGTTCTATTTGTACCATTCCTACAAAATTTATTTGAAGTAACTCCTCTTGTAGGAAACCAAGTTGCGGGAATCTATATTTTAGCCTTCATGCCAACGTTAATAATTCAAGCTTATAAGGTGATAGCTGAATTCATAGAAAAAGGCAAGGAGAAAAAACAACAAAACAATGAAGTTGAGACTGATCTTCCAAAGGCGGCTTAATTCATAATAAGTACAATGAAAAGCTAGTAATTTTAACAGAATTACTAGCCTTTTTATGTTTTAATGAAAGATTATCTTTTTAAGCTAGAAACATTTATTATTTAGAAAATGTAATAAAAATATAGATTATAAATTTTCTTAAGGAAATTGTAAGATTTATATTAACTAATATGAAATAATTAATTATTAAAATAAGATTATAGGGTTGAGAGATATTAAAGATGAAAAATTAATGATGAAAAATTAATGATGAAACTCCGTGGGCGTTTCTAAGGTTGTAGTTTAAAAGAAAAATGAAAATAACTCCTAGGAGTTCTCACCACAATCATTCATCATGCCAAGTGTCACTTGAGCTATCGTCATGCTATAATTAATATGAAATGCAAAGGGAATATCAACAGATTGAAAGGGGATATAATTATGAATCATAATATATTAGTTGTAGATGACGACAAGGAGATAGTTGATGCTATTGAAATATATCTTTCAAATGAAGGACTTAAGGTATTTAGAGCTGGGGATGGAGTTGAGGCTCTAGAGCGTTTGGTGGATTATGATATTCACCTTATAATTATGGATATAATGATGCCTAGGATGGACGGAATAAGGGCAACACTGAAGATTAGAGAAGAAAAGAATATACCGATTATTTTACTTTCAGCTAAGTCAGAGGATACTGATAAGATACTTGGACTTAATATGGGGGCTGATGATTATATTACGAAGCCCTTTAATCCACTGGAGCTTATTGCCAGAGTTAAGTCACAACTTAGAAGATATGTTACTTTAGGAAATCTTCATAAGGAAGAAACAAGTAATCTTTTAAAGAGCGGTGGATTAGAGCTTGATGGAAGTACAAAGGAAGTATTTATAGATGGAGATAGCGTAAAGCTTACTCCTATAGAGTTTAAAATTTTAGAACTACTCCTAAAGAATAAGGGGAGAGTTTTCTCCATGGAGGAAATCTATGAGAAGGTTTGGAATGAACCTAGCTATAATGTTGATAACACAGTAGCTGTGCATATTAGAAGGATTAGGGAGAAGATTGAAATCAATCCTAAAGATCCAAAATATTTAAAGGTGGTGTGGGGTATTGGATACAAAATCGAAAAATATTAATGAAGAAAATGTAGTAACTGATAGTAAAATTAGAAAAAGTAAGTTTGATAGTGATGAGTCCTATGAGGAAATGGTGAAAGATTTTAAAAAAATGAAGCTAGCTAGAACAGTAGCAATGATACTCTTAGCCATGGCTATGGCACTATCAATCATCAGCGCTAAGGATTTAACTATAAATAGTAATATATTTAGAGATGGAAGTATATATAGCAGGTCATTCTTAGGCGATGACATTGATGAGTTTACTAATAAGGTTTTAACCTTCGGGGAGCTTTATAAGAGTGAGGAATATATCAAAGATCCTAATAATATAACTTCAGAAGAGCTTAATATTGCTAAAAATTGGGCGACAAATCAGATTGAAAGTGAGTATGAGGAAGAAAATAGCAAGTTATATGATCAAGATACATCAGGGTGGTCTGATCAAAGATGGGAAAAAGAACAAGAAAATATAAGAACTGAAATTGAGAAAAAACATGGTTATGATGATGAAGGTTTAAAGAATTTAATTATTGAACAAAAGCTTATTAACTATACAAAGTATAAAAATACCTTAGATAGTCAAGAAAACTTAAAATATATTCTTTACGATAAGTCAAATAATATATGGTTATCTAACTATAGTGATAATGGTAAGGATGACATATCAAGGTTAAAAGATGAAAGTGGTTATTTTGCAGAACATCATATATCAAGTAACAGTAAACAAAGTTCCATATATGTAGAGGGAATGAAATTATCTCAGAAGGAACTAGATAAATATAACATTTATAGTTATAACGATAGATATTATGGTGATACATTTACTATCCGTGCATCAATGGAAAATGATTATTATGGAAATTATAGTGAAAGTATTGATGTGAATAGTGACTTAGATATTTACATATCAGTACCTAGTTCTCTGGTATTTGGAGATAGCATTTATACTGGAATGGAGGATTTTGTAAAATATCAACGTATGGTTGCTCTTCAGGTGTGGACTCTTATAGGTGAAGTTGTCGGGGTTATAGTTCTTCTTATAATTCTTAAAAAGATGAAGTATAAGGGTAGTTATTTAGACGATGTAGTAAATAGATTGAGAGAATATCCTGTTGAATTTAACTTAATTGGGTTATTAATTTGTTATTTCATAAGATCAGTACTATATCGTTATAACTGTGGCAATAGCTATAGAGACACTCTTTATTTTAGAAATGTGTTTTTATGGACAGGAGTTTTAATAGCAACTTATTTAGTAGTTAAGGCAGTTTGTTTAAAATATAAGGAGGGTGATCTACTGAAGAATAGTTATCTTATACAATTCTATGAGAATGTGAAAATTTCTTTAGAGAAGAAAAGTTTTGGTAAGAAATTATTCTCTATTTTAGCCATATATGTTGTTGGTTTAAGTGTAGGTGGATTCATGCTAATTGCTACATTTAATAGTGCAGGAGCGGTTATTGCCATAGTAGCATTTGTGATAGCAACAGTAGTAGCTTTATTTACAACAGTTAGAGATTTCGCTTACTTAAACAAAATTACAAAGGGCGCGAAGGATATTTGTGAGGGAAGAACAAGTCAGGATATTCCTGAGCGAAGAAAAGGTGCTCTAAGAGATTTAGCTCATAGTATAAACAATATGAAGGAAGGTCTTAGAAATTCCATTGAAAATGAAACTAAGAGTGAGAAAATGAAAACAGAGCTTATTACTAACGTTTCTCATGATTTAAAGACACCACTTACATCTATAATAAATTATGTGGATTTACTTAAGAGAGCACAGATTGAGCCAGAGGAAGCAAGAACCTATGTAGAAGTTCTAGATAAGAAATCTCAAAGATTAAAGGTACTAATTGACGATTTATTTGAAGCTTCAAAGGCTGCAAGTGGAGCAATGCAGCTTACCTTTACTAGAGTTGAGGTTATGGCACTTTTAAGACAGACCCTTGGGGAAGCTGAAGGTAGAATCGAGAATGCAAACTTAGATTTTAAGATTGGTGCACCAAAAGAAAAAATCTATATTAGTGCTGACGGAAGAAAGATTTGGAGAGTATTTGAAAATCTAATCTCAAATATTATAAAATACTCACTTCCAGGTACAAGAGTTTATATAACTGTGAGAGAAGAGGGTGGCAAGGTTTATATAACAATGAAGAATATATCTTCTTATGAATTAAACTTTGATCCAGAAGAAATTACAGAAAGATTTAAACGTGGAGAAGAATCTAGATATACAGAAGGTTCAGGTCTAGGACTTGCAATAGCTAAAAGTATTGTGGAACTTCATGGCGGAGAGTTTGGTATAGAAATAGATGGAGATTTATTTAAGTCAACTGTAATCTTTAATATAGATATGGAAGAATCGAAGAAATAAAATTAATATTAAATAGTTAAAAAGCTAGGAATTATAGAAATTCCTAGCTTTTTAATTTATAAAATTATTATTTGTAATAATAAAATAGATTTTTAA
Organism: Clostridium sp.; assembly: GCA_032005505.1. Classification (GTDB taxonomy): domain Bacteria; phylum Bacillota; class Clostridia; order Clostridiales; family Clostridiaceae; genus Clostridium_J. The sequence goes on along the minus strand of DALZNT010000026.1, from coordinate 1,683 downwards.
TAAAAAGACTAATAAATGCTTAAAATAATACAAACTAAAAAAATGAGGAATTATATTATTTTGAGGAGGTGACCTTTAGAAAGTAAGATGCTTTAAATTACTTCTTCTAAAGATTAGTATGAAATTAAAAAGGTGGGTTTCTGTTTTATTGATAGTTATGTCTCTAGGTGGATTTTGTGTAGGGTGTAGTGATAATTCAGGAGATAACTGTTCGGGAAGTTTTGAGGATGATGTTAAATTTGGGAATAATATTGGAGGTAGTAGCAATGGTGGGAACATTATAGTTCCAACAGAAGATAAGATTGGAAGTTTGAATCCGGTATTTACAGGGTTGGAGAAGGTTAATATAGCTACAAATATATTGTACACACCACTTTATATCTATGAAGGCGGTAATATTACTTATGGGTTAGCTAGTTCCATAGAATTTAAAGATAATAAGGAGCTCACAATCAAGCTTAAGGAAGGTTTAACTTGGCATGATGGAAAACTTATCACAGCTGACGATGTGGTTTATACTCTGAATTTAATTTTAGATAAAAAGCAAGGCTCAATGCTTAGACCATATCTTTTAATAGACAATGAACCAGTAATAATAGCAAAAGAAGATGACTTCACTATAAAGATTACATTGCCTAAGGAAAAGGTAGGATTTCTTCACAATATTTCAAAGATGGCACCTATTCCAAAGCATGTCTATGATGGTGAGAAAGTAGTTGCGGCTTCAGAGAAAAATAAATTTCCTATAGGCTCTGGTCCGTTTAAGTTTAGAGAACTTAAGGCTGGAGAATATATAATCTTTGATAGATTTGATGATTATGTTGGAGGAAGACCTAAGGCGGAATCTATAACTATAAAGGTTATTCCAAAGGAGGAGCAGCAAGAAGCTCTTGAAAAAGGTGAGATATCGCTTATGGAAGCAACTAATGAGTTATATAAGAAATCACAGGAGAAAAATTCTGAGTTTCAAAGCTATACTCATTGTGCAGGAAAATTAAATTTCTTAGCTTTTAATGAAAATACTTCTGAAATGAAGGATACAAATTTGAGAAAAGCAATTGCTTTTACATTAAATAGAAAAGCTTTAATCGCAGCAGTCTATGGTGGGGATGACGGTGAAGCAAAAGAAGCAAAAACAATTCTACTTCCAAGTACAGATTTTTATTATGATGGTGATGCAATTGAAAGTTATGAACAAGATGTTGATAAAGCAAAAGAATATTTAAGAACAAGTGGATCGAGTCTTGGAAAAATAGTTCTAGGCTATTGTAATGAAGAAAATGGACATAAGGAATATGCATATGAAATTGAAAGAGAGTTAAAAGATACAGGAATTGATGTGGAGGTTAGGTCCTACAATCATAAGGCATTTCAAGATGTACTCATAAACAATAACACTGAATGTAATCTATACGTGACATCTTATGAATTAGGTCTTGACCCTGAGGCTTATAAAGATTATTTTGAAAGTGATGCTTTTTTAAATCAATGGGGCTATAGCAATGAAGATATAGATAAACTTTGGGAAGAGGGGCTGAAAGAGCAAGACAATGAAAAGCGTAAAAAAATATATACAGATATTCAGATGACTTTGGCTGAAGAGTTAGCGGTTTATCCAATTAGTTATGAAAGAACTAGAATGGTCGCTTTAAAGTCTCTTAGAGGTATAGATAGTGCAGACCC
>DALZNT010000025.1:33872-37465 GCA_032005505.1 Clostridium sp. | reverse complement strand
AAATGAATATAGAAAAATAATTATATATAATAAATTTTTGAAATAGTATGCACAATTGAAGGAAATAGTGAAACATATAGGGTGTTATTTTATTAACTAAATTTTATAGAATTAAAAAAAGTTAAAAAAATAATAAAAAAAGTGTTGAAAATGTTTCAATTATGAACTAAAATCAAATATGTAAAGGTTTTGTATATAAATTCTTTACATGGAGTTCATAATTCTAATTAATACTTTAGAGACAGGGAGGAACTATTAATGATTACTTTTATAGCATGTTTAGCAATTTTAATAGGTGGATATTTTATCTATGGAACTTATGTTGAGAGAGTAGTAGGTGTTAATGATTTAAACATAACTCCAGCTACAAGACTTCAAGACGGTGTAGATTATGTACCAATGCCATGGCATAAGGTATTCTTAATACAGTTTTTAAATATAGCAGGAGTTGGACCTATATTTGGAGCTGTAATGGGAGCACTGTTTGGACCAGTTGCATTTTTATGGATTACTTTTGGGACAATCTTTGCAGGGGGAGTTCATGACTACCTATCTGGAGTAATCTCAATGAAACATGATGGGACTTCAGTTTCTGAAATTGTCGGTTTATATCTTGGAAACGCAATGAAAATAATTATGAGAGTTTTCTCAGTAGTTCTATTAATATTAGTTGGTACAGTTTTCGTAACTTCACCAGCGGGATTATTATCTAGTATGACAGGAAAGTCAGTACTGTTCTGGACTGCAATAATAATAGTTTACTATATAGCAGCTACAGTTTTACCTGTTGATAAAGTTATAGGAAAAATATATCCAGTATTTGGAGCGGCATTAATGATAATGGCAGTTGGAATATGTGGAGCAATGTTTATTGGCGAGTTCAGTGGAACAATGTCTATGCCAGAGTTAACACTAAAGAACTTACATCCAGATGGACTAGCTATATTCCCATTCTTATTTACAACAATAGCTTGTGGAGCTCTATCAGGATTCCACGCAACTCAATCACCTATGATGGCTAGATGCGTAAAAAAAGAAAGCGAAAGTAAAAGAATATTCTACGGAGCAATGGTTGCAGAAGGAATTATAGCTTTAGTTTGGGCTGCGATTGCAATGACATTCTTTGGAGGTACTGAAGGGTTATCTGCTGGACTTCTACAGTATGGTGGACAATCAGGAGTAGTAACACACATATCGAAAACATTACTTGGACCAGCAGGAGCAGTTCTTGCAATATTAGGAGTTGTTGCATGTCCAATAACCTCAGGAGACACAGCATTCAGAAGCGCAAGACTTACGATAGCTGATGTATTTAAAATTAAACAAGATGGATTAAAGAATAGATTCATATTAGCGTTACCATTATTCGCTATATGTATATTCTTAACTCAAATAGATTTCAACATAATTTGGAGATACTTTGCTTGGTCAAACCAAACTTTAGCAACAATCTTCTTATGGACAGGTTCTATGTTCTTACTTAAGAATAAGAAGAATCATTGGATAACTACAATACCAGCTACATTTATGAGTTATGTTTGTATATCTTACTTACTACAAGCTCCAGAAGGATTCAAATTACCAGCTTTATTCTCAGATATAACTGGTATAATAGGAGCAATAGCTATATTTGTACTATTTATGGTTAAAGCTAACAAAGAAAAGAAAATTCAACAAGCAACAGAAGAAGTTGCTTAATAAAAATAATAATAGAAGAAAAAGGGTGTACTAAAAAAAGTACAACCTTTTTTTATAGATTAAGATAATAAAATAAAAAAGTCTTTGCAATATTTTACAAGAGTGATAATATATATATGAAGAATAAGTGACGCGGAGTGGAGCAATTGGTAGCTCGTTGGGCTCATAACCAAAAGGTTGTAGGTTCAAGTCCTGTCTCCGCAACCATACTTATATAAATAACTCATATATCTTTAGAGATATAGGAGTTTTTTATTGTGTATTAAATAACTCTATTGAGACAAAAGAGGAGGGAGAAGTTATGAAGGACAGAATCGATTTAACTGAAGGTAGGATTGCTGAAAAATTAGTTAAGCTAGCAATACCTATTATGGCAACTTCTTTTATACAAATGGCGTATAACTTAACGGATATGTTCTGGGTAGGACGAGTGGGGAGCAGTGCAGTGGCAGCAGTAGGAACTGCAGGATTTTTCTCACAGTTAGCTGTAGCGCTAGCTATGGTATCTAAGGTTGGTGCAGAAATTAAAGTTTCCCAAAGTATAGGACGTAAGAATGAGAAAGCTACAAAAAAATATGTAACTACAGCATTGCAGATGATTATAGTTGCATCCATAATTATGAGTTTTATTGTCTTAACTTTTAAAAGTCAGTTCCTAGGTTTCTTTAGATTAGAGAATAAAGAAGTTTTAGATATGGCTGAAACATATCTTTCAGTAATAGCTATAGGGATGGTTATTACAAATTTAATTCCTGTATTCACGGCTATATTTAATGGGGCAGGAAATAGTAAAACACCATTTCTTATTAACACAATAGGGCTTATAGTAAACATGATTTTGGATCCGATATTAATATTTGGGTTAGGACCAATACCTAAGATGGGTGTTCTTGGAGCAGCATTAGCAACTATAGGGTCTCAAGCCATAGTTGTAACTTATTTCATTATGTCTATGATTAAAAGTAAGGAGAAATATCTAAAGGTAAATTTATTTACTAAACTAGATAGATCAGCAGTTCAAAGCTTATGTAAACTAGGCCTTCCATCGGGAGTTCAAAGTGGATTGTTTACTGTATTTTCAATATTAATTGCTAGGTTAATAGCAGGATGGGGAGAAGTTCCAATCGCAGTTCAAAAGGTTGGATGCCAAATTGAGGCTATAACTTGGATGACGGCAGGTGGATTTTCAACAGCACTTAGCTCATTTGTAGGTCAAAACTATGGAGCTAAGAAGTTTGATAGAATTAAGAAGGGCTACAAGGCTACGATTATGATAGCGGGAGTAGTTGGAATACTTTCTACTTTACTTTTAGTTTTAGGTGGAGAATGGATATTCTCATTATTTATAAATGAACCAGAAGCTATTTTATTAGGAAAAGATTATTTAAGAATTATGGGATATACTCAGCTATTTATGTGCTTAGAAATAACTACAGTTGGAGTGTTTAACGGTTTAGGTAGAACAACAATTCCAGCAGCTGTAAGCATTGGTTTGACGGGAATGAGAATTCCATTAGCTGTTATGTTAGCCACACCAGCACTATTAGGATTAAATGGAGTATGGTGGAGTATTAGTATAACGATGGTTCTTAAAGGAATAACTATAGTTGCTATCCTTTGGTATATGATTAAAAAGAAGGACTTGCTTCATAGCAATGATATAAACGTTAAAGTTAAAGATGCAGAGTTAAGTATGGAAAAATAAATTTAAATAGCTTATTAGTAGAATAAAAATTCTATAAGCTTTTTATTTGATAACCCCATTATCATAATACTATATGAAGGCACTAGGATAAAAAATCCTAGTGCCTCAACTTTTTATAGAATTAAGTTATTGTTTTGGAACCTCTCCAGTGTAAGTAGCTAAGTATTTAGGTCCCATTGCAGTTCCACCT
>DALZNT010000025.1:0-33772 GCA_032005505.1 Clostridium sp. | reverse complement strand
GGCATAGGCATTGGTTGAAGTTCTGGAACCTCTCCAGTGTAAGTAGCTAAGTATTTAGGTCCCATTGCAGTTCCACCTTCAGTAAATGGCATAGGCATTGGTTGAAGTTCTGGAACCTCTCCAGTGTAAGTAGCTAAGTATTCAGGTCCCATCGCAGTTCCACCTTCAGTAAATGGTATAGGCATTGGTTGAACAGAAGGGGAAATATTAGTAATATTTGATTGATTAATAACTCTATTTATTGGGCTGTCAGGATACAGGTATGGAGTAAGTTGACTATAAGGGATAGAAATCCTAAATAAGCCTTCAGATGCAGGTGTATATTCGTCAACTTGATAGTAAAGTACTAATTCATTAGGAGTTAGGTAGAAACGCTGAGTATCTGTAATTCCTTCATAAGGTACTAGAAATTCCATATTCATTCTATTAGCCATATCCATAGCAATTTGGCTTATACCAGCTTTATAGTTAGAATTTGGATCAAATAAATCATCAAAATTGTAGACTTCCCCAGTATTTAGATCTGCAGTTATTGAATCAAAAGTTGTATGTGGAGAGTTTTCTCCGTTTATAAGAGTACTGAGGGACATAACTATGCTGAGAAGACCATAACTATCAAGAGGAACCTCATATGCACCCTCGATTGTTTTAAAGTTAACTTTAGTAGGAACAAGAACTTGATTTAGAAGAAGATTGTTTAAAGTCTCAATAATTTCTGAGTTAATAATATTTTCTACATTTTCATCAATCATACCATCAATAAAAGGATACTCTACATTAAATGTAGCTGGAGCTAATGATTGTGTTTTAAGACTTGAAACTACATTGTCATCTCTTCTTGTAAGACCACGGCCAAAGCACTCAAAGGCAGCAATTCTACTTAAGTTTATTCCGAAATATATCCATCTAAATCCATTCCATCTAGATCCAGATGCTGTAGTTCTATCAATGTTAGTAAGCCATGCCCAGAAAGAGTTTCCGTTGGTTAACCATAAGTATATAAATTGAAATATACAAGATCTGATTGAACCAGGAGAAACAAATGTATTAGGGGTAGAGCTTTTAGCAGATGGAGCTTGCGGTGGGGTAAAGGATGGAGGTGGTCCAGGAGGTACCGCATTTTTATTTGATTTATTACCACCGGATCCAAAGCCAGGGTCAGGACCAAATCCAGGTCCTCCAGGAGGTGAGAATGAAGGAAATACTCTTGAGTCATCTTCAATATAAAAATTATTTTCATATAAGTATTCGTCATCAGCTAAATCATTATCTATGGTGTCACGGCCAAAACATTCAAAGGCAGCAATTCTATTTAAGTCTACTCCAAAATATACCCATCTAAAGCCATTCCATCTAAAACCTGAGGCTGTAGTTCTATCTACATTTATAAGCCATGCCCAGAATGAGTTTCCATTGGTTAACCATATGAATACAAACTGGAATCTGCAAGGACGAATAGAACCTGGTGAAACCTTAAATGTACTAGGACCAGATTGTTGTGGTGTGAAGTTTGGAGGAGGTCCAGGTGCTATATTTGGATTAGGTTGAGTTATAACAGGTCCAGGTCCTCCAGGTACAGGTGGACGTGGAGGTGGTCCAGATTGTGGTGGTCTAGGTGGTTGACCAGATTGTGGTGGCCTAGGAGGCTGGCCAGGTCCACCAGGAGGTCCAAAGATAGGAGGCCCTGGTTGATTATTTGGGGGGAAGAAAGGAGGAAATACTCTTTTATCCTCTTCTCTAGAAAGTTCTTCAAAATCTAAGTATTCATCATTATCAATGACTTGAGAGTTAGCTTCGTAAGGGTTTCGAACTAACATATATATTCTCCTTAATAGTATTACAGTATTATAATATACAAATTTTGTTTAAGTGTGAGTTTTACTTACTAATTTAATTTTAAAAAAGAAAAATTAAATTAGTACATATTTTTTATCTATTGAGACATAATAATAGCATACCAATAAAATCATTATTTGTTTTGAAAAAATTTTCAGCCCTATGATATAGATCTTCATAAAGATATAAAGATTTATCTTTATAAATTGTGATTGATATAATTTTCATAGAAGAGAAAATTTTAAGGAGGAATTGCTAATGAAAGATGTTTATAAAGCAACCCACGTAGCAACTAGTCCGAGAGCAAAGCAAGAACTTAGGAAATTTAAAGAAGAATTTTCAGATGAGATGCCATGGAATAAAGCTAGGAGAAGATACTCATAGTAGCGTCATGGTAAAATAATGGTTTTATTGTTATAATATATTAAAGGGAAACCCCCATTGCCTGTCAGCAGTGGGGTTTTCTCTTTATTATTACAATAGGAAGGGAAGAATAAAATGATACAGCTAGGTAACGCATGGGACAATATTTTAAAGGACGAGTTTGAAAAGCCATATTATTTAAAACTTAGAGCGTTTTTAAGTGAGGAATATAAAGGGAAGACCATATATCCATATGAAGATGATATATATAATGCTTTGAAGTTAACACCTTATGAAGGGGTTAAGGTAGTAATATTAGGCCAAGACCCATATCATGGACCAGGTCAAGCTCATGGACTATCTTTTTCAGTTCAGCCAGGAGTTAGAACTCCGCCATCACTTTTAAATATGTATAAGGAACTGCATGACGATTTAGGATGTTATATACCCAACAATGGATATCTTATACCATGGGCGAAACAAGGTGTATTGCTTCTAAACGCCGTTCTTACAGTAAGGGCTGGAGAAGCTAATTCTCATAGAAAGAAAGGCTGGGAAAACTTTACCGACGAAGTTATAAGAAAACTAAATGAAAGAGACAAACCTGTAATTTTCTTGCTTTGGGGGAATAACGCCAAGGAAAAAATAAGTTTAATAACAAATCCAAGACATTTTATTCTAACAAGTGTTCATCCAAGTCCGTTATCTGCAACCAGAGGCTTTATGGGGTGTAAACATTTCTCTAAGACTAATGAGATACTTAAATTAATTGGTGAAAAAGAGATTGATTGGCAAATACCAAATATATAAAAAAGGACCGCTACTATGATAATAGTAGCAGTCCTTTTTGATTAGTATGCTTTACCCCAGTAAACCATAGCTTTAGCTTCTTTTCCACAGCATACACATGTGTCAGCAAGGTTTTCTTGCTCAAATGGCATACATCTTGAAGATACTCCAGCTACTTCTTTAAGTTTGTTTTCACAAGCTTCATCTCCGCACCACATAGCTTTTATAAAGCCAGGTTTGTTGTCCGCGATTTTGATGAAGTCTTCTAAAGTAACAGCAGAGTAAGTCTTTTCGTCTCTATGATTTCTTGCCTTTTCTAGAAGAGCATTTTGAACTATTTCTAGAGTTTCGGTTATTTTTGATTCTAATTCATCAAGAGAAACAACGATTTTTTCTCCGTTATCTCTTCTTACGATTACAGCCTCATTGTTTTCTATATCTTTAGGTCCAATTTCAACTCTTACAGGGATACCCTTCATTTCACATTCGTTGAACTTCCAGCCAGGCATTTTGTCACTGCTGTCAAGTTTAACTCTAGCAACTTTAGAAATTCTGTCTCTAAGCTCAGTAGCCTTTTCAAGTACGCCTTCCTTATGTTGAGCTATAGGAATTATCATAACCTGAGTTGGAGCTATTCTTGGAGGAAGAACAAGTCCGCTGTCATCACCGTGAACCATGATTATAGCTCCGATTAAACGAGTTGTAACTCCCCATGAAGTTTCGTGAACGTGTTGTAATTGTCCATTTTTATCGTTATATCTAATGCCGAAGGCTTTAGCGAATCCATCTCCAAAGTTATGAGAAGTTCCACTTTGAAGTGCCTTTCCATCGTGCATTAAACTTTCTATTGTATAAGTTGCTTTAGCTCCAGCAAATTTTTCTTTTTCTGTTTTTTGACCTTTAACTACTGGCATAGCAAGAACGTTCTCGCAGAAGTCAGCATACATATTTAAGATTGCTATAGTTTCTTTTTCTGATTCTTCAGCTGTAGCATGGATAGTGTGACCTTCCTGCCATAAGAATTCAGTACTTCTTAAGAATGGTCTTGTAGTTTTTTCCCATCTTACAACAGAACACCATTGGTTATAAAGCTTTGGCAAATCATTGTGAGATTGAACTATTTTAGCAAAGTGCTCACAGAATAGAGTTTCAGAAGTTGGTCTAACACATAGTCTCTCTGCTAGTTCTTCGCTTCCGCCATGAGTAACCCAAGCCACCTCAGGAGCAAATCCTTCAACGTGAGCCTTTTCTTTATTTAATAAGCTCTCTGGTATAAACATTGGCATATATACATTCTCATGACCAGTAGCTTTTAGTCTATCATCTAAATTTCTTTGAATGTTTTCCCATATTGCATAGCCGTAAGGTCTGATTATCATGCATCCTTTAACACTTGAATAATCAACAAGCTCAGCCTTTTTTACTATGTCTGTATACCATTTTGCAAAATCCTCATCCATAGAGGTTATTGCTTCAACAAATTTTTTTCCCTTTGCCATAATTATATTACCTCATTTCTATTTATTTGGTGAAAAAAGTAAAGGTACAAAGGTACCTTATATGCCAATATATTTAATACTAAAAAGAAGTTAAACTATATTATCACTAATTAAATATTATATCAAAATTGTGAAGTAAAATGAAGAAAAAAGTTAGTCATTGCGGTTAAGACATATGAGAAAATTAATAATAATGTGATAGAAGTATATTGTTAAATTTAATAGATGTAAAATCATCTATTAAAAGTACAAATAGTGAGTGAATGTAGTGGGTTTTGTTAATATAATAATTATTAGAGTATTTTAATTATGGGTTATAAAATAAATATAGGATAAGGATTGGTGTTATTTATGATTAAAGAAATTAGTATTAAAAAAGTAAGAGAAGATGCAGAAGATCATTTTAGAAAAGGAGAATTTTACTGCTCAGAAGCTATAGTTGCGTCTATTAAAAAGAACTTTGAAGTTGATATGCCAGATGAAATGATAGCTATGGCTTCAGGTTTCCCAGTTGGAATAGGTAAGACAAAATGTACTTGTGGAGCAATATCTGGAGCAGTTTTAAGTATTGGGTATTTCTTTGGAAGAACTAAAGGAAGCACACCACAAGACCCAAGAAGTGTTAAGGCTTTAGAATTAGCCCTTGAACTTCAACAGTATTTTAAAGGTAAGAATAAGGTTTCATGCTGCAGTATCCTTACAAAGGGAATGGATATGTCTTCAGGAGAGCATAAAGCTCAATGTATAAAATTTACTGGAGAAATGGCAGAGAAGACAGCCGAAATCATAGTTAGAGAATTAGATATCAAAAACATTGATATAGAGTAGAGGGTGTAATATGGATTATATTAAAAAACTACCATTACCACTTGCAGCAGTAATTTTAGCGTGTGCGGCAATAGGGAATTTATTAGCTACTTACACAGATACAGCTAAAAATATTTTTGGAGCAGTAGCAGCAGCGCTATTTTTACTGTTAACAATAAAAATTATAATTTGTTGGAAGGCTGTAATAGAAGAACTTAAAAATCCAGTTATAGCTAGTGTAATTCCAACTTATTCTATGGCAATGATGATTCTAGCAGGATACTTAAAACCACTATCAGCAACCGCAGGATTAATTTTATGGTGGGCAGGCATAATACTTCATGTGGGATTAATAGTATTTTATACAAAGAATTTTATTTTTGGATTTAATATTAAAAAGATATTTCCAAGTACGTTCGTAGTATATGTAGGAATTGCAGCAGCATCTATAACAGCACCAGCTTTTGAGTTAGCTAAAGTTGGACAAGGTATTTTCTGGTTTGCTTTTGTATCATTAATAGTTTTATTATTTGTTATAAGTTATAGAGTGTTTATTGTAAAGGGAATTCCAGAGCCAGCTAAGCCAACTGCAGTAATATTTGCTGCGCCAGCGGCACTTACGTTAGCTGCATACTTGAATTCCTTTGCTGAAAAGAATATTTATATGGTGTATTTCCTAGCGGTTTTAACTGCAGTTTTATATATAGTAGGCTTAGTTTATTTAGTTAAGTGTTTATCACTTAAATTTTATCCAAGCTATGCAGCCTATACATTCCCAATGGTAATAAGCGCTATTGCATTAAAAGGAACTAATGGATTTTTAGTGAATGCTGGTAAAGGCATATCTTGGCTTCAGTATGTAGTAAAATTTCAAGAGGCGATTGCTCTTGTTGCAGTAGTTTATGTAATAGTGAGATTTGCAATGTTTATTTTTGCAGATTCTGCAGTGAAAGCTACAGCTCAGGCAGCAGAATAATTATTAAATTATCGATTTCGTAAATACTAAATAAAAAGATTATCCATGTAATATTAGAACGTGGATAATCTTTTTATTTTTATAAAAGCTTAATAAAGACACCAAAATAATAAGAAAGTCATATTTTATATTATGAGAGATATACACAAAAATAAAGAAGTAAAATGACAAAAATATTAATACAAATCAATTTCTAGTTTTAATTTATTATAGGAGTGAGAAAATGGCTAAGAATAATCAAATTATGAAAGATGGTGGAGAACTTAAGAGGGAATTAGGGATTTGGTCAGCAACGGCTATAGTTGTTGGAAATATAATAGGTTCTGCAATATTTATGTCACCAGCTAGCTTTGCTAGAGTTACCAATCCTAAGGTAGCTATATTAGCATGGATTTTAACAATGGTTGGCTCATTATTTATTGCTCTTAGTTTTGCTAATTTAGGTTCAAAGATGCCTAAAACAGGTGGACCTATAGTGTATACAAGAGCTGCCTTTGGTGATTTTGCAGGATTCCTAATAGCATGGACATTTTGGATTGGTTCATGGGTAGGGATTAGTGCAATAATTACAGCATTTATGAGTTACTTCACGTATTTTGTACCAGCTGCCAATAATCCAATGTGGGCATTCTTAATATCTTCTGTAGTGGTATGGATATTTACTTTTATAAATATCATTGATGTAAAATATGTTGCAAAGATTGGAGTGGTATCACTTATATTGAAAGTTGCAGTTTTAGGAGTATTCATTGTTGTTGCACTTTTACACTTTAATCCAAGCTTTATGAATACTATTTCTAGTCCACAGGCTGCTGGTATAGGAACATTACCAGCTGCAATTGCTGTAGCCTTATGGGCATTTGTTGGTTTAGAAAGTGCTACTATTGCAGGTGGAGAAATAAAAAATCCTGAAAAGAATATCAAGATAAGTACAATATTTGGAATACTAATTGTGGGGGTTATATATATAATTGTATGTATTGCTTCTATGGGGGCTTTGGATCAGGCAACTCTTGCTAGTTCTAATGCGCCGATGGCAGATATTATAGATGCATCAACTGGAGGTAAATGGGGAGGAACATTCGTTGCAATCGGAGCTATTATATCAACTTTAGGAGCGGCATGTGGATGGGTATTAATCGCAGCTAGAAGTGCAGTTGGAGCAGCTGAAGATGGATTATTCCCTAAAATATTTAAGAGAGTAAATCCAAAGTATAATACTCCGGTAGCTTCTCTTATTATTAGTGCTATATGTATGACTTTACTTTTATTAATGAATTATGTTGGAACGCTTCAAAACGTATTTGACTTTATGATAGCATTAGCAACATTATCCTTCCTGCCAGCATATTCTTTTACTGCAGCAGCTGAAATTGTGTTGCTTTGTAAGAAGTCAAAGAACTTTAGCCTAGTTAACTTTTTAAAGAGTTCATTCTTTTCACTTCTTGCTTTTGCATATTCAATTTATGCAATCTATGGCACTGGAGCAGAAGTAGTAATGTATGGATTTATTTTAATGCTTGTTGGAATACCTATATATGTATATATGATGATGCAGAAAAATAAAGAAACTAAGAATATAGATGAACTAAGAAAGTCAGCTGGACTTGAAGAATAATCTCATATAAAAAAACTTCCATGGATAATTTTCATGGAAGTTTTTTATGATAAAATTTAGTTTATTTACTTTATTAAAGATTTAAGAACTCGTTAATATCATTTTTAATAATTTCAAGAGAACTTCTCCAGAAATCTATATCAGTTATATCTATATTCATTATCATAGCTATATCTTTTAAATTATTTTTACCGGTTACAGAAAGAAGTTTTTTGTAATCTTCAGCAAAGGATTCTCCACGTTTTAAGTACTCTGCGTAAAGTCCCTTAGAGAAAAGTTGTCCAAAGGCATAAGGGAAATTGTAAAAGTTTCTATCTGCATAGTAATAGTGCGTTTTGCAGGCCCACATATAAGGGTGAAGGTATTCAGGGTCTAGTCCATCACCATAGGCTTCTTTTTGAGCATTTATCATTATTTCATTTAATTCTTCTACAGATAATGTAGCTTCTTCTCTTCTTTTAAATAGCTCAGTTTCAAATAAATATCTGCTGTATATATCCACTATAACTTGAGTTGTATCACATATTTCACCTTCGAGGATTGCGAACTTTTCTTCATTAGTAGCAGCTTTCATGGCAGATTTTTTTACTATAGTTTCACAGAAAGTTGAAGCAGTTTCAGCTATAGGCATCGGATAGCTAGAATTTAGTATGCTTTCTTTAGCTAGGCAGTGACCGTGATATCCGTGTCCAAGTTCATGAGCAAGAGTTACTACATCACTGAAAGTATCTCCATAGTTAAGAAGCACTCTGCACTCTCCAAGGGGATGTATACCAGAGCAGAAGGCTCCACCAACTTTACCTTGTTTAGGTTTAACGTCAATCCAAGAGTTTTCCATAGCATTTTTTGCAAAGTCAGCCAAATCGTCGCTGAAGGTTCTAAAGTTATCTATTACACACTTACATCCATCTTCATAGGAATAAGTCATATCAACATCACCCATAGGAGCAAATAGATCGTAGAACGGTAAACCATTTTTGTGACCTAAGAGTTCAGCCTTCTTTTTTAGATATGATCTAAAGGTTGGAAGAGCTTCTCTCATAGCTTCAAGCATAGCTTCAAGAGTTGCTTTATCCATTCGTGAGTTAGAAAGTGTTTCATCTATTGGAGATTCAAAGCCTCTTAGCTTAGATGTAGTTATAACTTCCCCTTTAAGTCCATTAATAGCTGCAGCCATTCCATCACTTATTTTTTCATAGCTTGCAAGTTCAGCTTCATAAGCAGTTTTTCTAACCTGGCTATCAGAATCATAAGCTAGATTTCTAACTACAGATAGTGGTAGCTGTTGATGGACATTATCTAGTTCTATATCCACCATTAAGCTAGATGTTAATACGTTTTTAAGCTTTGTCCATGCATCTGAACCAGTAGTTTTCATTTTGGCAATTATAGCTTCTTCCTTATCACCAAGAATATATTTAGCTTTTTCAGCTTGTTCTTTTATTACAAAGTCGTGCTCTTTAAGAATTGGTGAGCTGTTTATAATAAAGTCTAGATTTTCGATATGACCAAGCCATTTGGTAATTTGAGCTTCACTCTCAGCGAGGTTGCTAAGTTTTGAAGATAATATGTCTTGATATCTTAAAGCAGTTCCATTTTTAGTATCTGTGCTTAGCGTTAAGTGAGTCATGCCACCTAACATTCTAGATACTTTGGACAACTCTATATTTATGTAAATATATCTTTCAAGAACTTCCCTAGTATCAACGGCGATTCCAGTAGTTTCGTTACCAAGAAGAATAAATTCCTCTATTATTTTATCTAAAGTTACAAAATCATTTTTAAACTCTTCACATTCAAAGGAAGTATATAGCTCCTTTAAGCTCCAATTTAATTCCAAAAATATCATCTCCTTAATAGTATGTAAATTTTTAATATTTAAAATATTATACCATAACTTTAATAATGAATAATTAAAGTGGATTATTGTTAACATAGAATTAAATAAATTAATAAATATGTAATTTATAAGAATATTTAGTGAGGTGTACTTTTAGTTATAATAAAAATTAACCATACTAATAAATATATCCACTATAGGTTCTATAGTGCCAGATTTAGGCAGAGTAGCTTACTGTGTATCAAAGGCGGCAAAAACCTCTATTCCAAGGAGAATATAGAATTTTTGGAAATATTGCAATTTTTACATCTCGTCTTTTATATGATTTAATAAAGTATGTTTATAAAGTTCATATATAATAACATAAAGTTTTAAAGTGATTTTACAACTTTGAAACAATATATAAATATGAAGTAAACATGGTAAGAGTATATTAAACTAACGAGGAGATGATTTAATATGAAATATGCAGAAATAGAAAAAAAACATAAGAATTTTAATGAAAAAAGTGCGATAAATAATAAAAATAATATATATAGAAAAAAGAAAATAATTAAGAGAAATATAAGAAGAATAAGCAGTATAATAGTATTATCGATGATTTTAGTTCTAGGGGTAAATACCATTAGAGGTTTAAGTAATGTTATAAAGAAAAATGTTAATAAGCAAAATGTTGTGGTTACACCACCAAAAGTCAATACCAATGGACAAACCAATAAGAAAAAGGATATAGAGGTTATTAATAAAAAAAATGGGATAGATGAAGGATATGAACCTAATGATTTAGAGGTTTTAAATGTTCAATCTAATAAAAGGATAGAGGTTAGGGCAGAAGCAGGGAAAAATGCTGAACAGTTATTTGAAAAGGCAGCTGAAGATGGAATATATCTAACGGCTGTAGCAGGATATAGAAGCTATAGTTTTCAAAAACAATTGTATGCTAATGAGGTTAGCATGAATGGTGAAGAATATGCAAATAAGTATGTTGCAGTTCCAGGATATAGTGAGCATCATACTGGGCTAGCTATAGATTTAATGTCAGCAGATGATGTTTCTTTAACAGAGGCCTTTGACCAAACTGATGAATTTAGATGGCTTCAGGAAAATATGAGTGATTACGGATTTATTTTAAGATATCCTAAAGGGAAGGAACATATTACAGGATATAACTATGAACCTTGGCATATAAGATATGTAGGTAGAGAAGCAGCTAAGGAAATAGAAGAGCTAGGATTAACCTTAGAGGAATACGTAGATAGATAAAAGTAGCTTAATGCTACTTTTTCTTTATATGAAATAAAATTGGAGAAAATTAAAGTCACAATATAAATTACTAAATCAATATAAGAATAGACACAATAAGTTAATTAAATTATTTTAGGTGATGAGATGAAAGTTTGGAAAAAGATTTTTTTATACTCAATAGTTCTATTTATTATTCTATTTAATGGGGCAGGAATTTCAATAATAGAAAATATATATAATAGAAATTTAGAGATGACAATAGATTCTACAATAAATGAGAGTAATAATGTCAAAAGCTCAATATATCTAAATTCTGATTTGCTAAAAGGCTATTCTAGCTATTCAAAGGATAGTTTTTTAGTTATATTTAGAGGCTATATATATTCAGATGCAACATCTGTAAAAAATATAGAGATATTTGATAATGAGGGAGAAAATATTGTAAATACATCTAATTTATATATAGAGGATAAAAGAGTAGAGGTGGAGCAAGCAGTTATAGATACAGAAAAGTTTATAATTAGAAAAATAGGTGAAGATAGATTATTATTTGTTAGTTCAGTAATTAAAATAGAGGAAAATATATATAAGTTGGTTTTAACAAAGGATATTAATTTTTTAAGTAATGAAAGAAGTAGAAACTATCAGCTCTTTTTTTTATTAAGTATAATTGTTACTGTACTTTTAGCTATAGGAATGTACATTATTTCTAAGAATATAACAAATCCAATAGAAAGATTAATTAAGGTATCAGATAGAATAAAGAGGGGTGAGTATTCTAAGCGAGCAGAGTACAATGAATCAGGAAATGAAATTGATACTTTAGCAAAGAATTTTAATGATATGATGCAGGAATTAGAGGATAAAATAGAGGAATTGGAGTGGATGAATGAATCAAAGCAACGCTTTATTGATAATCTTACTCACGAGATGAAGACACCAATCACTTCGATAATTGGATATTCAGATTTACTATTAAAAGGTAATATTAATGAAGAAGTTAAGTTTAAGGCTTTAGATTATATAAACTCTCAAGGGAAAAGATTAGAAAATTTAAGTTCAACTCTTATTAAATTAATTATGATACGTAAGAAAGATATGAGCAAGAATGCTGTGGCTATTAAGGAAGGAATTCTGGATACAATTAAAAGTCTCAGCTATAAAATAGAAGAGAATGATGTACAAATAAATATTAAAATAGAAGATGGAGAAGTGATAGGGGATAAACAGCTCATGGGGGTATTATTTGTAAATTTATTAGAAAATGCAATAAAGGCTTCAAAAGATGGTGGAGCTATAAATATCCATGGACAAGTAATTGATAATAAAAAGTATAAGCTTATTATAGAGGATAAAGGAAAAGGAATTTCAATAAGTGATTTAGAAAAGGTTAGAGAGCCATTTTTTATGGTAGATAAGTCTAGAACAGACTCGAAAAATAATTTAGGGTTAGGGTTATCTATATGCAATGAAATATGTTTAACTAATAATATTATATTTAATATAGAGAGCGAATTAGATAAAGGTACATTAGTTACATTGATTTTTGATTTGGAGAGAATAGAGAATGAAAAATAAATTTGGATTATTTTTAGCATTAATGGTTATATTATTTACAGTATTCATTATGAAATTACCTATAAATATTTATAAAGAAGAGGTTTTATACTCACGGAATTTAAATTATGGTAACGACACTTCAAATATAGAGAAGAAGGAATATATAACTAGAGAAGATGCAGTACAAAAGATGATAGAACTATTTAAAGATGGCTTTGGAATAAATATAGATAGAAATAATTTATCAGAAAGTGTAAATTTGTATGAAGTTAATGGGGATTTTCAATGGAGTATTATTTGGGAAGACACTTCTGATGCTGCACATAGAAAGTCTTATTATTGTGAAGTGTTGGCGGAGAGTGGTAAAGTAAAATATATGGGTCTTAATCAATACAATATAGAAAGTCAGTATAGTGAAGATGAAGATATAGATTTAAATCAGGTGTTAAGGATAATAGAACCGCTTGTAAAGGCACTTAATATAGAGGTTAATGAAGAGAATGTATATTTAGAGAAATATGATGCTGAAATTACTTTAACTGTAATAGATGTTAAAGAAAATGTTAAGCACAAGTTTAAAATTGATTATAATAATAAGAAAGTTAAAGCCTATTATTATAAAGAATTAGAAAAATATGAATAAAATAGAGACACATTAACCATCGGGAGGAAAAGCATGAGGATATTAGTAGTAGAAGATGATGCACCTATAAGAGATTTAATAGAGATAAATCTTCAGATGACTGGATATGATGTTATTACAGCAGAGGATGGAGAGCAGGCTAAAAATATATTCGAAGTAGAAAGCTTAGATTTAATATTACTAGATGTAATGTTACCTAAAATAGATGGTTTTGAGTTAATATCATACATAAAGATGAAGGATATTCCTGTTATATTTATTACGGCTAAGGAGTCGGTATTGGATAGAGTTAAGGGACTCAGATTGGGAGCGGATGATTATATCGTGAAGCCCTTTGAAAGTATTGAATTATTAGCTAGGATTGAAGCTGTTAGCAGAAGATATGGCAAAGCACAGCAGATTATAAAGTTTAAAAATATAGAGATTAATGTGGAACAGAGAATAGTGAAATTAAATGATGAAATAGTAGATATGACTTTAAAGGAATTTGAATTATTATTGCTATTTATTAAAAATAAAAATATAGCTTTATCAAGGGAACAAATACTAGAGCATATTTGGGAATTTGATTATAGAGGTGAGACTAGAACCATAGATATTCATGTGCAAAGAATCAGAGAAAAATTAGACTTGAAGGACAGTATAAAGACTGTTTTTAAAGTTGGATATAGATTTGAAGATTAAAGGTTTAAAGAAGGTTTTTTAGGGAAAGAAGATATTCATATATCCCTAAGAAATCTTTTTTTGTTAAAATTTTTCCTAGCTTTATTAACACAAACTAGTCTCATAACATACTATAAGTATATATAAGAGCAAACTTGTAGGAGGAAATTATGAAAAAGAACACTTTAAAGATTATTGGAACCATAGTTTGTATGATTTTAACTTTAGGAATGTTTATAGGTTGTAGTAAGGAGGTTCCAAAGGAAGACGGGGAATTAACAACAGTTAAGGTTAATGAGGTAACTAGATCAATTTTCTATGCACCAATGTATGCAGCTATTAGTGAAGGCTTCTTTGAAGAGGAAGGAATTGTCCTTGATTTAAGTACAGGACAAGGCGCTGATAAAACTATGCAGCAGCTTATAAGTGGAAATGTAGATATTGGATTTTCAGGACCAGAGCAAGTAATATATATCTATAATCAAGGTAGAGATGATTTACCAGTAGTGTTTGCTCAATTGACTCAAAAAGATGGATCATTCCTAGTAGCAAAAGATAAACATACTGATTTCTCATGGCAAGATCTTAAAGGAGCTAAAGTTATCGGTGGAAGGCCAGGTGGGATGCCTGAAATG
This sequence comes from Clostridium sp., assembly GCA_032005505.1. Lineage (GTDB taxonomy): Bacteria > Bacillota > Clostridia > Clostridiales > Clostridiaceae > Clostridium_J. The sequence goes on along the minus strand of DALZNT010000025.1, from coordinate 19,298 downwards.
GCTTTTGAATATGTATTAGCACAACAAAATATTGATAAGGACAAAGACATTGAGTTAGTTACCAATATTTCTTTTGATGCAGTTCCAGCAGCTTTCCTAGGGGGAACTGGAGATTATGCAGCACTTTTCGAACCAAGCGCTACAACAATTGCTAATGAAGTTAATGGTCAAGTAGTAGCTTCAATTGGAGAGGGTGCAGGAAATCTTCCTTACACTTGTTTCTATGCACTTGACTCTTATATGAAGGAGAACAAGGAGCTTTTAGTTAAATTTGTTAGAGCTATTCAAAAGGGTCAAGAGTGGGTAATGAATAATGATGATAAAACAGTTTCGGCTTCTATTAAAGAATTTTTTACAGGGACCGATGAAGAAATAATTGCAACAGTTGTAGGAAACTACAAGAACATTGAAGCTTATGCTAGTACCCCAGTAGTAAGTGAAGAGGACATAAATAGATTAATGGATATTATTCAAGCATATGATAAAGAACTTATCACATCTAGACCTCCATTTGAGGACATAGTAAATAATTCTATTAGTGAAGAAGCTATTAAATAAGTTATTTTATAACTCCTTTCATTTGAGCTTTCATCTTTAATTAGATGGAGCTCTTTTTTATAACTTTTATTATCAACATGGAGTATTTCAACATATATTAAATTATAGATAATTTAAGTTAATGATTAACAGGGACTAGATATAAGAAAAAATATAGTAAGAACGTTATGGAGATGAAGAAATGAATAGAGTAGAGGTTAAAGATATCTATATGAACTATCATACCCTTGCGGCGGAGACTATTGCTTTAAAAGATATTACATTTACAGTGGAAGGTGGAGAATTTGTTAGCATTGTTGGTCCTTCAGGGTGTGGAAAGTCTACACTTTTAAATATAATTGCTGGACTTATTAAGCCTTCTTCAGGAGAGATATTAATCGATGGTGAAGTTCAAAATGGGTATTCAAGTAAATTAGGGTATATGTTTCAAAAAGATCAATTGTTTGAATGGTTAACAGTTTGGGAGAATGTAAGTATAGGGCTTAAGATTAAAAAGATGATGAATGAACAAACAAAAGAAAAACTAGAGGGACTATTAAAGAACTATAATTTATGGGAATTTAAAGATCATTATCCAAAGCAATTATCAGGGGGAATGAGACAGAGAGTTGCCCTTATTAGAACTTTGGCACTAGACCCAGAGGTGCTAATTCTAGATGAGCCGTTTTCAGCTTTAGATTACCAGACTAGACTTAATGTAAGCGATGAGATATACGATATTATAAAGCGAGAGGGAAAGACTGCTATAATGGTAACTCACGATATATCTGAGGCAGTATCAATGTCATCGAAAATAGTAGTTTTATCAAGGAGACCGGCAATTATAAAGAAAATAGTAGATATTAATTTTGAGTGTGATAATCTAACTCCTTTAAAATGCAGAGAAAACAGTAAATTTAGAATTTACTTTAATGAAATATGGAAGGAGATGGATTACAATGAAGAAGAACAATAAGAATAAGGAAACGACTTTAATTAAAGAGCCAGCAGTAAAAGTAAGTGAGGAACACGAAGAGTATTTAAGAAGCGTTAAAAGAAGGAAAAGGAATATAACTTTAACTAGAATACTTATACTGGTATCTTTTTTTGCATTGTGGGAAGTTCTAGGGAATTTAAGAGTAATAGATCCATTTTTGACTAGTACTCCATCGAGAATGGTTAGGAGTTTTATAAAAATATATAATGAAGGCACCATGGTAAGTCATATTATGACTACTTGCTATGAGACTATTATTGGGTTTACATTAGGTACTTTTATTGGAATAGTAGTTGCTATAATGCTTTGGTGGTCAGACTTTTTATGTAAGGTATTGGATCCTTATATTGTAGTTTTAAATGCTCTACCCAAAGTAGCTTTAGGACCAATAATCATATTTTGGGCAGGTAATGGAATGAAAGCTATAATTATAATGGCTTTATTAATTTCAGTAGTATCAACTATAATAAGTGTACTTTCGGGATTTAATGGAGTTGAAGAGGATAAGATAAAACTTCTTAAGACATTTGGAGCTTCGAAACTTAAAATTTTAGCTCACCTGATTATTCCTTCTACAACACCAACTCTTATAGCTGCATTAAAGATAAGTGTTGGGCTTTCTTGGGTAGGAGTTATAATGGGAGAATTCTTAGTAGCAAGAAAGGGACTTGGTTTCCTTATAGTTTATGGCGGACAGGTTGCACAGTTAGATATGGTAATGATGAGTGTAGTAGTTCTTGCTATAATTGCATACTTAATGTATGAGGTAGTCCATTATTTCGAAAAAAAATATGCTGAAAAGCTATAAATAATAAATAGAGAGTTTGAAGTTTATTCAATATAATCTTCAAACTCTCTTTATTTTAGAGATTATTTTTCTTTAGTGTCGTTTTCTTTAACTACTCTTTCGATGAAGCTATCAAGAGCTATAGCACCTTCGTCACCGTTTTTACGGCTTCTTACTGCAACTTCTCTATTTTCAGCTTCCTTTTCACCTACAACTATAAGGTAAGGAACTCTTTCGTTACGAGCTTCTCTAATTTTGTATCCTATTTTTTCAGCTCTGTAGTCAGCTTCAACTCTGATACCTCTTTCTTTAAGTGATGCGTAAACTTCATCAGCATAGTCATGGTATTTCTCAGAGATTGGAAGTAGCTTAACTTGAACTGGTGCAAGCCATACTGGGAATGCTCCAGCATACTTCTCAATAAGAAGTGCAAGAGTTCTCTCATAGCATCCGATAGAAGTTCTATGGATAACATATGGATGTTTTTCTTGGCCATCTTTATCTGTGTAAGTCATGCCAAATCTTTCTGCAAGAGAGAAATCAATTTGAGCAGTTATGATTGTATCTTCTTTACCATGAACATTCTTAATTTGAAGGTCAAGCTTTGGACCATAGAAAGCAGCTTCTCCAGTAGCTTCTTTATAGTCAATTCCAAGATGATTTAGGATTTCTCTCATCTTGTTTTGAACAGCGTTCCAGTTCTCAGGATCTCCAATGTATTTGTCTTTGTTGTTTTCATCCCATAGGGATAATCTGTAGCTTATATCTTCTTTAAGACCTAAAGTTTCAAGCATGTGGTTGATTAAATCAACTACTCCTTTGAATTCAGCTTCTAGTTGGTCTGGTCTACAAGCTATGTGACCTTCAGAGATAGTAAATTGTCTAACTCTGATTAATCCGTGCATTTCTCCTGAAGATTCATTTCTGAATAGAGTAGAAGTTTCTGCATATCTTAATGGAAGGTCTCTGTAGCTTTTAGCATCTACTTTGTAAACTGAGAATTGGAATGGGCAAGTCATTGGCCTTAGGGCAAATACTTCGCTGTCCTTTTTCTCATCTCCAAGAACGAACATACCATCCTTGTAATGATCCCAGTGTCCAGAGATTTTATATAAATCATTTTTAGCCATAAGTGGAGTCTTAGTTAAAAGGTATCCTCTCTTTTGCTCTTCATCTTCAACCCATCTTTGAAGAAGTTGAACGATTCTAGCACCTTTTGGCATTAGAAGTGGAAGTCCTTGACCTATTGGCTCAGAAGTTGTGAATAATCTAAGTTCCCTTCCAAGCTTGTTGTGGTCACGCTTCATAGCGTCTTCAACAGCAGCTAAATATTCTTCTAAATCAGCATTTTTAGTGTAAGCAGTTCCGTAGATACGAGAAAGCATTTTGTTCTTCTCATTTCCTCTCCAGTATGCTCCAGCTAATTTAGTTAATTTGAAAGCTTTAACTGGTTTTGTAGACATTAAGTGAGGACCAGCACAAAGGTCAACGAATTCACCTTGCTTGTAGAAAGAAATAACCTCGTCTTCTGGTAAATCTTCTATAAGTTCAACCTTGTAAGGTTCATCATTTTCCTTCATTAATTCTATAGCTTCTGCTCTTGGAAGTACAAAGCTTTCTATAGCTAAGTTTTCCTTAACAATTTTCTTCATTTCAGCTTCTAGCTTAGTTAAATCTTCGTTAGAAAGTCCACCTTCAAGGTCGATATCATAGTAGAAACCATTATCTATTGATGGTCCTATAGCAAGTTTAGCGTTAGGATATAATCTCTTTATAGCTTGAGCTAAGATGTGAGATGCTGTATGTCTGAAAGCTTTTTTACCATCCTCATCATCGAAAGTTAATATACTTAACTCACAATCCTCTTTTACAACATAACGTAGGTCCACAGTTTTTCCATTTACTGTTCCAGCAGTTGCAACTCTAGCAAGTCCCTCGGAGATGCTCTTAGCAATTTCTAAAACACTCATTTCTCTTTCAAGTTCTCTTACAGAACCGTCTTTTAATGTGATTTTAATCATTTTAATTTCTCCTTCCTAATATAAGTGAACATCCAAATCTATACCCATAGGGCACTGGTAATTTGGTGTTGATATTTAATTTAATTAAGAATGTCTGAATGTAGAATTAAAGGAAACTCCTTCTCTCTGTGATCGAAGGAGTAAGTTCGTGTAACCAAATTAAAATTTGGACACTCACTTATAAAATAAAAAAACTCGTCACTTTTCAAAAAAGAAAAGGGACGAGATATAAACACCCGTGGTTCCACCCAAATTGTCCCTACTATTAAATTTTATTGCTTCAAAATATAAATTCAAAAACAATAAGAATTAAATAAAGTGTAAGGACCACTTTAAAACTATAACGTAGTTAACGGACTTTATTAGAGTCGCTCAGAGGTGGTTTTCGTTATGACTTATTTAAAGGCAATTTCAGCTGATATGCCTTCTCTCTGAAAATAAACATCATACTTACTGTCCTCATCATTGGGATAACATTATTTATTATTCATTATAACACAAATATCAATAATTGATACATAATTAATAATTTTATTTTAGCACAAAAGATTTTATTGTCAATCACTAAATATAAAGGGTAGTGGATCCATACGGTATTGGGAACTGGTTTTAAAGATTAAGGGAATGGATGTAAAGGATAGATTATGGACATGTATAATCATATATTTAAGCAGTTTTAGGTTAGTTTTACTAAAGTGAAAATCACAACTATTACTTTAAGGTAGTTGTGATTTTTTATTTATAACAAATAAACATAATCCATTTATAAAAAAAGTAAAATATGTTATTATATTGATAAATTCAATGCTAGCATAAATTAAAAAATGATTAAAGGAAGTGTAGTTATGAAAAGGATAATGAAAAAAATTATGGTAGGTCTTATATCGGTATTAATAACTACTGGCATTTAATAAATATAAGTATGTACAAGGTGTTTTATATATTTACTGAGGATTATAAGGGGAGATATATAGTGAAAAAAGTTAGCTTTTTTTTCATAATAGTGTTATCAATTCTAACAACTTTTTCAATTATAGATGAATTCAATGAAGTTTATTATATTAAATTAATGAATATTTCTAGATCGGTTGAAAATCAACTGAATAAACAGGGAGTAAGTACATTTATATTTGCTGAAGAACACAATATGACTAGGGATGAACTAGTAGATAAACTTATGGCTTTTTCAAATGAGAATAATATAGATATAATAGCTCTAAAATCGAAAATAACGGCTACAAATCAAAATACATCATCCTTTTTTATTTATACGAATGACTACATAATTAATAAAGATTTATTTGTTGATAGTAGCACTGCAATAGATTTTAAAGATTTAAATGAAAAGGGATATTACTCAACAGATATATATGATGATGAGAGAACAAGCACTCTTTCATTGCTGTCAGAGAAATATATAAATGGTGATGACAATCCTATAATAGAAGTAAAACCATTTCATCAATATAAGGATGAAATGGATATTGGCAATGATGGTATTTTTGTAACATTTTATGCCAGCGATTTTGAGCACCTAAAAAGTAAAGTGACTAGCACATTTAATAATACTAATCCTGATTTGCTTATTCCAGATGACTCTCAAAATAATTTACAAGAATCTAGTTCAATAATATTAAGTTTTAAATTAATTGCAATTACAATAGGTATTATATTACTACTTCTAACATGTACTATAAATAAAAATATGAAAAACATAAGTATAGGCAAGATGCATGGAAATAGCATAATCCAAATTATATCTAATCTATTTGGGGCTTTTTTTATTGAATCTATAGTTGTTTTTATAGGTGGGGTACTAATATCATATGCTTTAATGGTTAAAGAGGTTTCACCTATGACACATACTATCATGAAAAATTTAGGTATTCTTATTGCTATATTTATATTAGCTTATTTGGTGTTGACTTTACTAATCTATATTTATATAAAGATACTATCTACAGCACTTACCTTAAAAAAACGTCAGATAAATTATACCTTAATAAATATAAATTTAGTTATAAAGCTTATGTTGATGATTTTAATAATATCACCATTTCTTAGCATAATGATTAACGGTTACAATTCAACTAAATCACTATGTGATATTAAAAAATATCATGATAGAGAGAAATATATGTATTCTATAAACAATATAATATTTAACAATGATATAGAGTCTTACAATGAAGCCTCAAAAAAAATCTTTGAAGTAGCCAATGGAAATGGTGCAATATATATAGATACTCATGGTATTTTAAGTGACTACTTTAGTGGTATTGATGTAAACTCCATAGCATATACACCATTCCTTGTTGCTAATAAGCAGTATTTAAAGGAATGTGCTATTGATAAGGAAAAACTTAAAGCATTAGATATTGATTCAATAGATGAAAATGTTATTTTAATGCCTGAAAATCGTAAAAGTAGTAATATTGGAAAAGTATCTCAAATGTCTAACGAATATAATGCCAAAATCCTAGATGTTGATAGTGGTATGGAGTATTATAAGCCTAATTTATATTGTGATTATTTAGATTCAATATTTAAAGATCCTATAATCATACTTATAGAGGAGCCTATAGATAATCTTAATGTTACATTTCCATATTTATATTTTTCAGATAAAGATAAGATGAGATCTGCAATAGATGCTGTTGGCTTAGAAGATAGGTATGCTTTTTGTAATGCTGATAGTTCTACTCAAAGAGTGATTAACTCTTATACTAAAAATATAAGTATAACTATAGTTACTATGATATTTTACACATTTATACTTTTAGTATTTTTATATCAAAGTGTATATCTCTATATGGAGGAAACTAAGAGGCTTATTTCAGTTCAGTATGTGTTAGGACACGGCAAGATAAGCAGGTACAGTGAGATTATAGTACTGAATCTGGCACCTCATGCTTTCTTATTTATGATTAGTATATTATTCTTAAGTATTCCAACGAAGATTATCTTTACTTTCTGTGCCACATTTATGATTATAGAGATTTTATTCATGATGTATATGATTAAGAAGTTTGAGCGAAATACTGTAATAGTAGTTTTAAAGGGGGAGTAGGATTATGGCAGCTATAGTTAGAATAGAGAATTTAAATAAAACATATAAAGATAAAATTGTTTTTAATAACTTTAATCTAGACATTGAGGAAAGAAGCTTTACCATAGTAAGCGGACAATCAGGTTCTGGAAAGTCTACACTATTAAATATCATTGGACTCCTTGATAAAAAGACTAGTGGGGACATAACTCTATTTGACCAGAAGAATGTTACTCCATTTTCGAAGAAGTCAGAGCTTCTACTTAGAGATAGAATAGGATATTTATTTCAAAACTATGCCTTAGTTGAGAATAAAACTGTAGGCTACAACTTGAAAATCGCACTAGAGAATGTGAAAGGAACAAAGGATGAAAAGGAAAGAATGATTCGCAAAGCGCTTAAAGAGGTTGGACTTGAAGGCTACGAGGATAAGAATGTTTATAAATGCTCAGGGGGAGAGCAGCAACGGATTGCTATTGCCAGACTTCTTCTTAAACCATGTGAACTTATACTTGCGGACGAGCCTACAGGAAGCTTAGATTACGGCAACAAAATGCTGGTGGTGGAGCTACTGAATAAGCTTCACGCAGATGGGAAAACCATAGTCATGGTTACTCATGATGAAGAGTTAATGGCTGCTGGAGATACTCACATAAATTTATAAATAAAAATAGATAAAAATCACAACTGTTTAAACTAAAAATAGTTGTGATTTTTTATTTGAAAACTTATTAATACACTTTTTATTAAGACTATAAGTTGAAATATTAAAATTTTATATAAATTTGTAATAAAAATGTAATATATTTCGATTATTTTATTCGTATAGTTAGTATATGGTAGAATTGTATGAAAAATATGGTAAAATATAATTAATGCAAATCTTGATACTAAAAGTAATGATCTAAGATGAAAATTAAGCGATTTTCTGAAGAGGTCTAAATATTTGGGGGAGGTAAAGGATGAATAAGAAAGTTGTTATTACCATTGGTGCCGTAGCGCTTGCAGGAGTTATTACAGCGGGGATTTATTTCTTAGGTGGAAGTAAGTCAGGTGCAAGTACAGGAGAGGGCGTATATGTAGAATCTGTAGCTATGATTACTGGAATGGGCGGTGGCTTAGGATTAGAAAACCGTTTTTCAGGGGTTATTGAACCACAGCAAACATTAGAGTTGAAGCTTGAAGCAGGAAAAACTGTTAAAGAGTGTTATGTTGAAGAAGGACAAGAGGTTGCAATTGGAACAGAGCTATTCCTATACGACACAGGAGAGATGACTATGAAATTAGCTGAAGGAAAGCTTGAGCTAGAATCTATAGGTAATGAAATCCTATCTATGAATCGTCAAATTGCTACTTTAGAGTCTGAAAAAGCAAATGCATCTAATGATGATAAGCTAGGCTATACAGTGCAAATACAAAGTCTTCAAAACTCAGTTAAAAGAGCTGAATATAATAAAACTGTTAAAGAACTAGAGTCAACTCAGCTTCAAAAGAGCATTGATACAGCAAAAGTTACAAGCACTATAGATGGAGTTGTAAAAACTATTAATAAAACTGGTATAGACCAATATGGTCAAGAAGTTGCATACATGACAATTCTTGCTACGGGTGAATATAGAATTAAGGCAACTACTAATGAGCAGAATATATATGCATTATCTGAGGGAATACCAGTTATAGCACGCTCTCGTGTAGATAGTTCATTAATCTGGAATGGAACAATTAACAAGATAGATATGGAGAGCCCAGTAGAAAATAATAATCAAAATGGAATGATGGGCGGAGGAACAGAAAATGTAGAGAAGGCAACAAAGTACCATTTCTACACAACATTAGCTTCATATGAAGGATTAATGCTAGGACAACACGTGTTTGTTGAAATAGATAATGGCCAAACAGAAACAAAAGAAGGCTTATGGATTCCAAGTTATTACTTAGAGATAGATGGAGAAAAGGCTTATATTTGGATAGCAAATGAAAAGGACAAGCTTGAAAAAAGAGAGATTACGCTAGGAGAGCATGACGTTGATATGGACCAATATCAAATTGTTGAAGGCGTAACAGCAGAAGATTATATCGCCTTCCCACAGGAAGGGTTAGAAGCAGGTACTGGAGTTATTAAAGATGGAGGGGAGATAACAGAATGATATTAGAACTCAAAAACATCTATAAGAACTATGAGCAAGGTAAGATGGAGGTTCCAGTATTAAAAGATGTATCTCTAGAGGTTGAAGAGGGAGAATATGTAGCGATCATGGGGCCTTCAGGTTCAGGTAAAAGTACTCTTATGAATATCATTGGATGCTTGGATAAGCCAACTTCAGGCGTGTACAAATTAGCTGATGAAGATATTCTTTCATATAAGGATAAAGAATTATCAGGAGTTCGATTAAAAAGTATTGGATTTGTATTTCAAAGCTTTAACTTACTTTCAAGGCAGTCTGCCCTTGATAATGTAGCACTACCACTTCTATATGCTGGATTCTCTAAAAAGGAACAGCATAGATTGGCGAAAGAGGCTCTTGAGAGAGTTGGATTAAGCGATAGAATAAACTTCAAGCCAACGCAGCTTTCAGGAGGACAAAACCAAAGAGTAGCGATTGCTAGAGCTATGGTAAATAGCCCAAAGCTTCTTTTAGCCGATGAGCCTACAGGAGCTTTAGATAGCCAATCAGGAATTCAAATCATGGAACTATTTAGAAAGTTAAATGAAGAAGGGGTAACAATTGTTATGATTACCCATGAAAGAGAAATAGCAGAGCAAGCTAAAAGAATTATGTTTATTCGTGATGGAGAACTAAGTGATGGGCATGCTATTAGCGATAAAAAGGAGGAATCACTATAATGAAAACAAAGAAGATAGTGTCAATAATATTGGCAACAGTAATCACTATTGGAATTTGTGGCGGTGGCATATGGCTATATGGAAAAAATAGTGATTCTAAGAAAAGTGTTGAAGTAACACCTGTTTCATATATGAGTGGTGGCTGGTGGGGAAATGAAATGTACACCGGTGGAATTGTAACAAATGATTTAATGCAAGAGGTTTATTTAGAGGAGCTGCAAAAGGTTAAGGAAGTTTTTGTTGAAGAAGGACAAGAAGTTAACGTAGGAGATAAATTATTCGAATACGATAAAACTATAATTGAGTTAAATATGGAAACTCAGAATCTTAAGATGGAACAAATTGCAAGAGATATTAGTACAACAACTACAGAGCTTAATACATTAAAGAATACTACACCAATTACAAGAGGTATTTTAAAGATTGTCGAGGTTGAAGAAGAGGAAGAAAAGTCAAAATCACTACCACTTAAGGGTAAAGATGGTACTAAACCTACTGCTAAAGAGGGAACTGGGAACGAAGAAAGTGGTGATGGAACCGAGGAAACACCGACGCCACCTAAAGTAGAAGCAACTTTATACGGAAGTATAGAATTGGACTCTAAAGCATATAAAGGAACTGGAAGTGCTGAAGACCCATATAGATTCTTATGTACTTCTGATGTAACTATAGCTGGAGGATTTATTAATAAATTAATAGGATATAATGCAGCTGGAAGTACAAAAGAAGGAGAACCTACTGTTGCGGTATTTGAAGTCCGTAAGGGAAATCTTGTAGATGGAGATATATTATATTTATGGACAATATATGGTTCGGATTTTGAGCCTGTTGAGGAAGATTCAGTTTGGCGCTTTGGAGTTAATGCTGATGAAAAACCTGAGGAGCCTATAGAACCTCCAGTAGAGGAAGAAGGCTATACTAAAGAAGAACTAGCTAAGCTTATAGCTGAAAAGGAAGAGGCTATACGTGATTTGCAACTACAGAAAAAGCAGAGTCAATTGGCTTACGATAATACTAAGGCTAAATTAGATAAATCAACTGTAGTTAGTAATGTAAAAGGAAAGGTTAGCGGTATAAAGAATCAAGAAGACCTTACTGCTGGAACTCCTTTTATGATAGTTAGTGGAGGAAATGCTTTCTATGTAACAGGATCAATTAGTGAATTACTACTTGGACAGTTAAAGGTTGGAGATGCACTTACAGGACAAACTTGGAGTCAAGATGGTCAGAAAATGTATAATGCAGTAATTTCAGAGATATCAGAGTATCCTCAATCTAATGCAAATAACCATGGTGGAGGAAATACTAATGTATCTTACTATCCATTTACGGCTGTTATAGAGGAAAGCGAAGGATTAACAAATGGTCAATATTTAGATATGACTATGACGGTTGGAGGAAGTACAGAGGGAAGTTCAGATGCACTATATATCAGTAAAGCTTATGTTAGAGATGAAAATGGACAAAGCTATGTTTATATTGCAGGAGAAAATGATAGATTAGTAAAGCAATATGTTAAGACAGGGAAAATTGTATATGGTGAGCAAATAGAGATAAAAGAAGGTTTAACCATAGATGATAGAATTGCATTCCCTTATGGTAAGAATGTAAAAGAGGGCGTTAAGATAAAAGAAAATAGTGAAGACACTAGTGAAGACACTATGTTCATGAAGTAGGAGGCGAAGAAATGTTAGAAAATATTAGACTATCATTCCAAGGAATTTGGTCTCATAAAATGAGGTCATTTCTCACAATGTTGGGAATTATCATTGGAATAGCATCAATTATAACTATCGTCTCCACTATTAAGGGGACTAATGAGCAGATAAAGCAAAACTTGATTGGTGCTGGAAATAACACTGTAGATATTCAGCTTTATCAAGAGGAGTGGCCATATGAGATGGAGTATAATGGCGCACCTGATGGAGTACCGGAAATATCTCAAGATACTCATGACATGATTTTAGGAGTAGAAAATGTTGAAGATGCTTCACTTTATCACATGAGAAGAAGCTATGATACAGTTTTCTTTGGAAACACAAGCCTTTCTGGTGGACAAGTAATGGGAATAGATATGAATTATTTTAATACTTGTGGCTATAAAATTCAGAAGGGCCGTGGTCTTGTTGAGAAGGATTTTAAAGAGTTTAAAAGGGTTGCTATCTTAGATAAAACTACAGTAGATGGCTTGTTTGCAGGAAAAAATCCAGTTGGAGAAACTATAGAAATATCTGGAGAACCTTATACTGTTATTGGAATTGCAGAGCAATCTGAAAAATTTGAGCCTATAATCAATTCTCAAGAGGATTACTTGATGTATGCTCAAAACAGTAGTGGAATGGTGTTTATACCAAACACTACATGGCCAATTATTTATGGATATGATGAACCACAAAATGTAGTTGTTAGAGCTAAAAGTACAGATGATATGGCTGCAGTAGGTAAAGGAATTGCAGATATATTAAATAGTAATGTAACAAATCCAAATAACATAAAATATAAGGCTGAAAACTTACTTCAACAAGCGAAAGAGCTACAGGAGTTAAGTGCAGCAACTAATAAACAGCTTTTATGGATTGCAAGTATTTCTCTCTTAGTTGGAGGAATTGGTGTTATGAACATAATGCTTGTATCAGTAACGGAGAGAACTAAAGAAATTGGATTAAAGAAGGCAATCGGAGCTCCTAATAATAAGATTTTAATTCAATTTTTAACAGAGGCAGCGGTACTAACCAGTTTAGGTGGTGTCTTTGGAGTAGCAGTGGGAATTGCGCTGGCTCAAGTGGTATCTAAGATGTCACAAGCACCGGTAGCAATAAGTGCACCGGCTATTCTAATTTCAGTAGTATTCTCCATGGTAATAGGGATACTATTTGGATTACTTCCATCTGTTAAAGCAGCAAAATTAAAACCAATAGATGCTTTAAGATACGAATAATAAATTTACAAATAAAAAAGTATGAAGCTAAAAATATCTTAGTTTCATACTTTTTTTGTGGTTTAATAATATATTTATAATAGTAGTATTTATATAATTTGAACCTATATGTATAGGAGGGAAAATTCATGGATATTAGAAATAAGAGTGTAATTGACGCTATGTATTATAGTGACTTATGGATAAAACTATGTAGGAAGAGTAGGAGTACGGTACTAACTGAAAGAGATATTAAAAATATTAATAAAGAAAGTATCACGAAAGGATATTTAACTGATATTTTTAAAGAAGAGAGTTTAAGTCGAACTGATGTTGATGAAATGATAAGTAAGGTTAGCAAAATACCAGAAGGGGATAGATATAAGAATGGAGTAAAGCTTACAAAAGAATATTATGATAAACTTCAGGATAATATGAATTTAGAGGAATTAAGGCAGTCTATAAAAGTTGAATATGGAATTATAGTTAAAAGAGCAAAGGCGAAAACTTTTCCTACGTGTGATAGAGTTTTTAAAGAGCCTAAGACCTATGAGCTAGATAGATTTATGGAAACGGCAGTATATATAGGAGAACCTTGTGCTATTTATTCAACAAGTAGAGATGGAAAATGGTACTTTTGCAAGACCTACAATTGTAGAGGGTGGATCCATGGAGATAATATAGCAATAGGTGAAAAAAAAGACATAGAGGATTTCTGCAAAAATGATAATTTCATTGTAGTAACTGGCAGGAAGGTTAGCCTAGGATTTAATCCACTTATGGAAACGCTAAGTGGAGAAAGTATCGATATGGGAGTAAAACTTCCAATAGAAAAAGAGTGGGAAAGAAATGATACCGTTTATGATATGTATACTGAGGGAAATTATATAGTGAAATATCCATTAAGGGATAGACATGGAAAATTAAAGTTTACTAACGTACTAATACCTTATGGAGAGGATGTTCATGAAGGATATTTAAAGTGCACTAGAGGAAATATGTTAAGGCAGGTATTTAAATTTCAAGGTGAAAGATATGGATGGGGGGGAGAGTTTGATGGGAGAGATTGCTCCTCTATGATTGTCGATATTTTTAGATGTTTCGGGATAAATTTCCCGAGAAATACAGGAGAACAGCTAAGGAAATCTCCAGGTAAAACTATATTATTTGACGAAAATAAGGGGAGTCATGAAAAAATAAAGGTATTAGAGAATTTAAAGCCGGGTGAGCTAATATACTTAAATGGACATGTAGCTATGTTTATAGGGAAATACAAAGATAAGATATATATAATTCATGATGTAATTGGAGTTCATGTAGAGGATGAGGGAGAGCTTGTATATTTGCCTGTAAGAGGAGTAACAGTAAGTTCGTTGGCTGAGATTTATACATCAGGTGAGAGGTCTTATATAGATGAGATAGTTGGTATAAAGGATATGTTTAGTTAATGAAGAATAAAAAGTTAAGTGGAAAATTAATTATTAATTATTCATGAAAAAAAGAGCCAATAGGCTCTTTTTTAAAACTGTATTTTTACTGAATCATGATCTAGGCCTTTAAATCTATATCCTCTAGACTTTAAACCTTCGATAATTTCAGGCAGTGCTTCTAAAGTAGTGTATTTCATATCTGTGTCGTGCATTAGTATATTGGCGGTGTTAACTAGATCAGTTCCATTGAGAACACCAGTTAAAACGGCATCTTTGGGTTGCGTTGGAGCTGAAGCGTCAGTTGAGTCTACATTCCAATCAAAGAATGTGTAGCCAAGCTCTGTAAGTTTGGATTTTATCTCAATGGAATTAGCTTTGGTAACGAAGCCTGTGTTAGAACCGCCAGGGAATCTTAAGATTTTTGATGGAGGAACACCAGTTATTTCTTCAAGCTTTTTATCAAGAGTTAAAATGTTGTTTATAAAAGCATCTGGTGAAGCATAAATCGTCTTATAATCATGACTATAGGTGTGATTTGCAAGTACGTGACCACGCTTTGTAATTTCTCTATATACATCATCATAGCCCTCTTTATATACTACAAAAAAGGTAGCTTTTACATTATATTTATCTAATACATCCAAGAGTTTTAGAGTGTTATCTGATGGACCATCATCAAAGGTTAGATATGCTATAGGAGAATTAGCCATGGCTTCATCGTATAATTTTTCAATATCTGCATACTCCGTTTTTTTACTAGCATAAAGTTGATTTAATTCTACTGTCTTTTGGGATAGTGAAGTATTATATTCAACTATGTTGTTATATTCCGATTTTAGTTTGCTACATTGATACATTCTAAAGAACATTTTAGATATAAATATAGCAAAGATAATGATGCAAATTGTTAGTAGTGTTATTGATAAAATATTTTGCTGGGCAAGTTTTTTCATTTTTGATCTTCTCTTAAGAGGACTTTCGACAAATGAGTTAATATCCATGGTTAGCTCCTTTCATTAGTTTAGTTCAATTTTTATATTTTCTATTAGCTTGTCCAATTCTGAAATAGATTTTTCAATAGAAACATTCTCAGATTCTATTGTAGATGATTCAGCTTTGGATAAGTTTATTTTTTCTTTTAATTCATTAGTTTTAGTTATATAATTTTTCCCCATATAGTTAGTCCACATAGCGAATCCTAAAAGTAATAAACATGCTATAGGCAACATAATATTAAGCTTTAATTCTGAACGGTGTCTTCGTGCCTTTCTTGATTGCATTGACATTTTTCTTCGCCTTCTCCCTAAATACTGTATATTTCCATCTCTATAACTATTGTAATTTATATTTAGACTAGATTCATTACGAAATGGTAACAATTTAAAAATAAGTTTATTTAACTATAAGAAGGTAAATAAATGTATATAAAGAATAACACTTATTATAGGAATATGTTGTATATTATAATATAATTTTATATGAGATTTCAAAATAAATAATAGAATAAATTTTAATAAGGAATGGATAAATATATGTGTATTAATATACCTGAAAATGTTGATAAATGTATTAATAAATTAAATGCATTAGGATATGAAGCTTATGTGGTTGGTGGCTGTGTTAGAGATAGTGTTATTGGAAGAGTGCCTAATGATTGGGATGTGTGTACATCTGCTCTGCCAGAGGATATTAAGGGTGCATTTAGGGGACTTAAGACTATAGATGTTGGAATAGAACATGGTACAGTGGCAGTTATTGTTGATGGGGGAACTGTGGAGATAACTACATATAGAGTAGATGGAGAATATGTGGATAATAGAAGACCAGATAATGTTACGTTTACGTCTAGTCTTAAGGAAGACTTGGCTAGAAGAGATTTTACAATAAATGCTATGGCATATAGTGATGAAGTTGGTATTGTTGATTATTTTTATGGTCAGAAAGATATTGATGGCAAAATTATTAGATGCGTTGGTATTCCAAAAGATAGATTTAATGAAGATGCCCTTAGAATAATGAGAGCTTTAAGGTTTGCAGCTCAATTAAATTACACTATAGAAGAAGAGACTTTTAAGGGAATAGTAGAAACAAAGGAACTTTTAAAAAATATTTCTGTGGAAAGAATTGCGATTGAACTTAATAAGCTAATTTTAGCAGATGAACCACAACAGATGGCAAACATGCTTTTTAAACTAGATATACCTACAATAATTATTAATTTTATGCACAAATGTTCTTTAAAAGTGGATAAGGTGGATGAGTTAACTGAAAATTGTGGACAAATAATGGGGAGATGTCAGAAAGATTTAATAATAAGATTAACAGTGTTTTTAAATTATATCATCCAAGGATATAACCTTGTGGATAATTTTATTGAGGGAAGAAATCAAAGAAAATCTAAAATGGCAGAAGAGATATTGAGAAGCCTAAAATATGATAATTATACAATTAAGAGTGTAAGCACATTAATGTTATATTATGATGAAAAAATTGAGGCTGAGAAATTGTATATAAAGAATATCCTAAAGGTAATAGATATAGAGATGTTTACAAAGGTTCTATATATGAAAAAAGGATGTTGTGGCTATGAAAGTGTAAAGGAACACTTCGAAATCCTAGAAGCCATAGTAGAAAATAAGGAGTGTTACAAGTTAAAGGACTTAAAAATTGATGGGAATGAGTTAATTAGGCTGGGAATATCAAGTGGAAAAATAGTAGGAGAAATGTTAAAAGCACTTCTTGATATAGTAATGATAAATCCAGAAATGAACACTTTTGAAAAGTTAAGAGAAGCTGCTTTGAGATTTATGGAGAGTGAAAAATTATAAATGCTTCATAAAATAACAATTTAAAAGTAGGATATTAGCATAAAGGTGAAAATATTATAGGTAAATATATAGATACTCCTAGGTTTAAAATAGAATGGCAATGCTATTTTAAACCTAGGGGTTGTTTTATTTATGTTAATACATTTGGTGTAATAATGGATTAAAAATATTGATTAAGAAAAGTTATATAATTTATATGGCTTGTACAAATTATAGAGACATTTTCTTAACGTCTTCTGGAACGATTATATCAGCAAGTGTAGCAGCTTTTACATCTTCTACAGATGCTTCTGGTCCTAATTCTCTAAGAACAAGACCTTCTTTAGTAACTTCAAGAACAGCCATTTCAGTAATTATTAAGTTTACTTGATGTGAAGCTGTTAATGGAAGTGTACATTTCTTTAATATTTTTGCAGAACCTTTTTGAGTGTGCTCCATAGCTACGATAACTTTCTTAGCACCCACAACTAGGTCCATTGCTCCACCCATTCCAGGAACCATTTTTCCAGGAATCATCCAGTTAGCAAGGTTTCCTTCTTGGTCAACTTGTAACGCTCCAAGAACTGTAGCATCAACATGTCCACCTCTAATTATAGAGAAAGACATTGAAGAATCAAAGAAAGCAGCACCAGGTAAAACTGTAACGTGTTGTCCACCAGCATTAACTAAGTCTTTATCTTCTTCACCAGGAGCTGGTGAAGCACCAATTCCTATGAATCCATTTTCAGATTGTAGAGTTATATCCATTCCTTCAGGAAGGTAATTAGCAACTAAAGTTGGTAGTCCTATACCGAGGTTAACTACATCTCCATCATGTAATTCTTGAGCAACTCTTTTAGCAATTACTTCTCTTACCATGTTCTTATCCATGTTAGTTATCCCCCTTCACTATATAGTTTACAAATATGTGTGGAGTCATAACGCAGTTTGGCTCTATTTCTCCAACCTCAACTATCTCTTCAGCTTCAACTATTACTACATTAGCAGCCATAGCCATTAATGGATTAAAGTTTCTTGTTGATTGATGATAGTAAACATTACCCTTTTTGTCTACTTTTGAACCAAATATAAGTGCAACATCTGCATGTAATGGTTTTTCAAGAATATATTCTTGTCCATCAACAGTAATTATTTCTTTTCCATCTTGAACTATTGTTCCAAGACCAGTTGGAGTTAAGAATCCACCAAGCCCAGCGCCGCCACATCGCACTCTTTCAGCAAGAGTTCCTTGTGGAACTAATTCAACTTCAGTTTCCCCAGAGTTCATTTGATTTCCTGTTTCTTTGTTTGTACCAATGTGAGAAGCTATTGCTTTCTTAACTTGTCTATTTACTACAAGCTTACCAATACCTCTATCTACAAATCCAGTATCGTTTCCGATTACTGTTAAATCCTTTACATCTTTTGCAACTAAAGCATCTACAAGAGCTTCAGGTGTTCCATTTGCTAAGAAACCACCAATCATTATGGTCATACCATCTTCGATTTTAGCAATAGCTTCATCGATTGAAATAAGTTTATTCATATCCCGTAACCTCCATAAATTTAGTCATAATTTACTCATAATTAGTTTAACTCTTTTTAGAATATTTTGCAATATTTAAAAATTCGATTAATTAAAAACGATTTTAAGGGAGTTTAAGTAAGTTTAAGGAATTAATGGAGAGTATGATGTAAGAAAGATTAAATAGACAAGATTAATTATTAGGATTCTCACAAAATGTGATCACTAAAAGGAGGATTATAAATTTGAAGGTTATGGTAATATATAAATATGAGAAACTATATTGACATATTATAAGAAGGTTTTTATATAAAAATTTATAATAATAGATAGGAAGTGATATTTATGGGTATTCGATTTATATATGGTAGATCGGGAACAGG